>NZ_JAHKRD010000003.1:0-343784 GCF_019345615.1 Shewanella sp. NKUCC01_JLK | reverse complement strand
GTTATATCCCAGGTCGCTTAGCTCAGCTGGGAGAGCACCTCCCTTACAAGGAGGGGGTCACTGGTTCGAGCCCAGTAGCGACCACCATATATCTCCCCCAATAAACTTTACCCACGCGCTTACTCAACTATGCTTGATCTCAATCAGCGAGTGATAAGTTATGCTATTCGGCATTTTATATTTCGTTAAATACTAAGCACTATCGACACTCAGCCTGATTTCATTCTGCTTTAGCATTTTTGGAGATCAACATTATGGCCAGCGTCAGTCAATCCGCTTCTCTTGCCAATATCGCCACTTATTTAAAGCATACCCACGCCTGCGATGAGCAAACGGCTCTAAAAGAAGCGCGGGAAGTCATGCATAATCTCGTCAGCATGCGCCAAAAAGGCTTTATTACCGGTTGGTACTTTGATGAACAAGGCCATTTAGCCTTGTTACCTAGCGATGCTATCCTTAAACGTATTCTTTTAGAGGATGACTAACAGCATCAAATGAATTGTGTCTTGATTGACTACGATAGCTATCGACTTAACCTCCATAGACTTCACATCTCACCTACACTTCTTCTCCTAAAGCAGCCCACCACAGTATTTGTCGTTATATCGCATACTTTTACGGCTTTTTTTGATCTCAAAATAACTAAGTTTGTTTAATTTATCTGCAACGACAAAAGCCGTCAATTTGGGGCCGATCTTCACTATGGGTGGGTTTCCACCCAAACACAAAATCACTGTGAGCGAGATCTCACCCACCAAACTAAAAGTGTGACAAACATCAAATGAACTACACTTTAGTAACCAAACACTTACAGAAGCCAGTGTAAGTTGGCGTGGTATTTGCCTTTAGTAAGACAGACCTCAGGGAAATCAAGGCTGTATTCCTACTCAAACTTGGTAACAAACTAACCAAGACTGAGGACAAATCCTAACAACAGAAAAAGGAACTCAAGATGATATTGAATCAACAAACTGGATTGACCCGTCCACTCAAAACCTTAGTCAAAATGCTCGCTGTTGCCTCCGTATTTGCGACCAGTTTTAACGTATTTGCAGAACCGATTGAAATTAAGTTTTCACACGTAGTGGCAGAAAACACACCTAAAGGCCAAATGGCACTTAAATTTAAAGAACTCGTTGAACAACGTTTACCAGGTGAATACAAAGTCAGTGTATTTCCTAGCTCACAGTTATTTGGGGATAACAACGAACTAGCGGCACTGCTGTTAAACGACGTACAATTTGTCGCGCCTTCACTCTCAAAGTTTGAGCGTTACACTAAACGTCTACAAATATTCGATTTACCTTTCCTATTCAATGATATGGATGCCGTGAACCGTTTCCAACAAGGTGAAGCTGGTCAAACATTACTGAACTCCATGAGCCGTAAAGGGATTGTCGGTCTGGGTTATTTACACAATGGTATGAAACAGTTCTCCTCTAATACACCACTTAAAAATCCTGCTGATGCAAAAGGCTTAAAATTCCGCGTTATGGCATCTGATGTTCTAGCAGCCCAGTTTGATGCTGTTGGTGCAATCCCTGTGAAAAAACCTTTCTCTGAAGTATTTACCCTACTTCAAACCCGCGCTATCGATGGTCAAGAAAACACTTGGTCAAATACTTATTCACAAAAGTTCTATGAAGTGCAAAGCCAAATCACTGAAAGTAATCACGGTGTTCTCGACTATATGGTCGTGACCTCTGACACTTTCTGGAAAGGTCTACCTGCTGACAAACGTAAGATCATCAAAGAAGCTTTAGACGAATCTATCGCATTAGGTAACAAGATTGCCGCTGAAAAAGACAATGAAGACAAAAAGTTAATCCTTGATTCTAAACGTTCACAGTTAGTGACTCTGTCTCCTGCTGAACGTCAAAAATGGGTTGAGGTAATGAAACCTGTTTGGGCTAAGTTTGAAGATCAAATCGGTAAAGATGTGATTGATGCTGCTGTAGCTGCAAATAAATAATAATGATGATAGTCGCCTAAGCTCAACCGAGCTTAGGCGACCATTTCAGCGAGGGGATTATGGCTGTGATATCGCGAATATTTGGTTATATTGAAGAAGGTGTGCTCAATTTATTGATCACTCTGATGACGCTGTTAGTGTTTTCAGAAGTCGTCGCTCGCTTCTTCTTCAACACGGGTTTTCTTTGGATCCAAGAACTTACATTAACCTTTTGCGGTTGGTTTGTGTTATTTGGTATGTCCTATGGGGTTAAAGTCGGTGCCCATATTGGTGTCGATGCGTTTGTTAAAAATTTAGCGCCAAAGGCTAAAAAGATAGTATCTCTTATTACCGCCTTTGTTTGTATCGTCTATTGCGGACTCTTTTTAAAAGGCAGTTGGGATTACTTAAGCCAGATGTATCAAATCGGTTTGCCTATGGAAGACATACATTTCCCACAATTTATATTAAAAAGCCTCGATCCAGATTTTGCTTGGAACACTTTAAAAATCGATATTGAAGATGGCGCAATACCGATTTGGTTATCTCAAAGTATTTTAATTATTGGCTTTTTTATGTTGACTTGGCGTTTCGTCGAACTCTTTATCGCCATTCTGCGTGACCAAGTCTCAGGCTTCCAATTTGCCGATGAAGCGAAAGAAAGTATGCATTTAATCGATGAGAGCGCTAAAAACGCTAAAGTAGATCCAGTCTCTGACCAAAAGGAGGCTAAATAATGGCTATTGCAACCCTATTTACCGCCCTATTCGTATGTATGTTTCTCGGTATGCCTATCGCTATCGCATTAGGTTTTTCCAGCATGCTGACGATTTTATTGTTCTCGAATGACTCCTTAGCTTCAGTTGCACTCAAGCTGTATGAGTCTTCATCAGAGCATTACACTTTACTCGCTATCCCCTTCTTTATTCTGTCATCCGCCTTCCTATCAACGGGTGGTGTCGCTAGACGGATTATCGATTTTGCCATGGACAGTATTGGACATGTCCGTGGTGGATTAGCAATGGCATCCGTTATGGCGTGTATGCTGTTTGCTGCGGTTTCTGGTTCATCTCCTGCGACTGTTGCGGCAATTGGTTCTATCGTCATAGTCGGCATGGTAAAAGCAGGTTATCCCGAAAAATTTGCTGCAGGCGTGATCACGACCTCTGGCACTCTCGGGATTTTGATCCCACCTTCAATCGTCATGTTAGTGTATGCCGCAGCAACGGAAGTATCGGCTGCAAAAATGTTTATGGCAGGCTTAATCCCAGGTTTAATGATGGGATTTATATTGATGATCGTCATTTATATCGTTGCCCGCTTTAAAAACTTGCCCTCACGTCCTTTTCCTGGCGTTAAACAACTGGGGATTTCAAGTGCCAAGGCAATGGGTGGATTAGCACTCATCTTTATCGTATTAGGCTCTATCTATGGTGGCGTTGCGAGCCCAACCGAAGCATCAGCTGTGGCTTGTGTATATGCTTACCTTATTGCAGTATTTGGCTACCGTGATATCGGGCCATTAAAAGACGTGGCATGGCGTAATCAAGGTGAAAACTTAGCCAAAGCAACTGCGCGTAACTTAGGCCATATGTTCTTAGGACTGATTAAAACGCCTATCGACAAAGACATACGTCATGTTGTGCGCGATGGTGCCAAGGTCAGTATCATGCTGCTGTTTATCATAGCTAACGCTATGCTATTTGCGCATGTATTAACCACAGAACGTATCCCTCACATTATTGCTGAGTATATTGTTAGCATGGGTTTACCCGCCTGGGGATTCCTGATCATCGTTAACTTACTGTTGCTTGCTGCCGGTAACTTTATGGAGCCATCGGCGATTGTACTCATTATGGCGCCAATTCTGTTCCCTATTGCAACGCAATTAGGCATAGATCCTATTCACTTAGGTATCATAATGGTCGTGAACATGGAGATCGGTATGCTAACGCCGCCTGTGGGACTCAATCTCTTTGTCACCGCTGGGATCACGGGACGCAGTATTGGTTGGGTGATTCAGTCGGTTCTACCTTGGTTACTCGTGATGCTAGCCTTCTTAGCCCTGATTACTTACGTACCACAGATTTCACTCTTCTTACCTGAATGGTTGGATTCGATGCGTGGATATTAGTCTGCAATTCAAGGTTGTGAGATTACCCCTTGATTACAGATAGATTTTAAGCGAGCCTAGTCAGGCTCGCTTTGTTTTATTATGCGCAGTATCAGTTATTGATCCCGTTGCTTTATCAGGATAACCACCATGTTGCCCATGACGCCTAAGGCCAAGAAACGCCTCTTTCTGACCGTTGTGTTACTTGCAGGCCTATTTGCAACCCTCAAACTGACCTACTGGGTGCATTTGCATCAAGGTAAAATCGAGATCCAAAAGCAATCGGAGAAACAACTAAAGGAATTAGTCAGTTTTCTCGATGGTGCACTATCACGCTACGAAAGTATTCCCCACGTGCTCTCGACTAACCCAATGCTCGCCAATGTCCTGAACGACCAGCAGAATCCTGATAAAGTCCAAGAGCTTAATTTATATCTCGAAGAAATTCAGCATGTCACCGAAGCATCCGATATCTATCTGATCGATGCCTTAGGTATCGCCATTGCCGCCAGTAACTGGCAACAAAGTTTTTCCTTTATTGGCAAGGACTACTCCTTTAGACCCTATTACACAGATGCTATCTCGGGCAATCTAGGCCGTTATTACGCAGTGGGTACCAGCTCAGATAAGCGCGGATTTTATTTCTCTTACCCTATTTATCAACAAGGTGGTAAAGGCATACTTGGGGCCATCATAGTCAAAGTTAATATTGCCGACATAGAGCAACAAAGTACCAGTATCGCGATTGCGGGTCAGTATCAGTTCCTTATCAGTGATCCTGAGGATATCGTCTTTATTTCCAGTATCGATGAATGGCGGTTAAAGTCACTAACCCCGCTTACCCAAGCCAAGCAATATGCCCTTAATGCCTCAAAACGCTATGCAGAACGTCCCATAGGAGAGTTGTTGATGAAGCCGCCCTATGAAAGTGGTAGTCAAGCTATGCTTTACCAACTGCAAACGGGTACAGACCATGAACAATACATGGACATCCACCAATCAATGGCTAAAGCAGGCTGGCGAGTACACATCTTAGCGCCAATCAAACCTTTACTGACCTCTTTGCCCGCACTGATGTTACTGTCAGCCAGTATTTATCTTTTGCTGGCACTCAGCATCCTATTTAACGCCGAGCGCCGTCGCAATCTACACCGAATGCAACTAGCGCAAAGCCTATTAGAACAGCGAGTTGAAGAACGCACTCAGGACTTACAGCAGGCCAACAATCAACTCAAAGATACTCAAGATGAGCTGATCCAAGCGGCAAAACTGACAGTGATAGGCAGTTTATCCGCCAGTATTAACCATGAACTCAATCAACCACTCGCGGCACTTCGAAGCTATGCCCAAAATACCCAAACTTTTCTCGCCCGTGATATGCAAGATAAGGCACTGGATAATATCAAGATTATTATTGAACTTACCGACAGATTAGCCGATATTGTTGGGCAATTTAAAAGCTTTACCCGCAAGAGCCAAGGCGCTGATAGCGCAACCGATATTGGCCGCTGTATCAAGCAAGCCCTGACCATAGTTCAACCTGCAATTGATAAACAGGGTGTTGAACTCGATGTACAATTACCCAACGGCAACTATCAGGTTTGGGGCGATAAGGTTAGATTACAACAAGTGTTTGTCAACATTATGAGCAACGCCATTGTCGCTATGCAACAATCAGTTAAACGCCAATTGGTTATCCGCGTGACCAGTGAAGATAAGTTTTGCATCAGTATCCAAGATTCAGGCCCGGGTGTACGTGAAAGCCAAATGGAGAAAATCTTCGAACCCTACTTTACCACTAACGAGCGCCACGGATTGGGGCTAGGCTTATCGATTTCACAACGTATTATCGAATCCATGCAAGGCCAAATTAACGTTGCCAATGCCGAAGAGGGTGGCGCTATTTTCCAGATTATTTTACCTATTTACTTGCTCGAGGAACGTTAGTTTTATGAGTGTGCCCAATTCAATTCAAGATTATTCTGTTCTCATCATCGACGATGAGCCGCACATAGGCACAGTTCTCGTGCAACTATTTGAACTGGAGGGCATTAAGGCGCTCGCCACCACAGAACCCAAAGGTATCGCTAAGTTGCTGCATAAAGATTGGGCGGGAATGGTGATATCGGATGTCAACATGCCACAATTAGACGGCATCAGCTTAATGCAACAAATCCGTCTGCAAGATCCCGATCTCCCCGTTGTCCTACTCACTGGTTTTGGTGATATTGCCATGGCAGTCAATGCGTTAAAACAAGGCGCCTACGACTTTCTCGAAAAACCCTTTAATAACGAACATATACTCGATGTGGTTAAACGCGCCTTAGAAAAACGCAGTCTGACCTTAGAGAACCGCAAGCTTAAAAAGGATCTCGAAAGCCAAAGCGTACCGGGCCCTCGTATTTTGGGTAACAGTGTCGGCATCAACCGTATGCGCCACATCATAACGCAAGTGATAGATACGCCTGCGGATGTGTTAATTGAAGGCGAAACCGGTACAGGTAAAGAACTTGTTGCCCGCTATTTACACGACCACAGTAGCCGCAGCCAAGCCAACTTTGTCGCCATAAACTGTGGTGCAATCCCCGAAAACCTGATTGAAAGTGAACTCTTTGGCGCCGAAGCGGGGGCCTTTACTGGCGTCGATAAGATGCGCATTGGCAAATTTGAATATGCCAATGGTGGCACGTTATTTTTAGATGAAATTGAAAGTACGCCACTGTCGCTGCAAGTAAAACTGCTGCGAGTGCTTGAAGATCGTAAGGTTGAACGTTTAGGTTCTAACAAGAGCATCAACTTAGATATTCGCGTGATTGCGGCTACAAAAGTCGATTTAAAAGGTCTGTGTGACACCGGGGAATTTCGCCAAGACTTGTTGTATCGCTTAAATCTGGTGACTGTGCCCATCCCTCCCCTGAGAGATCGCCGTGAAGATATTCCGTTACTCTTTTTACACTTTGCCCGCGTCGCATCGGCACGCTATCACAAAGCGCTTATTGCCTTAAATGCGGAGCAAAACGCGATACTGACTTCCCACGACTGGCCAGGCAATGTGCGTGAGTTACGTAATCTCGCCGAACGCTTTGTGCTGCTGGGCGGAGAAGCCGCCTTTGCTGGCACGTTAGGCAATACTCCAAGCCTGCACTCGAGTATGTCCCTGCTACAAAGGGTAGAGTTTTTTGAACGGGTACTGATTGAAGAAGCACTTAGCCACAACAAGGGCAGTATTAAGCAGACCATGGAGCAGCTAGAACTGCCCCGCAAAACCCTCTACGACAAAATGCGTAAATACGATTTAGACCGCAAACAGTACATTAATTCCGATGACTAAAGGACATATTTAAGCTTTAGACTAAAGCCCGTTTGACATGAGTTTGATGGTAATGCAAACGGGTGATTGCTAAGGCGATCAAAGCTAATAAGGTTAACGATCCCATCACCACACCTCGCCACTGTGCCTCATGCCAAAACATCATCAAATAAGGGCCGCCAATCGCAGCACCTAAGTAATAACAACATAAATAGAGTGACGTCGCCTTAGCTCGATCACGACTGGCCCGCATTGCAACAAAGGAATTACAGCAACTGTGGGTAAGGAAGAACCCACAGGCGGTCATTAAAAAACCTAAGCTAATGGTCAAAGTGGTATCAAACAGGGTCAGTAAACTGCCGAGCAACATCACGCACCAAGACCACTGATACAACTTATGTTGGCCAAATTTGGCGAGCCATTTCGCAGTAAAATATGACGCAATAGTGCCGCTGGAATAACACAGGAAAATCAAGGTGGCTTGGAAACGACTCCATTCATAGGGTGGAGCCATCAAATGCAGTTGAATAAAGCTAAATTGATTCACCATCATCATAAAGGTCAAGCCGCCAATCGCGTAGACCAAACGCATTTGCGCATCGGTGAGATGATGACTAAAGCCATGAAGATCTTGCGCTAAACGGGCGCGTTTTGATAAGGAAGGCTCAGTGTTACTGGGGGACATCGACTGCGCATCGGCAAGTGAAGGCAGCAAATAGTTCACTAAAGCCACCCCCGCTAACGTCACTAGAAACAGCAACCACATAGATTCTTGCCAAGATAAAAACTGCGACATTAAACCACCGAGCAGACGTCCAACAATCCCGCCAATACTGTTAGCCATAATATAAATACCTGCGGCTTTCAGCATAGTGCTCGGTGATAATTGCTCCTTAAAGTATGCCATGGCAATCGCAGGTACGGCAGCGAGTAATGCACCTTGTAGCAATCGCACTAGCACTAATCCATTAAAATCCGGCGCCCAGATTAATAGTAAGTTAGACAATGCCAATAACCACAAGCTGACAATAATTGGAGTGTGTCGACCGATACGATCTGACAGTACCGCATACAAGAGCAATGAAAAGGCTAAGGAAAAACTGGTCACCGACAGGATCAAGGTTGCTTTAGAGCCTGATACCGCAAAATGTTCCGCAATCAGCGGCAACATGCCTTGCATTAAATACAAGTTGATATAGACCACCACTGAAGCGACGCAGAGCGCCCACATCAATCGGGTGTCACGCTGTTTATTGTCAATCATAGTATCTAATACGGCTTGCACGGGAGCCTCGACCAAGTATCACTCATAGGATAGACAAAGATTATCACTGGGCATAACATAACAATAATAGATAATTTCTATCGTAATCATTGATTTTTGTTATAGAAATAGCGCACCAAAAGTACACTTCTTGCCACTGATAAAATAGTACGAGCCCGATTAATGGATATTCGCCAACTCAAACATTTAGATGCCCTTGCCAATACCGGCAGCTTTACCGCCGCAGCCAAGAAACTGAATATGGCTCAGCCCGCGTTAAGTCAAAGTATCAAGCGCTTAGAGGTCGCACTCGGCGTCACCTTAGTCAATCGTACGAGCAACAAGAATGATAAACTGCTCACACTCACGGCCGAAGGTATAGTCCTGCATCAACACGCCACTTTGATCCTAAAACAAGTTAAGCAGGCCGAAGCGCAAATCCGCGCCATGGCCAATCTCACCTCGGGAGAGGTCCGCATTGCCGTGCCGGGCATGCTGGGTTCTTTCTATCTCCCCTCGCGCTTAATGGCTTTTCGGCATAAATACCCCGAGTTGAAACTATCACTGTTTGAAGGCGGGACGCGGGATGCACTGCGCATGTTGCAACAGGAAGAAGTGGATATTGCGATCATTACCGCCCAAGACCTACAACCCGAATTTGATAGTCAGCTGTTGATCCGTGAGCAAATGGTGATCGCCATGGGTGCTGAACACCCTTTAGCAGAACATAGCGCTGTGAGTCTACATGACTTTTTCGACCATGAATTAGTGATGTTCAAAACAGGTTATTTCCACCGTGAGTGGATACTCTCTCAAGCCAAAGAATTAGGCAAAAAGCCCAATATTGCCTTCGAGACCAATCTTATTAATCTGATTAAACAGATTGTTTCCCAAGGATTTGGGATCACCAGTGTACTTGAGATGGCGATAAGCTCAAAAGATGACATTTTAGCCAAACCCTTCGATCCACCGGTATTTTTAAACCTCCATATTGCATGGAAAAAGCAGCGCCCCGTCAGCCAAGCAGACCGCGCCTTTGTCGATTTTTTAATGTCAAATCGCTAACCCAAACCAGCAAATACAAAAAGGGCTGATATCAATATCAGCCCTTCACTCTTACCATTAAACCTTCCGATTTTACTCTGAGGGTTTAGCCTTGTTTACGACGACCAAAAGCAAAAGGTAGCAACAACAAGCTTAACCAACCTAAGGCACCACCATCATCTTTCTTGGCTGGTGTTTCAGTCACAGATACAGACACAACACTTGAATCTTTATTGCCGTGGTTATCAGACACTGTCAGTTGGAATGAAACCGTCTGAGCAGAGCCACTCACGTTTGGTGCAACGAGATTAAGCTTGGCCGCATTAGCGTCAAAGTTAAAGCTGGCGCCCCCTAACTGAGTCCATTTGTAGGTCAAAGGATCATTGTTGGCATCCGACGACTTGCTCGCATCGATGAACAAAGGTTTACCTTCTTGGACAGTGGCAGGAGCTTCAATCACAGCTACTGGCGCCACTTCTGGAACATCAAATTGATACTCCTGCTTCAAGATTTCAGCCGAGTCGTTATTCACTTTGTTGGTCAATGCCACTATGTTGCCTTGACTCGCCTTACGTGGCACTAAGTCAAAGGTGACATCTAATGCCGCAGCAGCTGAGGCCATTTCGATAGTCCAAGTGATCTTATTGCCCACTTGTGCGCCTTGATGGCTAATATTAGCCACTTCGTGACCTTCTGGTAATAACGCCTCTAGGGTGTAAACACGGGTTTCTTGCGTTTTGTTCGCTTCAATACGTGTCTTCATCACTTTAGCGGTGCCAGGTGTTAATTCACCAGAAACAGTACTGCCTAGAGGAGGTAATACGTCATCACTAACGCGCTCAAATACGACCGGAATTTTAACAGGTGCGACTTTGTCATCAGTGGTGGTCAGCGTCAGCATAGCTATGCCAGCATCTCCCACTAGCATCGCTTGTTTCCATGCTAAGTTGACATTGAAATCTTTATGATCACCCGTAAGATTTGCAGTTAAGTTATCACCCGCTTCATCGTATAAGGTTACTTGTTTCAAACTAAAGGCATCATCCGCATCGGCTGCAGATGCCTGATAGTTTTGTACAACGACAATATACTCACCCTTCACTGGGTTCTTAATGGATACACTTTCCTTTGAACCGCCAAACGCAGAAGATGCCGCTATAGAAAGCTTGCTACCGTCTTTCTTATCGAGTATCACAAACATGTCTAAGTCAGGAGAGGTTGTATTACCGATTGATGCATTGAAATATAAAGCTTTATCTTCAACATTAAAGCTAAATACTTTTACGCCATCGGCCAAATCATCAAATGCACTATCGGTATTTGAATCCTGTTTCACACTTGATTCATAAGTAGCGCTTAATTTAAGTGCAGTCACTGTCGCCGCAACACCCGGTAGATCAACCGCTTTCAAGTGCGCCAAATTGCGTTCATCGGCATCACGTGAGGCTGAAACATTAACCAAAGCAGGTAAATCGCGTTTAGCTATCTTAGCTACGATCGGCATATTAGCCGTTGGGAAAGTATCGGACGTTAATACTAAGTTACCAAAGCCCCAACTTGCACCGACGTCAGTCACATCCGCAGTCACTGTAATCGTTTGGCTTTCACCTTTTTTGAGATTAAAGCTTTCTGGCGTCACAGTTAACGCGAATTTATCCGTTGCGGAAACGCCTTTTGCAGTCCAGCTACCATCAGCCGTTGCAGTAACAGTACGTGTCCAAGTACAAGTATCGATACAACGTGAATCAGCCATGCTTGGAATGTTTAGCTTACGTGGATCGCCACCTGTCGAAGGATTAGCAATCTCGTAGTTTAAGGCACTTTCATCCATCACTAAGCCCGTTTTTGCCGCTAAATCAACACGAATACGACCGGCTCCTACGTCAAACGGATCAGCAACGGTTTTACCATCGGCTTTTTTCATGGCTTGGGCTGTCGTTGACGTCATCATTAGCGCAGAACGAATGTTGTCTGGCGTCCAATCCTTATGCAGCGATTTAAGTAACGCACCAGCACCGGCAACGTGAGGACTCGCCATTGAAGTACCTGACATCAAAGTGAAATCAGCAGGATCTGTACCTGTTTCATCATGGCCGAATTGTTGGTCGGAATAAGCTGCGTAGATGTCACTGCCCGGTGCAGCGACATAGGGTACGAGTACATCGTTAGTCAGATTAGGTCCAATCAATGAACTGGCAGATAAAACATCCGCTTCTTTACTGGCAACTTTAGGGGTTGGAGACAGCGTGATTTCAAGAGCAGGATTTGCCGCCATAGCAGCAATCAATTCTAAGCCATCAATATCACCAATAAATACCGCTGGAATATTCAATTTATCCAGCCCCGACATAGTCAGACGCGCATTATTTTCACCATCTCTATTGAAAACAATCACACCCTTAGCGCCAGCGGCCATTGCGGCGGCCACTTTGATATCGAATGAGCAAACACCGCGTCTTAAAACGGCGATCTTGTCTTTAAAGGCATCGGCTGGGAACGGTTTACAGGCTTCAAAATTGGTCGCATCGATTGCGCCAGCATAAAGGGGCACACCTTTGAGCACTTCAGTTTGAACCGGACCAGAACCAGCAGTGTAATGATAGTTTTTACCATTAAATTCCACGGCGCGTACTATGTCACGGTTATGAGTCGAGTTAGCGACCGAAGTATACCAAGGTGCATTTTTAGGCGTAGAGTAAGGTGTTTGATTAATCGCAGGGCTCGTGCTTGTCGCAGCACGTGTGTTACCCGCAGCCACTGCAGCAAAAATCCCCGCATTACGCGCGGCTAAAAAACCTTGTTCCGTCGCACTATTCCACGGGTTTCCACCACCACTGATAGAAAAGTTCAGCACATCGACGCCATCTTTAATCGCATCATCTAAGGCTTTTAAAATCGGTGCGGTCGGGCAGCCAGAATAAGTGTCGCCCGCATTACCCGGATTACAAATTTGATAAGCTATAATGTTTGCATGTGGTGCAACACCTGAGATTTGTTTAAATTCAAGGCCTGTCGCAATGCCATCGCTTTCTAACTTACCTGTTTCACCTTGCACATAAGGCACATTCACTAGGATGTTACCTGCTGCGGTACTCGCAACGTGAGTACCATGCCCACCGTAATCCTCACCATTTTTAGCTGGAGGGGTGTCACCAAACACTTTTGCATCGTCGTAGTTATTTGTTATCTCAGAGTAACTGCGAACTCCAATCAACTTGTCATTACACATGCTCGCGAAATCAGTTTTACAATCACCAATATAGATGCCTTGACCTAATGGGTTTGTGTGGTCATAGCCATCTTGGCCAACATCAGCGAATGAAGCATGATCTGAGTTAATACCTGAGTCGATAATACCGACGATCACGCCTTCCCCCATGGCTTTCGTGCCCGTCGCGCTGCCATCCCATACATTAGGAGAACCGATAAGCGCTTGACTGACATCGGTTTCCATTTGCTCCATACGCTCGCGCTCAACAAACGCAACCTCAGGTAACTGAGCCATTTTCTTCGCTTGAGCTTGAGTCATGCGAACCGCCATACCGTTTAACGCATACTGATATGTCGTTAATGGTTGCAGATTGGTGCCAATAGCCGCACTCGCGTTAGCTAAAAATCGGTTCTGTTTTACTTTCAAATAACTAACATAACTTTTGACTTCAGCTTTAGAAGCATCAAGTTTACCGTTCACAGCAACTTTTGAAGTACCGTTTACCTGCACTCTTTGTGAACTAGTCGCTTTTAATCCTGGAATAGTTCCTTGGTAATTAGCAACCGAACTATCGCGTAAACGAACGATATAAGTATATTCACCCTCACCTAAATCTGCTTCTGGTACAAACTTAACCTCAGCTCCGGCAGCGTTACCGCGTAATGAAGTGACTTGTAATTCACTTGGAATATCTAACTGCAAGGTTTCACCCGTAGGTGATAATACGGTTTGTGCATTTGCCGCCGACGATAACAGTGCCATAGACACTGCTAATGCTATTTTAGTTTTCATTGTGACTTCCCTAATTCTTATAAGTTGTATGATTTATAAAACTCAGGTTTGGATGGCATGAAAACGCTGCAGCAACCAAAAACATCACCCGTAACTGACATTTTTTATGAATAACCATTCAATTTACTGTGATGATGATCACTGAGTTTTATCGCGACAATTTGTAACACGCGATGATACAAATTAAAACAGCAAATTAACAGAACGTAACTCAGTAAATGATGAACGACCTCATACCTTGTTAAAATAAATCCATAGAACCTTTATCAGACTGTTTTATGCCCCAACGATAATTCGTAGTGTAAAAATCGATAAAAACAAATAATACAAATTAAATCATAGAGTTAAACTCAACACTTAAGTGTCATCTCAAAAATAGCATTAGGTTAAACAGAATAAATCCCCGTAAATAAATACTCTTTTTTATAAATATCATTAGTTACAAAATAAACACAAAAGACCCCAAATAAAACAATAAAGAATCAAAAATGAAACATTAAATTAATAAATTGTATGCATTTTGTATTTGTATAATATTTTACAAAATGATACCCCTTATAAAAATTAACTAACTTATGCATTAATATTCTTAATCCTGTATAGAGCAAATTAATACTTAATCTCACATTTACAGCATAGCAAGCGGATTATTGACCACAAAAAAGCCCTTTCAATATCGAATTGAAAGGGCAAAATCTTCATCAATATAAAAACAATATTATTGCAGTTGTGGCCAGTGGTTAATTCGCCATCACCGCCTTCATTAACACTTCTGTCGTGAACTTATCATTATTGATAACTGGGAACCTGTCATAGGTTTGGAAGATCACTTGGTCTTGAAACTTGATCATCGCCACTACGCCATATTGGATACTTTTATCGATCGATTTAGCGGGCAGTGTAAATTTAAATGGCACAGGTGCTCTGGCGATATTGAAGGTTTTTTGTGCGACGACGACACCTGGAGTATTCAAATCAATAATGGCAATAATGATTTGGCAGCCTTGAGGTAATGGGATCTTCTCTAGATAGCCAGCTGCGCCATTGATGATAATCGGTTGTTCAGGTGTTACAGTCACGCAGCCATTGAGCAAGACAGCCATGAGAGAGAACAATATAAACGATTTTATTTTCAGATACATACTAACGTCCTTTTACCATGCGTATCAGGCCTTCTTGGGTAGAAGAAGCCACTAACTCGCCTTGTTGATTGAAAAACTGCCCTCTGACGTAACCTCTGCCACCGCTAGCATTAGGGCTATCGATACTGTAAAGCAACCACTCTCCCATATTAATCGGGCGGTGGAACCACATCGCATGGTCGATCGTCGCCATTCGTACCCCAGGACTTAAGAAGGATACACCGTGGGGCTGAGCTGCCGTGACTAAAAAGTTAAAGTCTGAGGCATAGGCGAGTAAATATTCATGGATATGGGCATCATTTGGCATAGGACCATTAGCCCTCATCCAAACATAACGGTACGGCTCGGTTTCTTTAGGCGCAAAAGGGTGTAGTGGATTGACCAATCGCATCTCAATTGGCGCATCGGCCATAAACTTTTCAAGTATGCTCGGCGGTACTTTATCCCGCATCGTCAGCGCCAATTCCTGCTGATTCAACAAACCTTCAGGTCCGGGCACTTGCGGCATAGCGGCTTGATGACTAAAGCCTTCCTCAGGTTCTTGGAAGGAGCAGGTCATATGAAAAATAGGGCGACCTTTTTGAATAGCACTAACCCGACGAGCGCTAAAACTACCGCCATCACGCATATTTTCTACTTCGTAAACAATCGGCAACTTCTCGTCACCTGCACGTAAAAAGTAGGAGTGTAATGAATGGATCTTACGCTCAGCAGCTACTGTCTGTTTTGCGGCGCTCAGTGCTTGGCCCATCACTTGACCACCAAACACATGCCCAAAACCCAGATCTTGGCTTTGACCACGAAAGAGGCCAATTTCAATTTGCTCAAGGGAAAGTAATGATAAAAGATCGTCTAATACCTGACTCATGGGATCCTACTGCGTAATTAGCAATTAATCTTAAAGGGTAACTCAGTTAGCCTTAGGCTGACCAGTCTTCTATCGATTATTCACAATCAAATCATCACTCCAACGGTGAGGAATTAAACGAGGCACGCTGGATTATCATGTTGTTTATTGTGGTTAGCATCTACGGCCATTTACTGCATTTAAATCGCTATAGATGCAGGCTTAGTTCAAATACAAGCATGATGAATCAATCGATTTTAATGTGATGTTCTAGCGCACTTAACTTAGACCAAGACAACACTTTATCCTCTCCACAGGAGTGCAAAGTCACGGGGAAGGATTGGTGTAACTGTGGCCACTGCTGCGCGAGGTTATCTGGCGTAAAAAGACCTTCATTAAAATACATAGGCTGAAATTCGACAAACATGCCGTGGCTAACACTGCCCGCTCCGGCGAGTAGATGTTGACCATTTGGCGCCTGTTCACTCACCAAGAAAGCCGTAGTAGCAGTTAATGATTCAAAGGAAAATAGCGGCTGAATCGCACTCGCTAAATGTTTGGCCGTCATCGCAGTTACGGCCTGAGGGCATAAACTATTGACTCGAATATTATGGATTTCACCTTCTAATGATAAGCTATTCACCATGCCGACCAGCGCCATCTTGCTTGCACTAAAACCAACTTGGTGCAAGTCACCGAACAAGGCCGAGGCTCCCGTTGTCATCATTATCCGGCCAAAATGCTGTTGTTGCATATAAGGCCAAACAGCTTGAGTGAGATAAAAGCTGCCATTGAGATCGACATCCAATTGCCGTTGCCACTGCTCAAGTTTAATGTGCTCAAAGGGACAAGCACCATAAACGCCCGCGTTATTAATCAAGATATCAATGCGATGCCAGCGTAGGATCACCTCTTCAATCATGCTATTCACTTCATTTCGCTGACTCACATCAAGCACAAAATAAATGCAATCTCCACCGAGTTTAATAATGCTGCAATAGGTCTGCATTAATTCTAAGTTAGCTTGGCTCGTCTGAGCGCCGTCGGTGGAAATTGACTCATAAGACGATAACGGCTGGTCGACGAGTATCACTTTTGCCCCCCGTTCAGCCAACATGATGGCATACGCTCGACCTAACCCAGCCGCAGCCCCAGTGACTAATGCCACCTGATTGTCAAAACGCATCCAAATATGTCCTTATCGGCATTGTTGTAGCGGCAAAAAATAACGAGCATAGGGTAGCAACCGCCTATGCTATCTACTAAACAGAGTATTTAGCGTTATGCCTATGTCATGGACAGCACAAAGCCTCCATAAACATTAACTATGGAAACACAGACTTTTTTGATTTTCTTTGAACTTAACGACAAATCTCATCCTGCATCAGTGAACATATGTGCGCCAATTCAAACTCTGTTAAATGCGTTTATTAGATAGTGCTCACTTTCGTGTTAAATCTTGTTATGCTATGCGCTAATTGAGCCCTTGCTCGGTACCATTTCCATTTACCAATAACGACTGGACGCCATGAATCCTTGGATTTTAGCAATAAGACCCCGTACGCTACCCGCGGCCATAGGTCCCCTACTGATAGGCAACATTCTCGCCCTGCATCTTGAGAGTTACAGCTGGTTAATCGCTGCCACTTCAATGTTGTGTGCTGTCTTATTACAAATCGCCGTCAACCTCGCTAACGACTATTTTGATTTTAAAAACGGCATAGATACAGACGAGCGCTTAGGGCCCGTTCGCGTGACTCAAAGTGGTTTAATTTCACCAACAAGCGTTCGCAATGCCATGATATTATGTCTCTTAATGGCGCTTGCCGTGGGATCATATCTGATTTGGCACGGAGGCTGGCCCATCGCCATTCTCGCCGCAGCCGCTATTTTAGGTGCTCTTGGCTACAGTGGTGGCCCCTATCCCCTCGCCTCCCATGGGCTCGGTGAAGTCGCGGCATTTGTCTTTTTTGGCTTAGTTGCAGTGGTGGGCAGTTATTATTTGCAGGCGGGCGATACGACTATTAATGCTTGGTTATTAGGCTGTGCAATTGGCTTATTCAACGCTGCGATTATGTTGGTGAATAACACTCGCGATATCCGTACCGACACCCAAGCGGGCAAGCATACTCTAGCGGTACGTATTGGCGAAGCTCAGGCAAAAGTGCTTTATCAAGCTTTAATCTATTTGCCCTTTGGCTTAGTCATCGCTGGCTTTTTATTCGGTATTTTACCCGGCTTACCAGTACTACTTGCGGGATTATCTCTGCTTATTGCCCGCAAACTCAGTAGCGATTTTTATGCAGTTTCTGGTGAAGCCTTAAATCCGTTACTCGGCCGCACAGCTAAGTTAACCATGATTTTCAGTACCTTGTTTAGCGTAGGTTTAGTGTTTACCGCATAAGAGTAAATCCGCTAAGCTAATGCTACACCACAGCTCAATGCTGAATATAAAAAGGTTCATATCTTCGATAGATACGAACCTTTTTTATTGGCCGCAGCACGACTCCAATTTGGCTTATTATCGACGAGGGAAATCCTACCCTCCATTTATTGCCAGATATAACCAGAGATCAAAGTGTTTAACAAAATACCATTAAAGTTGCGTTCGGCATGGGATGAACCATTATGGCCTGCACCAAAACACACATGTAGCGGTAATAAATGCTCTTCCCGCGGATGACTAAAACGCGCTTCAGGGGCTGATTGCCAATGAGTTAACGCTGTTTTTACCTCGGCAGAACTAACACTTGCCGTTAAAGTTTGCGTCAACCAATAATCAAATTCTGCACTGCGTCTTTGCACTGTGAGATCGCTTGAGAAAAATGCCCGCATATTGTGAAACGACATGCCAGACCCCACGATCAACCCCCCTTGGTCCCGCAGCGGCGCTAAAGCCTCCCCAATCGCTATATGGGTTTTAGGATCGAGGCTGTGGACTAACGACATCTGCACCACGGGAATATTCGCCTCAGGATACATCAACTTAAGTGGTACAAAGGTACCGTGATCGAATGCGCGTTCGCTATCTAAGCGGGCGGCGATGCCCTTATCCGCTAGCATATTCGCAATCTGTGCGGCTAATTCTGGCTCACCGGGTGCAGGATATGTCAGCTGATAAGCCTCAGGTGGAAATCCATAGTAATCATACAAAATACTTGGCTTTGGGCTACTCGACAAAGTCACCACAGATTCTTCCCAATGGGCAGTGATCAACACAATCGCCTTCGGAGTTGGCATTGGCGCTGTTACTGAAGTTAAAAATGCACGCAACTCCCTATGATTAACATCATTGAGCAAAGGCATAGGGCCACCACCATGGGGCACAAATAGCACAGGCATACGACTCGCGTTAACTTGCATCATAATCCTCTCGTGTTGATTAACTTATATCTGTACTACTGGCTTTAAACTCAGCATTTCTCACTTAACTCACTGTTCTACACAACACTTCAATGCATGCTTAAAATGCGGAACGACTCTGCACCAACTGCCGCTGAAATCGCACTAAACGCTCAATAATTTCATCCAGTTTAATAATCAGAAAGAGTCCTGCCGATAAGCTCAATGCCGGCAGTGCATTAATCGGCGCTTCATAGTTAAAGTGGAAATAAATCGCCCCCAGCATAATCGCCAGTAAACCGCTCGCCGATAGCACTCGGTAGTCACGTAGACACAATCCAAGGGCGCCAATCACTTCCATCAAACCAATAAAATAACCAAAACCAGTGGGAAGATTCATTAATGTGAACGGAACATGGAACATAGACACGCCAAATAACTTGGCAAATCCCGAGATGAAAAACACTATGCTCATCGCCAATGTGACGGTTGCAGCGGCGCGATTGAGTGTATTGGCACAAAGGAATAACTTCTGTGTATCAACCTCTGCAACTAAGCCATTGATACTTGAACCCTTGGTATTACATAAGTTTGAAAATCGCATCGCACACACCCCATTAAACGTGATATTTGCCGTCAGTCTTGGGTATAAATTCGCAGACGACGAGCGAGAATGGAATCGATTATGAGCCGATAAAAGATAAATAAATATGGAATAAAATCTAATATCTCATAAACTAATAATTTACGACTTGCGAGCAATCCCAGTGACCTTAGACCAACTGCTGATGTTTAAAACCGTGGCTGAGGCGGGCTCACTCAAAGCTGCTAGTGACAAGCTACATAAAACCCAACCCGCCATTAGCCAAAGTATCAAACAGTTAGAATCCCAACTCGATCTTATCCTGTTTAATCGCGAAGGTTATCGACTCGCTATCACTGAGCAAGGTCGAAAACTGCTGCAACATACCCTGCGGGTACTGAATGAAGCGCAAGAAATGAAGCAAGTAGCGAAGCATTTAGCCAAAGGTAACGAAGCAAGCATCACCTTAGCTTTTGAAGCCTCCTTTAATCTCGCTCGAATTTTGCCGATTTTAGAGCTGACTCAAAATGAGTTTCCCTATACCCAAATTATTCTCAAACAAGAGTTTTTAACTGGTGCACTCGAAGCGCTGAATCAAGATAAAGCTGAAATCATCATCTCTGCGGGCGGAATTGAACCCATACGTTCGAGCCATTTAGAATTAGCCTATCTTTTTTCCGGTAGCCTTCTCGATGTTGCCGCGCCGCGCATGCTTGAGCGTCATCCAACACTGACCTACGCACGAGAGCTCGTTAATGAATACCAAATAGTGATCCAAGATACGGGCTCAGGCACTGCGAATATTGAGTTTGGGGTACAGGCGGGGCAACGACGTTGGTATGTTAATGATTTTTACACCAAAAAAATGCTTATTCAAAGTGGTATGGGCTGGGGCAAACTGCCGCACTATATGATTGAAGATTCACTCAAACAGGGCGCGTTGATTGCACTGGATCTGCGTGAAAGGCAAAACAACATTCAACTCGATTACTATGTGATGCGAAAACCCCACTCACCTTTAGGCCCCGTCGCCAAAGCACTCTGGCAAAAGCTGATCGCCTTTTCATCTGAGCTGAATGCTTAAGACTTCAAG
Organism: Shewanella sp. NKUCC01_JLK; assembly: GCF_019345615.1. NCBI lineage: Bacteria > Pseudomonadati > Pseudomonadota > Gammaproteobacteria > Alteromonadales > Shewanellaceae > Shewanella > Shewanella sp. NKUCC01_JLK. Next base: position 323,092 of record NZ_JAHKRD010000003.1, on the reverse strand, counting down.
CTTCAGGTTTGGTTTTAGTGGCTTTAAATAAGGTGAAGTAACTAAGTTATATGCCCTTATAAAGTCATCGGCCATAAACAAAAATGCCCCTCGATAAGGGGCGTCTTTCATTTCAATAACAGGCTAAACCTTAGGCTTAAACCTTAGCCAAGGTGCGCTCTTTGGCACTCCAATCTAAGTGATATTTCTCGCCAGCAGGGGTATCGATACGCTCAAATGTATGGGAACCGAAAAAGTCACGCTGACCTTGGAGCAAGTTTGCTGGTAATGTTTCGCAGCGGTAACTGTCGTAATACGCCAGAGCCGAGCTAATACAAGGTGCTGGAATGCCTTGCATCACCGCAGTCGCGACTGCGGTACGCCATAGGCCTTGCTTTTCAGACAAGGCAGACGCAAAACTGTCCGCCATCAACAGATTGCTAAGATCAGATTTGTCTTCATAGGCTTGAGTGATTGATTGCAAGAAAGTCGCGCGAATAATACAACCCGCACGCCAAATTTTTGCAATTTCAGCAAAGTCTAACTGCCATTTTTGTTCATGAGCCGTCATCGCCATCAACTGGAAGCCTTGGGCGTAACAACACACTTTCGCGCAATATAACGCGCTTTCAAGGGCTTCAATCAACAGTGCTTTTTGTGCGTCATCGATAACAGGTGCATTTGGCCCAGCCAATTTCTGGCTGAGTTGTAGACGTAAGGATTTTTGGGTACTTACGGCGCGCGCATACACAGCTTCAGCAATCGTCGGCGCGGGACAGCCAATTTGTAAACTGCTCACGGCCGTCCACAAACCCGTGCCTTTTTGGCCCGCTTTATCTAAGATCATTTCCACCAGCGGTTTACCCGTTAATGGATCGGCTTGTTTTAAGACTTCGGCACTGATCCCCATCAAATAGCTGTTTAAACTACCTTTGTTCCAGCGTTCAAACACATCGCCCACTTCTGCAGCGCTCATGCCTAAACCGTCATGCAGCATTTGATAGGCTTCGCAAATCAACTGCATGTCAGCGTATTCAATACCGTTATGCACCATCTTCACATAATGGCCAGCACCCGCGGGGCCAATATAAGTCGTGCATGGCTCGCCTTCTGTCACGGGATTACCCGGCTCAAAGCGTTCGATAGGTAGCCCAGTTTTGGCATCAACCTTAGCGGCAATCGCTTTCCAAATAGGTGCCACGTGATGCCATGCATCGATATCGCCGCTAGGCATAAGTGAGGGGCCGAAACGCGCACCGACTTCGCCGCCCGAAACTGCAGAGCTGAAAAATACAAATTGCCCTTTGTATCGCGCTTCACGCTCAACAGTGTCAGTCCATAGGCTGTTACCTGTGTCGATGACAATATCGTCGGACTCAATTCCGGCAGAAATCAAAGCACTACAGACACCATCGACGGGGGCACCAGCAGGAACAGAAAGCACAAGAATACGGGGTTTTGTGAGACTGGCTAACATTTCGGTAAGATTAGCACAGCCAAGAATGCGAGATTCGAGTCCAGCACGTTCCTGTTTTTCTTGCTGTATAACACCATTAACTTTAACAGGATCGAGGTCAAACGCGCTGACGTGATATTGGTTATCTGCGATGTTTAGCGCAAGGTTTTTACCCATAACACCAAGGCCAATTACGCCGATATCATTAAGATTGCTGTGGTTTTGCATTATATTATTCCCACGGGTCACAGAGGTTAGAGCTAACCAATTTTGAGGGGTAATTATACCGATCTTTGTAACTTAATTACCAGAGACATACGATTGGCAATTTCGATTGTGCCGAAAGTACCAATCGTTTAGGTCTCATTTTATCTAGGGCGTGTTGACGTTTCAGGGTTGTTTTTGCAGCGAGTTGGCTGGCTTTTATGCAAGGCAAAGCCCGTGCAGTGTAGTTATTCTACATAAACGGGCGATAACGCAGCAGAAACGCTAGCCAAACGCTGCCCGAAGGGTTCGTCTGGCAAGCTCTTGCTCTTTGTCACTCGTCATTTGAGTAGAATAACTACACGTCACTCCTCGTTTCGTGATCACGAGCTTGCCAAAGCGAACAAAATTTAATCTCAAAACGTCAACACGCCCTAGTAGAACCGTCAATTAATGAGCAAGTTTAAGCCCTAAAACACCCAGTAAGATCAATATCAAACTGGCGATTTTAAGTAAGCTAACGCCTTCTCCTAAGAGGATAATTCCCGCAATCGCCGTACCCATAGCACCAATGCCGACCCACACGCCGTAAGCCGTACCAATAGGCAAATGCTTAACCGCGAGTCCTAGTAGCAACACACTCACTGCCATCGACGCTACTGTAAAGATACTTGGCCACAAACGCGTAAAACCGTCGGTATATTTAAGCCCTATAGCCCAACCAATTTCAAATAACCCCGCAAGAACTAATAAGAACCAACTCATAGTGAACTCCCATAAAGGGGTCGTCCCCATGTTAAATTAGGCGTATTTAGGGTCGTCCCTAAGCCATTTGATTACAGTAAAACTGTAGGTGATGATTTTACGTGATAACTGTGCGTGATGAGAATGCAAGACTAGCAAATTTGAGGTGAAAATTTCAATCTTTGATTTTGCCGAAATAAGAAATGCCATGCGCAAAAAGGTGATAGCAAGCTTGGTCAGTTTACTATCGCCTTGATATTTCAACTCTCTATAAGACCTTTACACTCTTTCTATAAAAGCCTTTACGCTCTATTTCTTACACTAAGGCATCGGCATAACCCATGCGAGTGAGCGCGGTATGCACTAACTCTAAGGTCTGTGGATCTTCTATGGTCGCTGGCGCAGTATATTGCTGATTATCGGCAATTTTTCGCATAGTACCGCGTAAAATTTTACCCGAGCGCGTTTTAGGTAATTTTTGAATCGCACTCACTAACCTAAAGGAGGCGACGGGACCAATTTCTTGGCGTACCAGTGTAATTAACTGTTTATGCAGCTCTTCATCACTGATCGTCACGCCTTTCTTAAGTACCACTAATCCGAGAGGAACTTGGCCCTTAAGCGCATCATCTACCCCAATTACCGCGGCTTCGGCCACATCAGGGTGTTGGCATAACACTTCTTCGAAGCGTCCCGTCGATAGCCTGTGCCCCGCCACGTTTATGATGTCATCGATACGACTCATAATGTAGAGATAGCCGTCTTCATCGGTATAACCCGCATCGCCAGTTAAGTAGTAACCCGGATACATAGACAAGTAACTATCTTGATAGCGTTGATCATTTTGCCACAGTGTCGTCAATGTCCCCGGCGGTAGAGGCAATTTAATCACCACATTACCCGAAGTATTGGCCGCAACTTGCTCACCTAATTCGTCCAGCACTTCAACCGCATAACCCGGCACAGGTAAAGCTGGCGAACCTGGTTTAATGGTAACTGGCGCTGTGCCCATCAAATTTGCTGCGACAGGCCAGCCCGTTTCGGTTTGCCACCAGTGATCAATAACAGGTTTAGCGAGCTTAGTGTGTGCCCAAACTAAGGTATCGGGATCGCAACGCTCCCCCGCCAAAAACACATTTTTAAGACAAGCTAAATCAACACCTTGTAGATATTCACCATCAGGATCTTCACGCTTGATTGCGCGAATGGCCGTCGGCGCGGTGAAGAAGCTTTTGACCTTATATTTGGCAATCGTGCGCCAAAATGCGCCGGGATCTGGCGTTCCCACAGGTTTGCCTTCATACATTAAGGTGGTGGCGCCCACCAGCAGTGGCCCATACACAATGTAAGAATGACCCACAACCCAACCCACATCGGACGCCGCCCAAAACACATCACCCGCTTGAATATCGTAAATATGCTGCATCGACCAAGCCAGGGCCACGGCATGGCCACCATTATCGCGTACCACACCTTTAGGCTGACCCGTGGTGCCAGAGGTATAAAGCACATACAAGGGATCGGTAGCCTTGAGGGCGACACAATCGGCCTTAGGTGCAGTTGCTAATGCGGCTTGCCAATCTAAGTCACGACCCTCAAGTAAATCGGCCTGATACTGGCTACGATTCAAAATTAGGCAGTGATTAACCTGATGCACTGACTGAGCTAACGCTTTATCTAACAGAGGCTTGTAAGGGATCACGCCCGAAGGCTCAATGCCGCAAGATGCCGACAAGACCAATTTAGGCTTAGCATCATTGATCCGAGTCGCGAGCTCATTGGCAGCAAAGCCACCAAAAACCACCGAATGAATCGCACCTATGCGGGCACAGGCCAGCATAGCGAAGGCGGTTTCAGGCACCATAGGCATATAAATCACCACACGGTCGCCCTTCCCTATACCAATAGATTGCATAAAGCCCGCGAGTCGGCTCACTTGAGCCTGTAACTCCCCGTAGCTAATGCCGTATTCAGTATCAGTAACAGGGCTCACATATTGGATAGCCACTTGATCACCACGTCCAGCCAGCACATGGCGATCAACGGCGTTATAACAAGTGTTCATCTCACCATCGGCGAACCAATGATAAAACGGCGCCTGCGATTCATCGAGCACAGTTTGCGCCGGCTTAATCCAATCGAGCGTTTTCGCCGCTTCTCCCCAGAATTCGGCTTTATTAAGCAAGGATGCTTGGTGCAACGCTTGATGTTTTTGTTGGTTCTGTTTTTGATTTGTGGCTTGCGCTACAGATGCATTTTGCTGTTCGGTCAACATATGTCCTCCAATCAGGACTGCGACTCACATCGTCAGCCGCAATAACTACCCCTTCCTGCTTCTATTATTAGCAAGGAGGTCTAAAGCCCACTATTAGACGTTAGCCTATAACCAGAAGATATTTGTGGTTTTATGTGAGAACACTAATTTAAAGCATACGTTTTAATCTCGCTGCACAGGCTTATGGCAATTGGGATTGACACTTTTTTGCCAACAGAATAAAAGCCAAAATCTTTACCTTTACGTAAACTTCATATATCTTGCTTAAAACTGATTATTTAGGGTGCATGAATGAGCGCAACGAACACACCACAAACGACTTACTCGATCAGTGATCTCTCAAAAGAGTTTGATATCACTACTCGTAGTATTCGTTTTTACGAAGACCAAGGTTTGCTTAAACCTAAACGCCGCGGCCAAACCCGTATTTATAGCCTCAAAGACAGGGTACGTCTCAAGCTCATTCTTCGCGGTAAACGCTTGGGCTTTTCTTTGGCAGAAACCCGTCGCTTGTTCGAATTATACGATGCCGACAAGAGCAGCACCTCACAGCTCAATACCATGCTAGCGCTAGTGGAAGAAAAGAAGTCCGCACTACAACAGCAAATGGACGACATCAAAGTCGTATTGATGGAACTCAATTCCGCCGAGCAGCAGTGCCGTTTAGCCTTAGAAGATAACAAAACGGCAAAAGCCTAAATCCCCGTTGACACAAAATCAAATCAATTTGATGGCGATAACGACTACGGATTTAAGTACAAGATTTAAAAGACTCAAGCACCTAAAAATCATAAAAACTATAACAATCTGAAATTAGAACATCTGAAAGGACACAAGCAATGAACTCTCTCTACACAAGTCTGAATTTTGGCCTAGGCGAAGACGTCGATATGCTGCGCGATGCAGTGCAGGATTTTGCCGCGAATGAAATCGCCCCAATTGCTGCGAAAGTGGATCACGACAATGCCTTTCCCAATGAACTTTGGCCTGTGCTTGGAGGAATGGGACTGCTCGGAGTAACGGTACCCGAAGAGTTCGGCGGCGCAAACATGGGCTACCTAGCCCACGTCGTCGCAATGGAAGAAATCTCCCGCGCATCCGCTTCTATCGGCCTAAGTTACGGCGCCCACTCAAACCTGTGTGTCAATCAAATCAACCGTAACGGTAATGCAGCGCAAAAAGCCAAGTACCTGCCAAAACTGGTGAGCGGTGAGCATATTGGCGCGCTGGCCATGAGTGAGCCAAACGCGGGTTCTGACGTGGTTTCGATGAAGCTACATGCCCGTAAAGAAGGCGACCGATTCATCTTAAACGGCAACAAAATGTGGATCACTAACGGTCCAGATGCACACACCTATGTCATTTACGCGAAAACCGACTTAACCAAAGGCGCACACGGTATTACCGCCTTTATCGTTGAACGTGATTCGAAAGGTTTTAGCCAAGCGCAAAAGCTCGACAAACTCGGCATGCGCGGCTCTAACACCTGCGAACTGGTGTTTGAAGATGTAGAAGTACCAGAAGAAAACATTTTAGGCGGACTCAATAACGGCGTAAAAGTGCTGATGAGCGGCCTCGATTACGAGCGCGTCGTACTGTCTGGCGGTCCGCTGGGGATCATGAATGCCTGTATGGACATCGTTGTGCCTTACATCCACGAGCGTGAGCAATTTGGTAAATCGATTGGTGAATTCCAACTAGTGCAAGGCAAGTTAGCCGACATGTACACAGGCATGAATGCCGCCAAATCCTATGTCTATAACGTGGCAAAATCCTGCGATCGCGGTGAAACCACCCGTAAAGATGCCGCAGGCGCCATTCTTTATAGCGCAGAACTCGCCACCAAAATGGCACTGGATGCAATTCAACTGCTAGGCGGCAATGGCTATGTCAACGAATACGCCACTGGCCGCTTACTGCGTGATGCCAAGCTGTATGAAATCGGCGCCGGCACATCAGAAATTCGCCGCATGCTGATTGGCCGCGAACTGTTCAATGAGTCGAAATAACGCGAGTTTAAATAATCTCTCACAAGTGAATGGGTAGCACCTCACTGTAACTTACAGTTTGCGCCACCCATTCGAGCAAGGTGATACCGAGTTTCCGCTTTATAAGGACAATCAAAGTGACGCAAATAAGCAGTCGTATCAACGCCCGTAGCGATGAATTTAAAGCAAAATCAGACGATATGGCCGCCCTAGTGGCCGATCTTAAAACTAAACTCAATAAAATCGAACTCGGCGGCGGCCCTGTGGCGCTAGAGCGCCATTTATCTCGCGGTAAATTACTGCCACGTCAGCGGGTTGAAAAGCTGCTTGATGCAGGCTCGCCCTTTTTAGAACTGTCGCAATTTGCGGCGTTTGAAGTTTATGACGAAGAAGTGCCCGCAGCAGGCATTATCGCTGGTATCGGCCGTGTAAGCGGTGTTGAGTGCATGATCATCGCCAACGACGCTACAGTTAAAGGCGGTACTTACTACCCAATTACCGTTAAAAAACATCTACGCGCCCAAGATATTGCGAGCCGTTGTCACTTGCCTTGTATCTATTTAGTCGACTCGGGCGGCGCTAACCTGCCCCGCCAAGATGAAGTCTTCCCCGACCGCGACCATTTCGGCCGCATCTTTTACAATCAAGCGCAAATGTCCGCTAAGGGCATTCCCCAAATTGCAGTGGTGATGGGCTTATGTACCGCAGGCGGCGCCTATGTGCCGGCCATGGCGGATGAATCGATTATCGTAAAAGATCAAGGCACTATCTTCTTAGCCGGTCCGCCATTAGTCAAAGCGGCCACAGGTGAAGAAGTCAGCGCCGAAGAACTCGGCGGCGCCGAAGTGCACACTAAAATTTCCGGCGTAGCGGATCATTTAGCCCAAAACGATGAGCACGCGTTAGAGCTTGCCCGCCGCGCGGTATCACGCCTGAATCATCAAAAAGAAATCAAATCACTCTTAAGTCCTGTCAAACCACCGAAGTTTGACATTAGCGAACTGTACGGCATTGTCGGCACCGACTTGAAAAAGCCCTTTGATGTTAAAGAAGTGATCGCCCGTATCGTCGATGATTCTGATTTTGATGAGTTTAAAGCCAACTATGGCGCAACCTTAGTATGCGGTTTTGCCCGTATTCACGGCTACCCAGTCGGCATTGTCGCCAACAACGGCATTCTGTTCTCTGAGTCGGCGCAAAAAGGCGCGCACTTTATCGAATTGTGCTGCCAACGCAAAATTCCGCTGCTGTTTCTACAAAACATCACCGGCTTTATGGTGGGTAAAAAGTACGAACACGAAGGCATAGCCAAACACGGCGCTAAAATGGTGACCGCGGTTTCTTGCGCCAATGTACCTAAATTTACTGTGATTATCGGCGGCAGCTACGGCGCGGGTAACTACGGCATGTGTGGCCGCGCGTTCGAACCGACCATGATGTGGATGTGGCCTAACGCCCGTATTTCTGTGATGGGCGGAGAGCAAGCCGCAGGCGTTCTCGCCACAGTGCGCCGCGACGGTTTAGCCCGTAAAGGTGAAGAATGGTCGCTTGAGGATGAAAAAGCCTTTAAAGCGCCGATTGTCGCCCAGTACGACAAAGAAGGTCATCCGTATCATGCCAGTGCCCGTTTATGGGATGACGGCATTATCGACCCAGCGCAAACCCGTGATGTGGTCGGCCTTGCCCTATCGGCAGCATTAAATGCTCCTATCGAAGACACCCGCTTTGGTGTGTTCCGTATGTAAAGACACATGTGAAAAACATATGTCACACAAGAAGATAGGGGAAAGAATAATGACAGACACATTAAACAGTGCTAGCGGCAAAAAGGATTTAAGCAACTTACAGCACGTGAGCCATGCGCTCAATCACGGCGTTGCAGAGCTTATTTTAGATCGCAGCGATGTGCACAATGCCTTCGATGAAGTAATGATTAGCGAGATGATTAGCGTCCTTAGCTATTTTGCTGAGCACAAGCAATGCCAAGTGCTGGTACTCAAAGCGAACGGCAAAAACTTCAGCGCCGGCGCCGATCTCAATTGGATGCGCAAACAAGCCAAAATGGACTTTGAGCAAAATCTAAATGATGCCAAAGCCTTAGCAAAACTGATGCAGGATCTTGATACCTTTCCTAAGCCCACCATTGCACTAGTGCAAGGTGCAGCCTTTGGCGGCGCACTGGGGCTGATTTGCGCCTGCGATATCGCTATCGCCACGACGCGCGCCAGCTTTTGCTTGAGCGAAGTGAAACTCGGATTAATTCCAGCAGTAATTAGCCCTTACGTTGCCCGCGCTATGGGTAACCGCACATCGCGCCGCTACATGCTGACCGCCGAGCGTTTTAGTGCAGAAACCGCATTAAAACTTAACGTCATTCATGAGATCAGCGATGACTTAGACGCCGCCGCAAAGCCTATGATTGACGCGTTACGAGCCAATAGCCCGCAAGGCATGGCATGGGTAAAAACACTGCTGTCGCATCTTGAAGACGGCGTGATAGACCAAAAAACCATTGATTACACTAGCGAGCGTATTGCCCGCATTCGGGTATCGACCGAGGGCCAAGAGGGCTTAAACGCCTTTTTTGAGAAACGTCAGCCTAACTGGCAACAAGCACACTCAACGCCCTCCAAGCCCGTGCAAAAGCCAAGTGATACCCAAGGAGCCCTTTGATGTTGACCAAGCACATGTTTACCAAACTATTGATTGCTAACCGCGGTGAAATCGCCTGTCGCATCATCAAAACGGCCCATGCCATGGGCGTTCGCACCATTGCCCTATATTCCGATGCCGATAAAGAAGCGCGCCATGTCGCCATGGCCGACGAATCCTTCTATTTAGGCGGCAGCGCGCCGGCAGACTCCTATTTAAAGGGCGATTTGATTATCGATATCGCCAAAAAAGCGGGCGCACAAGCGATTCACCCAGGTTATGGTTTCTTGTCTGAAAATGCCGACTTTGCCCGTAAATGTGAAGCCGCTGGCATCGCCTTTGTTGGCCCAGGCAGTGATGCTATCGATGCCATGGGCAGCAAAAGCGCCGCCAAATCCATTATGACAGCGGCAAATGTGCCCTTAGTGCCGGGTTATCACGGCGATGACCAAACCGATGCGACCTTAAAAGCGGAGGCACTGAAAATCGGCTTCCCTATGCTGATTAAAGCGGCTTATGGCGGCGGCGGTAAAGGCATGCGTATCGTCGAGAATGAAGGCGAAATCATGGAAGCCGTAAACTCGGCACGCCGTGAAGCAGCATCTTCTTTTGGTAACGATAAATTATTGATGGAGCGTTATTTACGCCAACCACGCCACGTCGAAGTGCAAGTGTTTGCCGACACCTTTGGCAACGCGATTTATTTATCGGATCGCGATTGCTCGATTCAACGTCGCCACCAAAAAGTGGTCGAAGAAGCACCTGCGCCCGGTTTAAGCGATGCACTGCGTGCCCAAATGGGTGAAGCAGCCGTCGCGGCAGCCAAAGCCATCGATTATGTTGGCGCAGGGACTGTGGAGTTTCTGCTCGACACAGACAATAGCTTCTATTTCATGGAGATGAATACCCGTCTGCAGGTTGAGCATCCAGTGACTGAAATGGTAACGGGCCAAGATTTAGTCAAATGGCAATTGATGGTCGCCAGTGGTCAGCCACTGCCCCTTAAGCAAGATGAAGTACGTATTCACGGCCACTCCTTTGAAGTGCGTATTTATGCCGAAGACCCACAGAATGAGTTTTTACCCGCCAGCGGTAAGCTCAACTTTTTGCGCGAACCCGAGCAAAGCAAATACGTGCGTATCGATTCGGGCATTCGTGAAAACGATGTGATCAGTAACTTCTACGATCCTATGATTGCCAAGCTTATCGTCTGGGATGAATCGCGCCCGCGCGCCCTGCAACGTTTAGTGCATGCCTTAGAGTCGTATCAAATCAGCGGTCTTAAGCACAACATTGAGTTTTTAGCGAACATTGCCGAACACCCAGCGTTTGCCAATGCCGACTTTAGCACTGACTTTATTGGCCGTTATGGCGACACCTTAATTGGCACAGCTTCAAGCGAAGCTGACACTGCCCTTGCCTTTGCCGCGCTGTATCAAGTGCTTGCCCGTAAAGAAGCCGCCAAAGCGCAAGCTGTCAACAGCGCCGATCCTTACTCGCCTTGGGGTCAAGTCAGCGGCTTTAGACTCAACAGCTGCAGCCAGCACAATATTGCCCTACTCGATGATGCCCATGAATTGCAGCAGTTAGTGATGCTCGATTTAGGTGGCATGTATCAGCTACCGCTGCACGGACAAGATTGGTTACTCAATGGCGAGCTGAAACAAGATTTACTGCTCGCTGAAATCAACGGCCATAAGAGTAAAGTGCCCGTTAGTGCCCAAGGTGATGACTTTACGCTGTTTTTATCCTCTGGCAGTTACCACTTTAAAGCAGTGCAAACACTCGTGGTCGAAGAACAAGCCAGCAATGCTGACAAGTTAAAAGCGCCCATGAACGGCACGGTAGTGACCCATTTAGTCGATATCGGCACACAAGTGAAAGCGGGCCAAGGTTTGCTGGTGATGGAAGCCATGAAGATGGAATACACAATCGAAGCCCCCTTTGACGGTATCGTCACTGAGTTCTACTTTAAGGCGGGCGAGCTAGTGACCGATGGCGCAACCTTGCTCAATGTAGAGCCGTTAGAGACAGACGAGCCAACCGCGATCAAGGAAGCCTAAGATGTCGTTAGCCAATCTAAGCCAAGCAGCGAACGCCAAAGACAGGGTCAGTATCTTCGAGATGGGCGCACGCGACGGCCTGCAAAACGAAGTCGCAGTGCCGACGGCAGCTAAAATCGCCTTGATTGAATCGCTGGCAGGTGCGGGGCTTAAGCGTATCGAAGCCGGTAGCTTTGTGTCACCTAAATGGGTGCCACAAATGGCCGATTCTGCCGATGTGCTCAAGCAAATACAGCGTCAAAGCGGCGTGGTGTATAGCGCGCTCACACCCAACGTCAAAGGCTTTGAACTGGCACTGGATGCAAAAGCGAGTGAGGTGGCAATATTTGGCGCCGCCTCACAAAGCTTTAGTCAGCGCAATATCAACTGCTCGATAGAAGAGTCGATTGAACGCTTTATCCCTTTGATGGAATTAGCAAAAAAACACAATATTCCGGTGCGCGGTTATGTGTCTTGCGTGCTCGGCTGCCCCTACGAAGGTGAGATAGCGGTCAGTGAAGTGGCCCGTGTGTCTGAAATCCTTTACAAAATGGGCTGCTACGAAATATCGCTCGGCGACACTATCGGTGTAGGCACACCGCAAAAAGCCCGTAGAATGCTGCAAACAGTGGCTGAGCGCGTCCCAGTCGAAAAACTGGCGCTACACTTTCACGACACCTATGGCCAAGCATTAGCCAACATTTTGGCCTGCTTAGACTTAGGTGTGCGGGTGTTTGACTCCTCGGTTGCGGGTCTTGGTGGTTGCCCCTATGCCAAAGGCGCATCGGGCAATCTTGCCACCGAAGACTTATTGTATATGCTGCACGGCATGGGATTCGAAACGGGTATCGATTTACAAAAACTCGCGTTAGCAGGGCAAGCGATCAGCACGCAGTTGAATCGTAAAAACGGTTCAAAAGTGGCCACGGCCCTGTTAGCAAAATAGAACAACAATAATTAACGACACCAACAACCGTTATTAAAAACGCGCGTTATTTCCCGCGCGTTTTATACAGCATAAAAGGACATCACAATGGCAGGACTCAATAAAGTCGTCAGCAGCTATGAAGAAGCGTTAAACGGCTTATCAAACGACATGACCATTATGGTCGGCGGCTTTGGCCTGTGCGGCATTCCCGAAGGCTTAATCAATCAAATGGTTAAGATGGGCGTTAACGGTTTAACGGCGATATCAAACAACGCTGGCGTTGACGACTTTGGCCTTGGCTTACTGTTAAAACATCGCCAAATCGCCACTATGATCGCCTCTTACGTGGGCGAAAATGCCACTTTCGAGCAACAAATGCTCTCTGGCGAACTGAACGTAATTTTAACGCCACAAGGCACATTAGCGGAAAAAATCCGCGCAGGTGGCGCAGGCATTCCGGCTTTTTTCACCGCCACGGGCTACGGCACGCCGGTAGCTGATGGCAAAGAAACCCGCGAAATCAAAGGCCGCCATTACGTGTTAGAAGAGTCGCTGACCGCAGATTTCGCCTTAGTGCGCGCATGGAAAGCCGATACCATGGGTAATTTGGTGTTCCGTAAAACCGCCGCCAACTTTAACCCTATGATGGCGACCGCGGGCAAAATCACTGTGGTTGAAGCCGAGTTTATTGTTGAGCCGGGCGAGCTAGATCCAGATCATATCCACACGCCGGGCATCTATGTTGACCGAGTTATTCAAGGCAAGTTCGAGAAACGTATCGAGCAGCGCACGGTAAAAGCCGCGAAATAAAAGGCGCTGGCAAAACCTTGAAACACAGTTAACGCAATTGGCACTTAGCTCCCTAAAGTTAAAACTAAGGGTAAAAACCTAAGAATAAAGACCAAAGCGTCAAAGCCAAATAGAAAGGATAGATATCATGGCATTATCAAGAGAACAACTGGCTCAGCGCGTCGCCAAAGAATTAAAAGATGGCTACTACGTCAACCTCGGCATCGGCATTCCAACACTGGTGGCCAACTACATTCCCGAAGGCATGGAAGTCATGTTGCAATCGGAAAACGGCCTACTCGGCATGGGCGAATTCCCTACCGAAGACGCCATCGACCCAGATTTAATCAACGCGGGCAAACAAACCGTTACCGCAGTCAAAGGCGCTTCGTTTTTCTCCTCCGCCGAAAGCTTTGCCATGATCCGTGGCGGCCATGTGGACTTAACCGTACTCGGCGCCTTTGAAGTCGATGTGAACGGCTCTATCGCCTCATGGATGATCCCCGGCAAACTCATCAAAGGCATGGGCGGTGCGATGGATTTAGTCGCGGGCGCCGAAAACATTATCGTGACTATGATGCACGCCGATAAATACGGCAATTCTAAGCTGCTACCCGTGTGCGAATTGCCGCTAACAGGTTACGGCTGCATTAAACGCGTCGTCACAGATTTAGCCTTTATCGAAATCAAAGATGGCGCATTTCATTTGTTAGAGCGCGCACCAGGTGTCAGCGTAGAAGAAATCGTCAGCAAAACTGCTGGCAAGTTAATCGTGCCAGAGCATGTACCAGAAATGGTGTTTTAAGCGTTCTCTAAAATGCGCAAGTAACGTATAGCGGCTAAGGTTGAAACTCAAGTTAGTTTGAAGCTTTAAGCCTAAAGAGTTTTGAGCGTTAACCGACGTTTTACGATACCAACAAGGCCCAGAAAATGATTCTGGGCCTTGTTGCTTTTGTCATCCCCGCGAAAGCGAGGAACCATGAGTAAAATTCACCACCAGCTTGTTCACTACAAACCTTGTTTTTTGTGAGCTTTTGCAGTCTAGGTACTTTTTGAGAGCTTATCACCATAAACAGCACTAATGCTCTGGCGACACGCCGTAAATCCATCTTTGGGGGCTCAACGGAAAAGTCCCTTTTTCCGATGGTCGCCAACGCAAGAGTGCGGTTTACTCCCCATCCCAGCATATTCAATAATGAACAATGTCGCGCATTAAACTGATAACACCATATGTTAGTAAGGTTCTTTGCTGGCGAATGTGTGTTCACCATCGCTACAACGGAGTCGCTTAATGCTTGCTTCAAAAATGCTACAGATAGTCATATTTAGCGCCGTTACGGTAAACTTGACGCCAGCTAAGTAAAAAGGATACACAGAATGTTAGATAAGTTTCTCAATAAACGCAGCCGAAGCCGCAAGCTGATGCGCGATTATCCAAAAAACGTGTTTGAATACAACCAGTATTTGTTGACTGGTTATATTGATACTGGGATAGCGGAAAAATTCGAGAGATTAAAAGCATATATTGATTACCCTGATGATTTTCGCCAGTGGGAGTTATTTGGATCTGAGTTCGCAGTACCTGAATGTCATTGGAATTTTGCGGCACAACTTACGTATATTGAATCAGGCAAGCTCGAGGCGGCACCGCTGCTGCATTCGCTCGCTTACGGCTATTTTGATACCGCCATAGACTATTACAAATACTGCACTGCGGTTGAAAACACCGGTGGTTTTACTAATGCTAGTTGGGATACAACCCATGTATTCAGGCTGGTGCTGATGCTTTTTTCAGGGCTTAAGACTGAGGCCGACGAGCTGTATTATGCCAACGCAATGGCTTGGCGCTCAGGCTGGATAATTCGCTCCCACAGTTTTATAGGCGATTTTTTGGTGCTGCTGTATGGGCGCTATTTGGGCGTTATTGAGCCGCCTTCTGCCACGGAAGTGCAAGTGACACTGCGAAAAACGGCTCCTTTCCCCTATGCGCCATTTTTAGATAACTGGGATACACAGGATATCGAATTCATCAGCACTATGCTGCAAACCCTGTGTGATCATCAGGTAGAACAAGCAGTTATTGGGGATAAAAAGTGCTTTTTTGAGTTCAATGGTGGGCCGCACACATATTTACCATTGACAGCGTTAATGCTGCTGAAACTGCGATCCCTTAGGGGTTTGCCTAACCCACAATTCAGTCATCCAGCCTTTGGCGATATCACAGCTTTGTTTGAACAAGTATCCACATCATTTAGTGATTATGTTGCAACGTTAGGGATACAGCGGATTGAAGATGCTGCCGATGAGGTGTTAACCAACACATTAACCAGAATGCAAAGCCAAGATTTTGATGCCCATGCTATTTTCGCCAAGCGACTGCCATCGTTTAGTGCTGGTTAAGATTTTGATTAACCAAATTTTCATAAAAAATGGATAACCAATAAAATTATGATTCTATTCATATTGAGGACCCAAGGCTTAAGGTTGAGCGTATTCAAGCCTTAAGTCATCCACAATATAAGCCAGAGGAAAGCTTATGTACCAGATTGCGATTGTGATATTTGATGAATTTACCGATATCGATTTCTTCTTAATGCGCGATATTCTCGGCCGTACAAAAACCGATTGGACAGTAAAAGTACTCGGGACAAAGCCTAGCCACAGGTCGAGTTTGGGGATGACGGTTGCAACCGATGGTCATGTGGCCGAAGTCGCTGATGCCGACGTGGTATTATTCAGCAGTGGTTACAAAGGCGTACCTGCGGCACTTGTTGATACTGAGTTTATGTCCGCCCTTAAATTAGATCCCACACGACAATTGCTTGGCAGTATCTGCGCGGGGTCATTCTTCTTGGCTAAATTAGGCTTACTCGACAATCTCTCGGCAACGACTCACCCCGATGCAAAACCTGCCCTAGTTGCCATGGGCGTCAATGTGGAAGACTCTGCTCTTGTTATCAATGGCAATATTGCCACTGCGGGTGGCTGCTTGTCCTCACTCTATTTAACCGGCTGGGTTGCGGAGCGCTTATTCGACAGTGCGAAACGCCGTGAAATTCACAGGCAGCTTATTCCAGCGGGGCAAACAGATATTTTTGAAGCATTAATCCAATCCTCCATCTCCGCAGCCATTCGTTAAAAGTGATATAGATACTCTCGATGAATGAAAAGGATCCCATGATAAAACTTAAAAATCTTCTCGAGGCTATAAAAGCCGAGCATCAAATAACCACCCAGAATGAGCTTGTGGCCTTGCTATCGCAAAATGAATTACTCATTCAGCAAATCCAAGCTGCTGATGCGCAGTATTGGGTTAATTTTGCTAAGAATACCTTCGATGGTTGGTATTGCATTCGAACACCTATGCTCAGTACCTTTCATGTTTATTACCAAGAACGTGGACAAAACTGTTGGGGAGAAGATGTTTTTACCGAGCAAAGTGAAGCCATAGCAGCGGTTATTTTTATGTCTGGCATTTGGGAGCAAGCCCCTTAGCACTAAGCAAGTAAAAGCCTGCTCACTCATCCTATATTTTCACCTTCACGAATGGCGATATGTAACGAATCATTACGCGACTTTCAATATCGAAATCATCCTGTTAGGGTGAGTGCTTAGATTGACTCATAATAACAGACACATTTTTAGCGCTCTGTTTAACTCTCTCATTGTCCAAAGGAGCGGTATCTATGGACTGGCTTATTATTGCACTCGCTGGCTTTTTAGGCGGCATGCTCAATGCGGTTGCCGGTGGTGGCAGTTTTATTACCCTATTAGCGTTAGTGTTTGTCGGGGTTCCACCGATTGCGGCGAATGCCACGGGGACAGCCGCGCTGCTGCCCGGTTATATCGCCAGCGCATGGCGTTTTAGAAAGGATATCGAATATCCGGCGAGTCTCAGCCTTAAAAATCTGATCTTAATTGCTTTAATTGGCGGCAGTATTGGCGCGGGTATTTTGCTGACCACCAGCGAGCAAGTCTTCGCAAAGCTGATCCCTTGGCTGATTCTACTGGCCACCGCGGCCTTTATTGTTGGCCCTTGGTTGCTCAAACGAAGAATCGCTGAGCAAGGCGAAAACACCTCTACGCCAATGTTAAGTCCGATAACGGCACTGATAATGCTGTCGGCTGTGTGTATCTATGGCGGTTATTTTAATGGTGGCTTAGGCATCATACTACTCGCAAGTTTTGGCCTGATGGGGCAAACCAATCTACATGGGATGAACGGACTTAAAAATCTGATTTCAGCCCTGCTCACCGCCATCGCCGTTGTGGTTTATGCCGCAGGCAATGTTATCGATGGGCAATATCTGTTGCTGCTTGCCGTTATGGCGATTGTCGGTGGTTATGTGGGGGCGGCGCTGGCCTACCGTATTTCACAGCCCTTGCTACGTGGCTTTATTGTGATCGTCGGTTTAGCAATGGCCTTAGGCTTTTTCATGCGCTAGTTTTTCATGCGTTAGTTTTCATACGTTAGGCTTTTGATTTGTGAAGCTTAAACTCATAAAAGCTGGACAGGCGAGTTTTCGATACAAGGTCTCACCGATAAATTGCCCTTATGTGACTGACTTGTTACTCTGATCCATCCTATAGGAGAACACTGTGATTAAGGATAGCGATGAAACTGATGACCTTGAAGCTGAGGACCTTAAATCTTGCCCTGTGTCTTATTGCATGCTCACCGGCTATTTACACCGAAACCGCTAGCGCCGGGACCATTAGCGTCAAAACGGAAACGGGTAATATTCAGGTAAAAACCATAGCCCAAGGGTTAGAGAATGTCTGGGGTATGGCATTCTTACCCGACGGCAGTATGCTAGTGACTGAACGTGCTGGCAGAATGCGCATTGTCAGCACCGCAGGCAAAGTGGGTGAACCCTTAACGGGTTTACCGCCTATGTATGCCAAAGGTCAAGGTGGTTTACTTGATGTCGTGCTTGCGCCAGATTTTGCCAGCAGCAAAAAAATCTATTTCAGTTATTCAGAACCCGCTGAAGGTGATACGCTCAATAGCACAGCGGTCAGTTTTGCCACGCTCAATGGTAACAAGCTTGAAAATCTCACCCGCGTTTTTAGTCAACAACCTAAAGTCAACAGCGGCCACCATTTTGGATCTCGTTTAGTGTGGGCGCCTGATGGCACACTGTTTATCACACTCGGTGATCGCTATAGTGAAAAAGATAGCGCACAAACATTAGACAATCATTTAGGCAAAGTGGTGCGTATTCATGCCGATGGCTCAGTGCCTAAGGATAACCCCTTCGTCAATGCGGCTGGCGCCTTACCCGAGATCTGGTCTATTGGTCACCGCAATATGCAGGGCGCGGCGATTAATCCCGTCAGCAAAGTATTGTGGACGGGCGAGCATGGGCCCCAGGGCGGCGATGAACTCAATATTGATGAGGCGGGCAAAAACTATGGCTGGCCTGTAATTACCTATGGTGAGAATTACGGCGGCGGCAAAATAGGCGAAGGCACCCACAAGGCTGGAATGGAGCAACCCGTCTACAAATGGGTTCCGTCGATTGCCACGGCGGGCTTTATGTTTTACACAGGTGATAAATTTCCACAGTGGCAAAATAATCTGTTACTCGCCAGCCTAAAGGAAAAAACACTGGTGCGTTTAGTGCTTGATGGCGACAAGATAATTAAAGAAGAACGGCTGCTGAAAACTGAATTAGGGCAAAGATTGCGATCAGTTGTGCAAGGACCAGATGGACTGATTTATCTCGTAACCGATGAAGCTAAATCAAAAATTTACCAGTTATCGCCGCAGTAATCTTAATCGCTGCACTTTTATCACAGTGCTTTAACTAAAGCACCTTAACCACTGCAATAAGCTCAATCGATAGAGAATTTAAGCCTTAAAACGACAAAGAGTGTTCATCAGGAACACTCTTTGTCGTTGGCGTGGCACTTATTAATTCATGCCTTTATTCGTTTACCACGCACATGCCCTGCTCGGTTTGTACATAGGGAGCTAAAATAGGCATCATGCCCTTCATCACCTGCAATGGCAGCGCCGAAGTAAAACTAAAATCATCGGATTTACTGCCTGGCACGAAGGCGGTCAAAGTACCGAAGTATTTGTCACCTAGATAAAACACGAATGTCGCGGTGCGGTTCATCGCCGTAGTCGCCACTTTTTTACCTTGCTGCATCTGAGTCACAATACGGTTATCACCGGTGCCGGTTTTCCCGCCTATGGCTAACATGCCACCTTTTTCATCGGTAAAAATGCCCTTTAAACGACGTGCGGTGCCGTTTTGCACTACGTTCGCCAGCGCGGCTTTTAAGGCTTGTGCTACTTCATGGCGCATTACCCGCTCACCTTGGGTGTTCTGATTCTGCAATCTCACTTCATAGGGCGTATCTGCGGCGAAATGCAGCTGATTGATACGCACTGTGGGCAAACGATAGCCATCATTTTGAATAATGCCCATCAGCTCGGCTAAGGCTGCGGGTCGGTCACCCGAGCTACCCAGCGCTGAGCCTAAGGATGGCACCATAGAATCAAAGGGATAACCTAAACGCGCCCAACGTTGATGTATGTCAAGGAAGGCTTCAACTTCAAGCATCACTTGCACTCGTACATCACGGGCGTTTTTATGCCGCGTCCTAAACAACCAACGGTAAACCTCTTGACGTTGTGCTTCACTCGCCTGCTTAACATCGTTCAAGTTGGCATCAGGATTATGATTAAGGTAATCCAGCACCCACAATTCCAAGGGATGCACCCGTGCGATATAGCCTTGATCTGGCAAATTATATTTATCCGGACCGTACTTGTTGTATAAGCTCTTAATACGACCATCGGTATAGCTCACCTGCGGCAATCTTTGCTTCAAGAAAGCCTTAAATGCCGCCATAGGTTCATCGGGCAGTAAATAGCGATACGCCGCCGTCAACTGCTGCTCCGACTGGGACAAACCGTCAAAAAACATGTCGAAACGCTCATTCGAAGCCACTTTTTTGTACTTGCGATAAAACTTAGTAACGAAGGTATTACCTTCTCTATCAGCAAATACCCGCAGATATTCGTCACGGCGCGGATCTTTATCATTACGCAGCAACTGGGCCATATTGCCCTCGTTTTGCATGCTACTGCTGTAATTCACGATATCGCGCATAAGGCGCACAAACGGCAAGTTAACCGAATCCTGCAGGGCTTGGTAAAGTGTTGGCGTTTTTAAATCTTCTGTTTTTTTAAAGTTATTAAACACATGCAACCCACCACCGGTAAAAAATTGTTCACTGGTTGAGGCCGAATATTCTCGCTGTAACGCCGCATCTAACATGCGGTCTAAACGTCTGTCGGGATTTAAAATCAAGTAATCAATCGCCCAACGGGTTAAATGATCCCTTGGTTCGATAATGATGGATTCCAATTCAATCCCATGTTTCTTGGAATACTTGTCGTGGATCTCGGCAATGATTTCTAAGTAGGTCGCCATCACCCGCAATTTAGCGGTTGAGCCCAATTCCAACTTACTGCCCTCGTTAATATCAAAAGGCTGATCAGTGCTATCCGTCTGCACTCTAACTCGGTTGGCGGTATCAGTGCGCTCATAAAGCGTAAAGCTATACAGCACGTTTTGCAGTTGACTTGGGTCGAGTAACCGTTCGCCAAGCAGACCCACTTTCTCCGCGGTAGGCACTTGCGCCAGACTGCGTAAGTAGTGACTGACTTTCTGCTGTAAGTCACTGTGTAAGCTACTATTGACCGTCAAATCGAGCCTGTCTAAATCATACAGCCCCACATTTAACATGCCTGCGGTGCGAATGCGAACTGTGTTCACGCCCTTATCTGCGCCAGATTGGGTATTACGCTGCGGCTTGGCGACCTTAAACTGCAATTTCTGCGCGAGTGCAGCATCACGTAGGCCACGATCAATCAAATAATACTGGCCGAGTAAACGGATATGGCTATCGACTAAGTTTTCAAGATCTTCATGACCTTGCAATAGATAGTAGGACGGACGACGTTGGGCGATCATCAAGGCAACCACTTGTCGGAATACTTGTCCGCGCTTGGTGGCATTACCTTTGATCTGCGGCGATGCTAACAGCTTGTTTGCAGTATCGAAATCGGTACCAAACCACGCCCACAGCCCATCACCAATACCATGAACTTCACCATGATTTGGCGCCGAAGATAATGGCACGGTATTCAGATAATCTTGAACGATGCGCTTACGAGCAGGTTCAGTGTTTTCACCTTGTTGGTACACGCGCACACTGGCCGAGCCAATTTGCAGTAACTTATCCTTAATGCTCAAGGTTAAACCTTGGGAAGAATGGCGGAATTTCTCAATCTGAGTCGCGAGTGTACTGCCACCCGCGGTAGAGACATTCATACCAACCATTTCAGCAATTTGACTCATACCTGCCACCACAAAACGTGGCCAGTCGATCACAGGATTGAGTTTCTCTTCCGTCGTCCATAACTCGCGGTTTTCAATAAACAGCAAAGTATTAACGATTTCATTGGGGATCTTATCGTCGTCCTGATAAACCCGTTTAGGATAGGCAAATTCGTATAAATCGGTATTGCGGCAATCGAGCAGCGTCAACCCAGATTGGGCCTTTTCATGGTAAGGCGGAAAAAATCCAAGTTGAGCGTATTCCTGCAACGCTGGCGAAAACGCCACTTGTTGCGTTATCTGAAAATTCCGTTGCAATAACCTATCAATATACTGAGGTAACTTACTGTAGCCATGGCGCTCATCAAAAGGACCATAACTAGGATAAATAACCGCTTGGCTCGGTGAGCTTTCTAATTCATAGGTGAGCGTCTTAGCATATTGATTGATGAATTTTGCTTGGTAAAACGAAGTTTTAACTTCAAGTCCAATCAGCAATGCAGCGCAGCAAATCAGAATGAAAAATAAGAACCAGACCCTGCCCTTTGATCTGGCTTTACGCGGCGGCTTAACCTTAGCTTTAGGCTCAGGTTGTGGTGGACGAGGACGATAATTTTCGAACTTCATCTCTGATGTGGAATTAGGCAAAACAGCTCCAAAAAAACACTAAAATATTCATCTTTCATGCAACTCAGCAAATCCGTTGCCACTCAGTAAAGCAAGATATCAAACTCATCTAGCCATTATCCGGCTCTATTAATTAGTCTTAGTACCCATTATGTTCCACACTTTATCAAACCTAACTTCACTGTAAAGAAGGGTGCCTGTGACCCACAACCGCCACTAATCAATACTAATGTTAAGCTGATAGTACATTTTGCCAAATATTAATTTGTTGATATCAAGGTATTTTCAGCGATTAAGGCAACAGACAGTATGACTTAAAAACAAAACGAGCTAATTTAAGTCGCACAAAAAGAATGAGTCGCTCAATAATCACACTATTAACGAAGCCTCATCCCACATATTCATGCGCATCCCAGATAAATTCACGAAAATGTTTGCGACAGACAGACTCGTAACTTTCATTACCGCCAATCGCCACTTGCTCACCCTCGCGCATCACCTTGCCTTCACCATCAAGACGCACCACCATGTTAGCCTTACGCCCACAATGACAAATAGTCTTCAACTCAACTAATTTATCGGCCCAAGCTAATAAATAATGACTGCCGCTAAAAAGTTCGCCTTGAAAGTCCGTTCTTAGGCCATAGCAGAGTACAGGAATATCAATATTATCGACCACATGCGTCAGCTGCTTAACCTGTTCTTTACTCAAAAACTGACACTCATCCACCAGCACACAACTTAATGGCGTAGCTTGATGCACATCGCTAATCATTTGAGTCAAATCATCTTGGCTACTAAATACCTGTGCTTCGGTTTCAATGCCAATACGTGAGGCCACTTTACCTTTGCCATATCTGTCATCTATGGAAGCTGTCATGACCAAAGTATTCATACCGCGTTCACGGTAGTTATAGGATGACTGTAATAGGGAAGTGGATTTACCCGCGTTCATTGCCGAATAATAAAAATACAATTGAGCCAAGACTTATACCCTTTAAAAACGTTATCGCTTACGCGTCTGCTACCAGAGCCAAATTGAGCGCTAGTCTAACATTGCGCTTCACATCAGAACACTAGCAGCCGCTAAGCTTTTATCATGAAATTCTGCAATGACACCAACTTATCAATCATTTTAATCCCCAATCGCCTCCTGAAATATTTCTAGTCCACTTCATTTAATACTCTTCCCTGCAAAAAACATAAAAAACGCCCCGATACCGCTCAATTGTTAATGAAAGCTTAACTGAAACTTAAATGTTGTTTCATAAGGAAAAATTAGTAAAAGTTAAATTTAAAAAGTGCGATCTACCTCCAAAGTAATAGGTATAAATGGGCTTGCGCTCAAAAAACAAACACAAATTTAACAGTAATATTTCATTCGAGACAAAACGTGCTCAATTAAAAAAAGAAAAGTATTCGATAGCTTGCAAATTGAGACCAACGGTCAAAGCACTAATCTACCCTGCAAACTTTAGTGCTCCACTCCGTCCTTTATTCGCATATTGGATCAAATGGAGATTATGATGAGAATTTTCACCTCTAGAAAACTGGCATATTTAGTTGCCTTAGCACTAACTGGCGCCCTTGTTGGCTGTGGCGATGATGGTAAAGATGGTGTAGATGGAGCACCAGGAACGCCCGGTATCCCTGGAACACCCGGTGAACCTGGAACACCCGGAGAGCCTGGAACACCGCCCCCAGTCACCAGTTCTACTATGACTAACGTCAAAGTGATCAACTATAGCTTTGGCGAAGGCAGTATCACTTACGAATTTGAAATTACAGATGAAAACAATAACCTAATCAACGGACTGTTAAATGCTCAAGCCAAAGTGGCTGCACTAACAGATAAAGGCTTCATCACTAACCGCACCGAAGCTGATAAAAATGGTGTTGCAGATAACGTCCATATTGGCGGTGAAGCAACTCAAGCAACCGTCGGCGCTGAATTGACCGCTTTAGCTGATGGTCATTACCAATTTAAAGTACCAATGAAAGGGGTTAATCCAAGCACTGAAGGTATTGTTTGGTTACGTGTCGGTGGTAATAATGGTATTGCGACCTCTAAACCTCTGGTCGTTAACAAACCTGAAGGCACCCATTCAACCACAACTGATAGTTGTTACTCTTGCCATATCGACTACTCAACAAGCCCTCGTCGTCATGCAAGCTATGTCGCTACTGGCATGGACAGCGAAGTCACCTTCGTGGAAGGCTGTTTAGTGTGTCACGGTTCAGTTAGCCGCGCAGTTGTCAATGCTGAAGGTTTCTCTACGGGTGGCTATGCGACAAACACCCTATCTAAAATTGGTCATATCAATCACCAAGATTTTACTAAAGACTTTTCAGTACAAAACTGTACATCTTGTCACGTTGAAGCACCTAAAAACATCAACGTAGCTGGACCAGGTTGTATTGATTGCCATGACAGTGGTGGCGTACCAGGGGCTATTATCCCAAGTAATGGTGCGGATCTGCGCATTATGCACGAAAGCAAAGCGGGTATAACCGAACGCCAAGCGATTCGCGCTAAGTATAAATTAAGTCTATCAACACCTGTTAAAGTAGATGATATTTCTACCAAGACAGACCACTATGCGCCGACAGGTGCTGCGGCAGCAGTAACCGCCCCAGGCTGGTGTACAACACTGACAGTGAAAGACACCGATGGTAACGTCTTTAGCATTAAAGACAACTTTAACTATTCTAGCCCGCTAGTATATGACGCTAAGAAACCCGTAGTTTATGCGGGCGCTTATTTACATTCCTATGAAAATGGCAGCTTAGTGGGTCGCCCAGGTAACCGTACTAACTACTACTATGGTTACAACACTGACGGCACTAAAAATATCTGTCATTTACTGACAGATATCAGCGCAGTGAATGCTAACTATGTTTATTCTGCCCGCGTGACATTCAGTACCGCTGGTTGGATGGAATATGATGGCAAGCAACGCTACCAAAGTAATGGCAGCCTAAGAGCGACAGGTTATGATGGTTCTATGGGCATATCCTTTACGGCTTACTCAGATGTCGTTAACCCTGTCACCACTCAAAAGGTCTCTGGCTTCGAACGTCGTGAGATAGCGAGTACTAACAGCTGTACTACTTGTCACAACGATGCCACTGCGTTCCACAAAAATGGTGCCTTCGATGAAGGTGGTAAAGCTTGTATCGCCTGCCATGACAACGGCATGGAACGTACTTCAGCAGCCTTAGGCGCAGGTTTTGGTCCTATGGTGCACAGCTGGCACTGGGGTAATGGCGCTAAAGTCGGTGAAGTTAAAGCTGATGGAACTCAAGCGCAAACCGCTAACGGTGCAGGCGCGATTGAAGCCTCTACTAGCTGCGTTGCCTGTCATGAAAAAGCGATTGATTTAAGCAAAGTGCCAAATCAATACATCGCTGAACCAGGTAGCAAAATGACAAGCCCAGTCACCGCTAACTGTTATGCCTGCCACACTAGCGATTCAGCTAAGGCGCATATGGCAAGCAACGGTGGTGAAATCAGCATACCAAAGGTTGCTGACTGGTTTAAACAACCGACCTCTGAATCCTGTGCAGTATGTCATGACACAGGTAGAAGTTCTGGTATTGATAAATACCACAAGTTTACTCGCTAATTAATCATCTCATCATCGCGTGATTAAGAAGTAAGTAAAAAGCGGTACCTATTTTCCCTGCAAGGAAATAGCCAAAGGAGTCTCGCTAATGCGAGGCTCCTTTTTTACTTAGACATTACCCGATAACAAGCCATTTTCAGTCCTATTTAAGTTACTAACGTTACAGTCCTAAAAAAACAACAATTCAAAGGAAGTCACTCAATTATGCGTAAAAGTTTTATTGCCATCGCCATCGGCGCCACTCTCACCGCCGGATTCATGGCAGGTTGCAGCAGCACAGAAACTAAAGCACCTAACGTTATCTCGGTACAAACCCAAAACCCGCTGTTCCAAGCCAGTAACCTGCAATATCAAGCCCCTGATTTTAGCCTCATCAAGAATGAGCACTTCGCGCCAGCCCTAGAGCAAGGCATGGCAGAGCAGTACCAAGAAATTATCGCAATAGCCAATAATCCGGCAGCAGCAACCTTCGATAATACGATTGTGGCTATGGAGAAAAGCGGTGCCCTACTCAACCGTGCATCAAGCGTGTTTTATAATTTAGCAGGGTCAAACAGCAATCCAGAACTGCGTAAAATCCAAGGGGAAATGGCGCCAAAAATGGCGGCCCACTCAGATAATATCAACTTAAACCCAGCGCTATTTTCCCGTATCGAAGCCATCTATAACGACCGCACTAACTTAGGGTTAACCCCAGAAGCCGTACGTTTGGTTGAGGTATATCACCAACGCTTTATCATGGCTGGCGCTAAACTTACCGATGAACAAAAAGTTAAAATCCGCGCGTTAAATGAAGAACAATCAACACTAACGAATGAGTTCTCTCAGCGTTTATTACGCTTAACCAAAGAAATCGCCGTTGTGGTGGATTCAAAAAGTGAACTTGCTGGATTAACCGACGGTGAAATAGCTTCAGCCGCGAACGATGCCAAAGCGGCCGGTCACGATGGCAAGTATCTGATTAACATAACCAACACCACTCGCCAACCTGTGTTGGCATCACTGGAAAACCGTGAGCTACGCCAGCGTATTTGGGAAGCCTCAGCGAACCGTGGCTTAACTGGTGAAAACGAAACTGCGTCACTCGTATCTCGTTTAGCGAAACTCAGAGCCGAGCGCGCAACACTATTAGGCTATGAAAACTGGGCAAGTTATCGATTAGCACCGCAAATGGCCAAAACACCCGAAGCGGTTTACAGCATGTTTGGTTCAATGGTGCCTGCGGTAGTTGCTAACACAGAGAAAGAAGCGGCCGACATTCAAGCGATGATCACTAAAACCGGTGGGAAATTTGAACTGGCACCGTGGGACTGGGAGTTTTACGCAGAAAAAGTCCGCCAAGAAAAATACGCTCTCGATGCCAATAGCATTCGCCCATACTTCGAATTTAACCGCGTGCTCGAAGACGGCGTATTCTACACACTCAAAGAACTCTATAGCGTCACCTTAAAACCACGCCCAGATTTACCGGTTTACCATCCCGATGTAAAAGCCTACGAAATGTTTAATGCCGATGGATCAAGCATGGCCATTTTCTACGCCGACTATTTTGCCCGTGAAGGTAAACGTGGTGGCGCTTGGATGAGTTCGTTCGTCGGTCAATCCTTCCTCGAAGGCACTAAACCTGTGGTCGTCAACGTGATGAACATAAAGAAAGCGCCCGAAGGTCAACCTACATTCGTCAGCTATAACGAAGTCACCACTATGTTCCATGAAATGGGTCACGGCACCCACGGCATGTTCTCTAAAGTGACTTATCCAAGTCTGGCGGGTACCTCGGTTTCACGCGACTTTGTCGAATTTCCATCGACGTTTGAAGAAGATTGGGCCGCCCATCCAAAAGTGTTAGCGAACTACGCGAAACACCACGAAACGGGCAAACCCATTCCCGATGAACTGCTGCAAAAACTGCTGAAATCTGGCAGCTTCAACCAAGGCTTTGACACTCTGGAATACATGGCCGCCGCATTAGTAGACATGGAATGGCATTCATTAAGCCCAGAGACGCCGCTGCAAGATGTACCAACCTTTGAAGCCAATGCCCTGAAAAAGCACGGCTTAAACATCAGTGCCGTACCTCCGCGTTATAAGTCGACCTATTTTGCCCACGCCTTCCCCGGCGGTTACTCGGCAAGTTATTACGCTTATATGTGGAGTGAGATTTTAGCGGCGGATGCGTTTGCGTATGTACAAACCCAAGGTGGGCTCAATCGTGAAATCGGCATGAAGTACCGCAAAACGATCCGTGAAGTGGGTAATAGCATAGCGCCAATGGACGCCTACAAAAACTTCCGCGGACAAGAACCAACCACGGAAGGCTTACTTAAACGCCGCGGTCTAGATCAAGCACGCTAAGCTAAGAGTTGGTAGCCTTAATGCGATAGGCTAAAGATAAAGACAAACTCAGCCTTAACCAAAAAAATCAGCCAGCATAATGCTGGCTGATTTATTTTGACTTATTTGACGTGAACGTTTGCAGTGAAAGGTTTCAATTAACGTCTAGCTAATTGCGCCTTTAGATTTGATTTTAAGTACGATAATACTAATCACAAATGCCACACTACAAGCCACTAAACCCGCGACAACAGACTCGGTAAATCCAAGTGCCACATAACCCACTAAGCTAATAAACGCCGCAATGAGTGCATAAGGTAGCTGAGTCACCACATGGTCAATGTGGTGGCAACTGGCGCCCGTAGACGACAAGATAGTCGTGTCGGAAATTGGTGAACAGTGATCGCCAAATACAGCCCCCGCCAGCACAGAGGCAAGCATAGGCAACATCATGCCTGTGTGACTTCCCATAGCCATATCAGCAGCAATCGGCAACATGATCCCGAACGTACCCCAGCTAGTACCGGTTGAGAACGCAGTAATACCTGCTAGCACAAACATTAAGGCGGGTAAAAACGCGAACGGAATATTTCCTGTTGCTAAACTCGCCATAAACTTACCGGTTTCGAGTTGACCAATCACCCCTGCGATTGTCCAAGCAAATAACAGGATGTAAATCGCCGGCAGCATAGAGCGAGCGCCCTGCACTATACCTTTGACTATCATCAATTTCTCAACGCCTTGCACTAAATTCAATATCAGCGAAACCGCTAGACCAATTAATGCACCAAAGAAAAGTGATGAACTGACATCGGTTTTCTCAAAAGCAGAAATAATATTAAATTCAATCCCTTCCGCCGCGAGTACTTGAGCGCCACTGTTAATCATAAAATAGAGGGTTGCAAATACCAACACGGTAATCGGCAGAAATAGACCTAAAATCTTACCGGTTTCGGCTTCAGGTAAATCCGCGTTCGCCCCAGGCGGTAATCCTTTAGACTCATCGTATAAATTACCACGTTGGGCATTGAGCTCATGCTCACGCATTGGCCCAACATCTAATCCCATAAAGACAACAAAAAGTAATAATAACAAGGAGAAGATTGCGTAAAAGTTCATTGGAATCATTTGAATAAAAATACTCAAATGACCCGTATCAGCAAAACCATGGGCAGTTAATATCCCGCCAATGAGTGCGATAATATAAGCACCCCAGCTCGAAACTGGAGAAATAACGCACACAGGCGCCGCAGTAGAATCTAATAAATAAGCTAACTTAGCGCGGGAAACATAATAACGATCAGTAACAGGTCGAGCGACCGAACCAACAACTAAACTATTGAAATAATCATCAATAAAAACTACGCAACCTAAAAACATGGTCAATAGTTTAGCGTCACGTTTATTACGTATATGTAAACGAGCCCAATCGGCAAAAGCCCGCGCGCTGCCACTTACGGTAATTAACGCTGTGATCATTCCCAGTACAATTAAGAAACCGAGAATATATAAGTTCCACGAATTTAGACCTTTATCAGTCCAAAAAAGCCCTTTAACGCCATTAAATACAAACTCACCCGTTGCTAAAGGTGAAAATTGATTGAGCAATAAAGCACCAATTAAAATACCTAACCCCAAAGAAAGCAGTACACGGCGAGTCAAGATCGCCAACACGATAGCCACCGCAGGCGGCAACAAGGAAAGTGCCGAATCGGCATAATTCATAACAGTCATTGATTATTATCTTCGTTAAATACGAATGGAGGGCGACTGAACTGGTGGGAAAAGGCAATAGATACCCAAGGTCACCTGTCCTATCAGTAGCGCTCCATAGTAACTATTCCCAATATCCATATCGGAAAATACTATGGCAGTGCTGCACCTATTAGGTACAACCCCAGCAGTTGATCGTGATAAATCGAACCACTTCGGCACCAAATCCTTTCGCAATCGATCAACGGAATCACCCTACTGATCACTACTAATATTTGGCGCGCCTCTACTTCTAAGAACGCCCTTGCACGGGCGTGAGGCACATAAAAACATAAGCGGCTTAGCAGATGCTACCGCAAAGCCACTTAATGTGACCTAGATCACAGATAAAATCAACTGAGACTTGTAATCAGCTCAGGAACCGCCTCAAACAGATCTGCAACGAGTCCATAATCGGCAACTTGAAAAATCGGCGCTTCAGGATCTTTGTTGATTGCAACGATGACTTTAGCGTCTTTCATGCCGGCTAAATGTTGAATCGCGCCAGAAATACCGACGGCAATATACAAGTTTGGCGCAACGATTTTACCGGTTTGACCCACTTGTAAATCGTTAGGCACAAAACCTGCGTCAACTGCAGCGCGTGATGCGCCAACGGCTGCACCGAGCTTGTCAGCAAGTTGCTCTAACATACCGAAGTTTTCACCACTGCCCATGCCTCGGCCGCCAGATACGATAATGCCAGCATTGCCTAACTCTGGACGGGCAGAAACTGTCAGCGATTGAGAAACAAACTGAGTTCTCGCTTCAAACACTTTATCAAGTGTCGTCACAGCCGCACTGTTACCTTCTGGCGCAGCGTCAAACGCACTGGCGCGCACTGTTATCACTTTAATGGCATCATGGCTTTGCACTGTCGCTAAGGCGTTACCCGCATACACAGGGCGCACA
This sequence comes from Shewanella sp. NKUCC01_JLK, assembly GCF_019345615.1. NCBI lineage: Bacteria > Pseudomonadati > Pseudomonadota > Gammaproteobacteria > Alteromonadales > Shewanellaceae > Shewanella > Shewanella sp. NKUCC01_JLK. The sequence continues at coordinate 292,424 of NZ_JAHKRD010000003.1, read as the reverse complement.
AAGGTATCGGCATTGACGACGGTAATAACTTCTGAGATTTGCGCGACATCTAATAATGCTGCAACGCGCGGAAGCGTATCCTTACCTAAACTTGAAGCCGAGGCCAGAATGTGACCATAGTTTGGCGCTAAGTCCACCAGCAATTTGGCAAAATTTTCCGCTAAATGCGCTTCATACACGCTGGCATCAGCAACGAGTACTTGGCTAACACCTTGTAGTGCCTGCGCCGCTTGGACAACCGCGCCACATTGGTGACCCGCAACTAAGACATGTACTTCATCGCCTATGGCACGGGCGGCGGTAACAATTTTTGCCGTATCGAGTTTCAGTGCAGCATTATCATGTTCAGCTAATACTAAAATGGCCATTAGATCACCTTCGCTTCATTTTTTAACTTTTCAACTAGCTCAGCTACCGACGCTACCATGATGCCCGCTTTACGTTCAGCTGGCGGAGTGACCTTCACAATCGTTTGGTGACTCTTTAACGTCACGCCTAAGTCTGCCACAGTAAATACTTCTAATGGCTTACGCTTGGCTTTCATTATGTTAGGTAGTGAAGCGTAACGGGGTTCGTTCAAACGTAGATCAGCGGTCACGACAGCAGGTAAAGGCAGCTTGAGAGTTTGCATGCCGCCGTCAATTTCACGGGTGACTTGTAATGTATTCGCTTCTAATTTGATTTCTGAAGCAAAGGTCGCCTGTGGCATATCCATTAACGCGGCAAACATTTGGCCAGTTTGGTTATTATCACCATCGATGGATTGCTTACCAAAAATCACCAGCTCTGCTTGTTCTTTGTCTTGTACCGCTTTGAGCAATTTGGCGATAGACACTGGCACGAGCTCTTCTTCAGTATCGATATGAATTGCACGATCTGCGCCTAATGCAAGCGCGGTACGCAGTTGTTCTTGCACGGCTTTATTACCAATACTGACAACAACCACTTCAGTAGCGCTACCCGCTTCTTTTAAACGAACCGCTTCTTCTACTGCGATTTCACAAAAAGGGTTCAACGCCATTTTTAGGTTTGCAGTGTCAACACTTGTATTGTCAGCTTTGACCCTGACCTTCACATTGGCATCAACAACGCGCTTAACGGGCACCAATACTTTCATAGGGTTTCCTTCCTACACTTTCATGTACATGGACAAAACATTGGTTAATACCAATGCAGGATAGAGCAACTTTACGTCCTGTTAACGTTAACGTCAACCAAAGTCAAACGCCTGTTTGTATTTTTTAATCCGCTGCAACGGCCACTTTTTTGGACACTTATTTGAGGGAATAAGAAAAGTTCAAAAAATAAATAATATTTAATTTCCTTAAAACGCATAATTTTATTTGATTCGAGCTATATTAGTTTCTATCATTTAGGTGTTGTTCACCATTATCCTGTATTAAAAATAGAGTGGGACGAAAATAGATATGAGCGAATTTTTAGAGATATTAACTCACGGCCGTCGTTTTAAAGCTGCAGTAAAAGAACTTAGCGTTGAAGAGTTACGTGATTTAGCCGACAAATTAGATAAAATTTTAGTAGAACGCGAGTCTATGGCTGAGGAAGAAGAACAAGCCATGGCAGCTCGTAATGCTAAGATTGAAGAAATCCGTCAACAAATGGAAGCCGTTGGTTTATCAATTGATGACTTAGGTGGCGTAGCTGTTAAAGCTGCTGCAAAGAAACGCGCTCCTCGTCCAGCCAAATACCAAATTGAAGTTGACGGTGAAATGGTTCAATGGACTGGCCAAGGCCGTATGCCTACCGTATTTAAGAACGAGATCAACAAAGGTCGTTCTATGGAAGATTTCTTAATCTAATCCAACCAAGTGTGATGGCGCTAATTTGCCAACACCAGTTTGCATAAAAGCTCGCATTATTTGCGAGCTTTTTTATATCCATCAATCGTTTCAAACTTAAACGACAGCCGTTAATTCCGCACCTCACTCCCGCTCAAATTACGTTACAATTCAGCCTTAGTATTTACATCTGCTTTCAGTTACTCTTTGTTCACCCTCACTCGATTGAATAAAATAATGCAGATAAACAATAAGATAATGATAAGCTGCAGCATAATCGCTAGCTTAGTATCACAAACAACATTTGCCCAACTCAATACTGGAACAACATCCAGTAAACTCACTGCATTTACCCATGCTGAATTAATTATTGCCCCGGGAAAGCGTTTAAGCGATGCCACTTTATTAATTGAAAATAATCGAATTAAAGCCATTATTGAGCACAACGACATTCCCGCTGGCGCATTTAGAATCGATTTGAGTGGTTATACAATTTATCCCGGATTTATCGATCCTTTTACCGATTATGGGATTGAATTCGAATATCCCAAACTTAAGCTCACTCGCCCCGTCTATGATATAAAGCGTATCGGTGGTAATGCGGAAAATGGTGCAATTCATTCTGAAAAAGAATGGTTTAATTACGTTTACCCCAATAAAGAACGCGCAAAAGAGTGGATTAATAATGGTTTCACCAGTGTGCAAAGTAGCAAACTCGACGGTATCTTCCGTGGAACGGGTGTCAGCCTTTCATTAGCAGACAAAACGGCTAATGAAGTGATTTATCGCGCCCGCAGTCAACCTTTTATGGCATTTGATAAAGGTTCGTCTGAACAAGATTATCCCTCATCATTAATGGGCAGCATTGCACTTATTAGGCAAACCTTTGCCGATGCAAATTGGTATAACCAAAATAAAAACAAACCTGCCAATGGCGCAATAAACAATCAAGTCGAATTTAATATCGCCTTTGAGCGTTTAGATAATTTAGCCGATAAGCAAATTATCTTTGAAACCAAAAATCTCAATGACCAATTACGTGCAGCCCATTTACTCAAAGAACATAAACTGCCAGCCAACCTACTTGGTAATGGTCAAGAATACTCACGCATCAATGAGTTAAAGGCGCTGAACTATCCGTTGATCTTGCCTTTAAACTATCCGCAGGCACCCGATGTCGGCACAGATGACGCAGATCGTGAAGTATCACTGGCGGATTTAAGACAGTGGGAACGTGCACCAACCAACCCTGCGGCGGTAGCTAACGCAGGTATCCCCTTTGCGTTAACGCAGTTTGGGATTAAGACCGATGCCTTCTGGCCGCGCCTACGCCAAGCCATTGCCCAAGGTTTAAGTGAAGAAAACGCTCTCGCGGCACTCACCACCCAAGCCGCAGAGATGACAGGCACCGCCGACTTTACCGGTAAACTCGCGCCCGGTTATATGGCTGACTTTGTTATCACTAAAGGCAATATCTTTAAAGATGGCCAGATCTACAGTGTTTGGTTGCAAGGTCAGGAGCAAAGTCTGCGCTCACTTCCCCAAGCACGATTACTGGGGGATTACCAATTAAGCCTCAATAACCTCACGCTAGATTTATCGCTACATGATGAAAGTAAAAGTGATAAACCCAACATCCAAGGCAATTTAAGCAGTGGCGAACAAAGTATCTCACTCACTCAACTTAAGTTAGATGATAACGGAAGATTGAGCTTTACTGCCGATTTGAGCGCTGCAGGCATTAACGGCCTTAGCCGCTTTACGCTGTGGATGGCCGATGACGGCATTCAAGGTCGTATGGTCGATGCAAAAAGTCGCACTACAAATGTTGCCGGTGTCGCTTTAACTCAAACTGCAAAGCTCAAGAATGCAGACCAAGCAAGCAATCATGCTCCCAAGAATGAAGCCAGCACGAGCCTAGTGAGTCACCTCACCTTCCCTAACGTCGCTTACGGACTGAGAGAAGCCCCTAATGTTGAGAAGCTACATATCAAAAATGCCACCCTGTGGACCTCGGATAAGCAAGGCATTCTCGAACATGCTGATCTCTTGATGGCCAATGGCCGCATCGAAAAAATTGGCCAACAATTAAGTACGCCATCAGGTTATCAAGTCCTCGATGCAACAGGTAAACACCTCACCGCTGGCATAGTCGATGAACACTCGCATATCGCCATTAATGGCGGTACTAACGAAGGAACAGACGCAGTTACCTCTGAAGTACGCATTGGCGATATTATTAATCCCGACGATATTTCAATCTATCGCGCCTTAGCGGGCGGCGTCACCAGCGCGCAATTACTCCACGGTAGCGCCAACCCTATCGGTGGCCAATCACAACTGATCAAAATGAAATGGGGCGAGCCAGCCGAACAACTCAAATTTGTTAACGCGCCCGCCAGTATCAAATTTGCTTTAGGTGAAAACGTCAAACAGAGTAACTGGGGTGAGAAATTTGTTCAGCGCTTCCCCCAGACTCGCATGGGAGTAAAAGCGTTATTTGAAGAAACCTTCGACGCTGCTATCGCCTATGAAAAGGCCTTAAAAACCTATGATAATCTGCGCTCCAGCGATAAAAAGAAAACCGTCGCTCCGCGCCCAAGTTACCGTCTGCAAGCAGTGGCCGAAGTATTAAATCAGCAGCGTGATGTGCACATTCATTCCTATGTGCAGTCAGAAATCCTGATGTTTATCCGCTTAGCCGAGGCTTATCACTTTAAAGTACAAACCTTTACCCATGTGCTCGAAGGTTACAAAGTGGCGAGTGAACTGGCTGCCCATGGTGCTGGCGCATCGACCTTTGCCGATTGGTGGGCCTATAAGTTTGAGGTGTATGATGCGATTCCGCAAAACGCTTGTCTGATGCAAAACAAGGGGGTGACCACCAGCATTAACTCAGACGATTATGAAATGCAGCGCAGACTCAACCAAGAAGCGGCTAAGTCTATGATGTATTGCAATATGTCGAAGGAAGACGCTTGGAACATGGTCACTATCAATCCGGCTAAACAATTAAGAGTCGATGAATTTGTGGGTTCACTCACCCCAGGCAAAATGGCCGATATCGTACTCTGGAACGCAGAGCCTCTGTCTATTTACGCCAAAGTGACGCAGGTATGGGTTGAAGGAAAACGCTATTTTGACCGCGACCAAGACCAAGTTGCCCAGCAAGCGGTGGTGAACGAGCGAGCCGCACTTATCCAAAAAATTCTCAGCAGTGATGGCCAAACTAAAGCGGGTGAAAAAGTCACGCCACTCAACGAGCCACAGTGGCACTGCGACACCCACTATCAGGCATGGGGCCACGCTCATGAGGGAGCCAAATAATGCAACATTTATCTAAAACCGTTTTGTTTGTGGCGCTACTCGGCGCAATTTGCACCACGCAGGCCCCAGCTATGGCAAGCGATATTGTGCCTACGCCTAAACAAAGCCGCAGCGTACTGATTAAAAACGCCACTGTGCACACAGTCACTCAAGGCGTGCTCAGTAACACAGACGTCTTAATTGAAAATGGCAAGATCACGGCCGTTGGGCCTCAACTGACCAGCCAAATCAACAATGCAACCGCAGAAACCAGCGACACTCAAATCATCGATGCCAGCGGTAAACACTTGTATCCGGGCTTAATCGCCCTAGACACCAGCTTAGGCTTAGTCGAAATTGAAATGAGCCGCCCAACAGTTGATAACGCCGAGGTGGGTTATATCAATCCGCAGATCAGCACAGCCACAGCTTACAATCCGGATTCGGAGCTCATCCCGACCATACGTTACAACGGCATTACCCACGCACAAATCGTCCCAAGCGGTGATGGGTTAGCTGGACAATCGGTACTGGTGGATCTCGATGCATGGACGATTGAAGATGCGCTGACGCCAAGTGCTGGACAGTTCCATGTCTATTGGCCGCAAATCAAGCGCATGCCAGAAGATGAAAAAGAGAAAGCCAAGGCCATCGAGAAAAATCAGCTGGCGATCGACAAGCTCAATATCGCCTTTGAAGATGGCTATCGCTATTTCTTAAGTGATAAGGCCAACAGTAAAGACAAAAACCAGGATGAAAATCCCCAGTCTGCGACCAACAACCTGCGCTGGCAGGCCATGTTGCCGCTATACCAAGGCAAAGCGACACTGTTTGCCCATGCCGACAGTGTTGGCCAAATTGAGCAAGTGATCGCCTTGACGAAAAAATACCAATTCAAACTGGTAATGGTCGGCGGATACGATGCATGGCGTTTGGACTCAAGCCTAAGGGAAGTTAAGGCTGGAGTCATTTACCCTCATACCTTGAGTCTGCCTAAACGTAAAGATGAGCCAGTTGATTTACCCTTTAAGATCCCATCTTTACTCGCCAATGCAGGTATTCCCTTCGCCCTTGGGTTCTCATCGGACTGGAATAGCCGTAACCTCCCCTACGCCGCAGGCTACAGCGCCGCCTATGGTTTAACGCCTGAACAAGCACTTAAGTCCATCACCTTAGATGCCGCAAAACTGTTAGGTGTGGAAGATTTAGGTGCGATAGCGGTGGGATACCAAGGCAGTGTCGTGCTGTCCAAGGGCGACATTCTCGACCCTATGACCAATAAAATTGAGGCTATCTGGATTGAAGGGCGGCAGATAGATCTGAATAATCGCCATCAGCAGCTTTATCAAAAGTACCTTAAGCGGTAGAATTTACTCAGATAATAATATCGCATCAGCGCAGCCTACCAAGGCTGCGCAGTTTTCTCCTCAACCTCAGGTCAAACCATGAAAATTATCCTCTCAAGTGCATTAGTGCTCCTGCTCAGTGCCTGTGCAAGCGACTACAGTTTTAACAGTAATTTGGACAGTGAGGCAATTAATGACTATTTCAAGGCATCCGATGTCATCCTTTATGAAGGTGATACCTTGCCTAAAGGTCATTATGAGTTAAAAGGATTGGTCGAAGGTGAGTCCTGTCAGGCCGATGCTAACGGTGCGCCCGCATCACTTGCCGATGCCAGAACCGAAGCCCGTCGCAATGCCGCAGATAAAGGGGCTAACGGCATTATCATCAAGCAATGTGTCATATTTGAAGAAGCTGCCCAAGGTTGTATCAGCCGCGCACTATGCGTTGGTCAAGCAGTAAAAACGGCTACAACAGAGTAAGCCTCACGCATATTAAGCATACTGCTCGCGGCGTGATCCTATGGTGTTCTAAGATTGCCCCTATCAACCGCTTAATGGCTAACGCTTCATGACCAACGCTGCATTATTAGCACACAAAGATGGGCCTTAATGATTAGCTTAGAATAATGAGCTTAGGCGGTTGTTATACTTACCCTTTAGGTAATTTTTTGCATGACATTTACCAACCAAATTATCGCAGTGGCAACATGCCGCACGCCCTATAAACAAAAATTTGGCATTCCAAGACAACCCGGACTTGTTGAAGCGCGTGGTTATGTCGAACTCGAGCCCCATGTAAATCATATCGATGCGGTGCGTGGCATAGAGCAGTATTCCCATCTCTGGTTGCTATTTTGCTTCCATGAGAATCTTGCCCAAGGTTGGAAAACCACAGTGCGCCCGCCGCGTTTAGGCGGCAATGAAAAACTCGGCGTGTTCGCCACTCGCTCCACTTTTCGCCCCAATGGTATAGGTCAGTCTGTAGTGAAACTGCACGGCGTAGTGCAGCGCAAGGGCAAAGTGTGCCTCGAAATTTCCGGTATGGATCTGCTCGATGGCACACCGATAATTGATATTAAGCCATACATTCCTTTCTCAGATTCGATTACCGATGCTGTAGGCGGCATTGCCCAAGACGCGCCTAAACTGATTTCAGTGGTGTATTCTGACCATGCCAAGACACAGATTGAGCGTTACGCCCTGCAGGAAACCTACACAGATTTAGCTCTGCTTATCCGCGGTGTGCTGGGGCAAGATCCGCGCCCCGCCTACAAAAAAGCCAAGGACGATCCTAAGTTATATCAAGTCGCCCTCTATGATTTAGATGTATTCTGGCACATGGCAGTCGATGACAATGACCAAGAATACATCTTGGTACTAGAACTCAAACCGGGGAAATGTGGCTAAATGTCTGCGCCAACGCCTACATCAAAACCTGATTATCAAAGCCAGCATAAAAAGCGGCTCTCTTGGATGCCGTGGCTGTATTTTTCTTTAAAAGAGAAACATTTAATCTGGGCCAAACCTTGGCAAGACGATATTCAAGCAAAACTTTGTGCCCTCGAAACGGTAACTATCGGCGAGCACTGTTTTATCGCCCCCGAAGCTCAGTTATTTGCCGAACCCAATCGTGATATCCGCATAGGTAATCGCTGCATGATCGCCGCCGAGTGTTTTTTGCATGGGCCTATCACGCTAGGGGACGAAGTGGCGATTAATCATGGTTGCTCCTTCGATGGCGGCAGGGTCGGGATTCAGATAGGCAATCAAACCCGCATCGCCAATAATGTCACCCTTTACGCCTTTAACCATGGCATGGCACCAGATACCCCCATATATCAACAAGCTGCCAACTCCAAAGGCATTGTTATTGGCAAAGATGTGTGGATTGGCGCTCAGGCAGGCATAGTCGATGGTGTGACCATTGGTGATCACGCTGTGGTGGGTATGGGCAGCATAGTAACGAAAGATGTGCCCGACTGGGCGATAGTGGCAGGCAACCCCGCCAAAGTGATTGGTGATAGACGGGATAAGTAAGCAGTAAGGATTATCTTGATACTAGCAGTGACGAAGTCACGCTCTAACAGCGCAGCGCTCTTCCTTGCGTTATCCGTTATCCGTTATCCGTTATCCGTTATCCGTTATCCGTTATCCGTTATCCAGCATCAAAAAATGCTATTTATCTCCCAGCTAGTTGAATTTAACCTAAATCCCTAGGTGACATCACCAAAGCAGGTGATAAAATGGCGACCATTCAACTCAAATTTGGACATCGGTAATGCGCGTCAGCAAGTACCTGCTATCAACACAGAAAGAAACTCCTGCCAACGCAGAAGTCATTAGTCATCAATTAATGTTACGTGCGGGTATGATCCGTCGTAATGCGTCGGGCCTTTATAGCTACCTCCCCACGGGCTTACGTGTACTGCGTAAAGTCGAAGCCATTGTTCGTGAAGAAATGAACAAAGCCGGTGCAATTGAAATTCTAATGCCTATGGTACAACCGGCGGACTTGTGGGTAGAAACGGGTCGTTGGGAAAAGTTTGGTCCCGAGCTGCTGCGCTTTAAAGATCGTCACAATCGCGACTTCGTACTGGGGCCAACCCACGAAGAAGTGATCACCGATCTCATTCGTAAAGAAGTCAGCTCATACAAGCAATTACCGCTGAATCTTTACCAAATTCAAACCAAATTCCGTGACGAAGTTCGCCCACGTTTTGGCATGATGCGCTCACGCGAATTCTTGATGAAAGATGCCTACTCTTTCCACCTTGACGTCGATACCATGAATGAAACCTATGAGGCTATGTACACAGCCTATAGCAACATTCTATCGCGCATGGGCTTAGCTTTCCGCCCAGTTTTAGCTGATACGGGTTCAATCGGTGGCAGCATGTCACACGAGTTCCATGTTCTAGCACAAAGCGGTGAAGATTTAATTGCTTACTCAACGGGCAGCGATTATGCCGCTAACATTGAGAAAGCCGAATCACCTATGCCAACTGAACCCCGCGGCGCAGCCACTGAAGCATTGCGTTTAGTCGATACCCCAAATGCGAAGACCATTGCAGAATTAGTTGAGCAGTTTGGTTTGGATATCACTAAAACAGTCAAAACCTTGATCGTAATGGGCGCGACAGAAGCGACGCCTTTAGTGGCACTGATTGTTCGTGGTGACCATGAACTCAACGAAGTCAAAGCCGACAAGTTAGATTTAGTCGCATCACCATTGGAAATGGCGCCAGAAGCGCTGATCCGTGACGCCATCGGCGCAGGTCCAGGTTCACTTGGCCCTATCGGTCTTAAAATCCCTATCGTTATCGATCACAGCGTTAGCGTAATGAGCGATTTTGCCGCCGGTGCTAACGTTGATGACCAACACTATTTTGGTATCAACTGGGAACGCGATCTGCCGACAGCGCAAGTTGCCGACATCCGTAACGTAGTCGAAGGCGAGCCAACACCTGATGGTTCAGGCACTTATGCTATGGCACGCGGTATCGAAGTTGGCCATATTTTCCAACTGGGCACTAACTATTCTAAATCGATGAACGCGACTGTACTTGACGAAAATGGCAAGTCACAGGTGCTACTGATGGGTTGTTACGGTGTCGGCGTGAGCCGTATTGTGGCAGCAGCCATCGAACAAAACTTCGATGACCGTGGCATCATTTGGCCAGAAGCGATTGCGCCATTTAGCGTAGGCATTCTGCCTATGAACATGCACAAGTCGCACCGCGTAACCGATATCGCCGAGCAGTTATACAAAGACTTAAACGAAGCGGGTATCGAAGTGTTATTGGATGATCGTAAAGAGCGTCCAGGCGTGATGTTCGCCGATATGGAACTGATTGGTATCCCACACACTGTGGTGATTGGCGATCGCAATATCGATGCTGGCGTATTTGAATACAAAAACCGCCGCACAGGTGAAAAACAAGATATTCCATTCGATCAACTGCTCGACTTCCTGAAAAACGCAGTCAAAAGCTAAGTCTCAACGCGAAATGTAGACAAGCTGAAGATTAAAAACGAAACGCACTTGAGCCCAGCTTAAGTGCGTTTTTTATTGGACTTTTTATTGACCTTCATCGTTCACATTGGCTCGCAACATGACTTTTTATATGCGGCTGTTTACCGCTGTATTTTGGGCAAGGTATTTTGCGCTAACAGGTACTGACTCGGAGCGACACCCATCAACTGCCTAAACATATAACCAAAGGCTGAACCCGAGGCATAACCTAAGGATAACGCTGTAGTGAGCACAGATTCACCTCGGCTGAGCATTTGAATCGCCACCTGCAATCTAAGCCTTTGCAACCATTGGCTATAACTCAGCCCTGTTTGCTGTTTAAATAATCTCGCTAACGTGCGGGCAGAGGCACCGACCTCCCGCTGCCAATCAACCAAAGTACGTTGCTCACTTGGATCGGCAAGCAAAGCCTCGGTAATGCGCAGTAATTTTTTATCCCTAGGATAAGGTAAATCCAAGGCGACCTTAGGGGCGAGTACCATAAAGTCACGGATCACCATCAAGAGCCGCATGACGCGATCCTTAAAATCGGGATCAATTAGCCCAGCCTCACTCTTCACTAAGGTATTAGCCTCTTGCAGTAATAACTGCAAAACAGGCTTCACACTCAAACAAGTACTGTCGGGTGGAAACCCGCCTATCCGGGTTTCATCCAAATACAGACTACTCAATTGCACCTGACCTAGCGCGATAACCTCATGATCGACAAAGGGAGGCACCCACACCGCTTGCTCAGGCGGCACAATGTAACGCCCAGCAGGCGTGATCACACTCAGCACACCTTGACTGGCATAAATGACCTGTCCCCAAGAATGGCTATGGCGCTGCACATGTTCAAACGGCTTGAGTGTTCGCTTAAGCAACATGATGGAGGCACTTAGCCCTGCGGCGGCTAAACGTGAAGGCGCGACCTGCGTGTGCTGAGTAATATGCTGCTGGGATAAATGCGTGTCAGTGACTTGATTCAAGGTGTTATCGCCCAAAGTGATTTTTATATCGAAGCTTCTTTTCATATTATCGAGCCTCTTTGTTTAGAAGTACCTTTATGCAAAGAAGTGTCTTTATATCTAGACATTAAGTCAATCTATCGAGCCTAAGCCAAAGCAGCAAACGCTAACATGTCATATCAGACTGAATAAATTGGAGATGACATGAGTATCCACATGGATAAAAACCGCGTAACGCCCGTTACATTACAAAAAATGAAAGGTAAAACCCCCATAGTTGCTCTCACCGCCTATGAAAAGCCGATGGCAGAAATTATCGATCCCCATGTGGATATGATTATCGTCGGCGACTCCGTCGGCATGGTGGTTTATGGGCAAGACTCTACACTCGGGGTTACCTTAGAAATGATGATTAATCATGGTCTTGCTGTCACTCGCGGCGCAGCACATGCCTGCGTTATTATCGATATGCCCTTTGGGAGTTATCAAGAATCGCCTCAGCAAGCCTTCAGACATGCCAGCCAAGTATTAATACGCACAGGCGCGCAGGCGGTAAAACTTGAGGGTGGCGCAGAGATGCTCGACACCACTCGTTTTTTAACCCAGCGAGGGATCCCTGTAATGCCACACATAGGATTAATGCCGCAACACGTGAATCAATTGGGTGGATTTAAAACCCAAGCAAGGGATGCTGCCGCCATCGAAGCCCTCGTTAGTTTAGCGAAAGACTTTGAGCAAGCAGGCGCTTTTAGCATACTGATTGAAGGCACATCCGAGCTCGCGGCGCGCACAGTGACGGCAGAAGTCTCAATCCCAGTCATAGGCATTGGCGCCTCACCCGCCTGCGATGGTCAAGTGCTCGTGACTGAGGATATCTTAGGCTTATTTTCTGACTACACGCCTAAATTTGCTAAACGCTATATCGACTTAGGACCATTGATCACTAAGGCCTGCGCCCAATATGCCCAAGAAGTGAGAACGGGTGAGTTTCCAACATCGGAGCATTGCTTTGGCCTCAGTAAAACGACCAAGGTTACTGCGGATTAATTGTCTAAAGCGAAATGTTCCAGCAATCGAATAAACGATAAATCGAAATTTACAACTAATTGAGTCTACCGACTTGCTTTTTATAGGGGGGCGTTGCTTTAATAAAACTATTAAAACAATAAATTGAGTCTGAAGATTGCCTACATCAACTGCATTAGTCTTAGGCGGTGGCGGCGCTAGGGCGGCCTACCAAGTCGGCGTGTTAAAAGCACTGGTCCAGCTTTATCCACGCAATCATGGTATTCCTTTTAAAATTATTTGCGGAACCTCTGCGGGTGCCATCAATGGCACCGCTATCGCGACCCATGCCTCTTGCTTTCACCTTGGCGTCAGAAAACTCGAATGGGTTTGGCGTCACTTTGAAACTCGAAAAGTCTACCGAGCTTCGATCACAGGCGTGCTCAGCCATCTAACGAAAATGGCCCTCAAAGGCATGCAAGATGATAAGGTCAATACCGATGCAGGCAGTCTGCTCGATAATGATCCGCTCAGAGGCTTACTCAATGAGCTTATCGACTTTAAACGTATCGACCGTAATATCCGTAATGGCTCACTGACAGCGCTAAGTGTTGATGCCTCTTGTTATAATAACTCTCGCTCAGTGACCTTTTTCCAAGCCGCGAAAGAAATCGAAAACTGGACCCGTGCCCGTCGCAGTGGCGAACGTATCATGCTCAATACCGAGCACCTACTCGCTAGTTCTGCAATCCCTATGGTATTTCCATCCATTAAACTCAACCAAGCCTATTATGGTGATGGTTCAGTCCATCAGCTAGCACCGCTCTCAAGCCCTATTCATTTAGGCGCCGAAAAACTCTTAGTCATTAACTTAGAGAGCCCGCACAAGCACTTTCCTATGGAACTAGAATATCACCCAAAAACAGCAACCATAGCGGGTCATCTACTCGATACTATCTTTTCAGATACCTTAAACAGCGACCTTGAGAGACTTGAAAGGATCAATAACACTTTAAGCCTGATCCCTGAGTCAAGCCGTAACAAACTCGCCTTGCATCCGATTAAGGCCCTAGTCATCAAACCTAGCGAAGATCTCAGCAAAATTGCTGCCCGCTTCTATGATGACATGCCATGGGCCGTCAAAACCTTACTCGGCTTCATCGGCATAGACAGGCAGTCAGACTCAAGTATTGTGTCCTACCTACTCTTCGAAAAAACGTATACCAGCGCTTTAATCGACTTAGGCTATAAAGATGCCATGGAAAAAATCGATGAACTTAAAGATTTCTTTTGTTTAAAATAAGCTAACGACTTAATCAGTTTCTTCACTAAAAATCATGCCAAATGGATAGATATAGCTTGAATATTAGTGCCGAAATTCAAACTTTCGCATGAGCAAGAAGATGGATTTAACATTGATAATTTTGTTTGCATCGCTTACTATGCTGTACTAGATTATCAAAAAATCATGCACATTTTTTCAAAAAGGGAATCACGATGAAAAAAACTTCACTAGCACTTATCGTTGCAATGACAGCATTCAGCTCTATGGCTGCAAATGCAGTTGAAGGCGAAGCTGCCGGTACTGGTACTGCTGCAAGCACTAGTACTGGTGTTATCGTTGCTGGTAGCGTAGCTGCTGCTGCTGCAATTGCTGGCGCAGTTGTTATCTCTAACAGTTCTGATGGTAACCCAATTACCAACACAGGTACTGGCACAGGTACAACTACAGGCACTGGTAACTAAGCTATTGTTAGTATGCTTCTAAACAGCCGCCTTATGGGCGGTTGTTTTTTTTGAGTGTTTACAAAGTTAATTTCATAACTTGAAATCTGTCTGATACCTCTTTAAATTCGCTATTTAATCCTAATTGAGAATAAGCAACTCGGATGCGTATACATAAAAAATTACTGTCACTACTGACAATCTCGATTGTGTTAGTAAACACAACCGCTTGTAGCCAAAGAATCAGCGCACTTAACGATACTTTGAAGTTAGCCTTTATCGGTGACAAAGATACTCAATTGTCGGAACAGCAAGTTAATAATATCCCCTATGCCAGTATCTATGCTCGAATCGATGGTATACCTCAAGCGTTCATTGTACTTGCACTTGCAGAGCCTAAGTTCACCTTAACGCTGCCACCGACTCCTGCAATAACAGAGTTAAAATGGCTCTCTGCAGATAAAGCCATGTTAGTAACAATAAATGGACGATTGGTTAGGACGAGCAACCTATTAACAGGTGATTTAATTGCAGTAGAAAGCAATGAGCCAGATCCTATACTCTTAGGCTTACATTTAGATAGCACTCCCAAAACATGGACTCGAACGATTGATTGGCAACCCGGATATCACTTTGGCTACCGCGTAAATTCACATTTTAGTTTTATTGCTAAAGAAAACATTCTCATCAACGATACTCCAACCCAAGCGCTACATTACCTTGAATCAGTTTCGGTAGATAATCTCAATATTCAGTATCAAAATGAATTTTGGCTAACACCAGAAACAGGTCATGTGATTAAGAGTCGTCAAAAAATTGCCCCTAATCAGCCTTTTATCGAAATTACATTACTCAAGCCATTTGCGTCTTAGTGGAGTCCCAATGAGATCCTATTTAATGCCCTTAGCGCTACTGCTCAGTTCTGTTTTAGCGACAGTAGCTCAGGCTGAAACTCAATTGTTAGTTACAACGTCGTCAAACCAAGATGCACAAGTTGAATTACTTTATCCAACATCGATTCGTCTTGATAAAGTAGTACTGGACGGCTTACAACAACTTCAAATACATAATAAAAACAATCATAAAGAGATAACCCCTATTTATTGGTTGGGTGCAGCACTACTCGATATCCAAAACACTGCCGCTTTAGAAGCTAAACGCAAAGAAACCCTGTCCCAACTAGCACAAATGGGTCAAGCTGCAGATGACAGTATCTATACAGCAAAGCTTGCAAAACTTGCGCAGTTTTTACGACAAATCAAGCTTGGACAGCGCGTAATGCAGCCATTACATCTTGATTTAATCAGGATAAATGACTCATACAACCCTCTAATTGATGGCCGTTTCGAACTTATCTTACCTCAGAGACCTACGACTGTACTTGTCATGGGTGCGGTAGCTAAAGCGGGAAGTTTTGAATGGCAAGTCAATAAAAATAGTAAAGACTATTTAGCGAAAGCAATTCCATTAGAAAACGCTGATAATAGCTTCGTATGGATAGTTCAACCAGATGGTAAAGCACTAAAACAACCAATAGCCTATTGGAATGCTCAAGCGCAAGATATTGCTCCAGGAGCTGTCCTTTATGTTGAATTTTCAGACTTAGTAGAAGACTACAGCACATTGAACGCCAATATTATTGAATTATTAAGGAATCGGGCTCTGTAATGAATAACGCTACCCATTCTAATCTTACGTTAAGTAAACTTTCAGCAATTGCTCTGGCTCTTTTCCCTTTATTCCATATCCAAGCCGATGAATTTAGCTATCCTCCACTCTTAGCCTCACAATCGGACTTTGGTGGTGTAGGATTAATGCAAATGCCTACAGGACGTATGGCTCCTGAGGGTGAGTTTAATTTTGCAACAACTTATAACTCTGAATACCAGCATTTTTCAGCTTCAGTGCAATTATTCCCTTGGTTTGAAACTACGGTTCGTTATACCCAAGTACAAGATCTACTCTACAGTAACGATCCGAGTTTCAGCGGTAACACCAAGTACACTGATAAAGGTATCGATTTTAAAGTCCGTCTAGTGGAAGAAAGTTACTGGTTACCAGAAACTTCTATTGGTATAAGAGATTTTGGCGGTACAGGCTTATTTGATGGCGAGTTTATTGCGGCCACTAAACGTGTTGGTCCAGTCGACTTTACCTTAGGGATAGGCTGGGGCTATATAGGAAATAGCGGTAACCTGACTTCGGATAAAAAAGATCTTAATGATAATTGTGATCGAGACACATCTTTTGGAGGAAAAGGTGGAACTGTCGACTACCAACGTTGGTTTAAAGGCTGTGCGGCATTATATGGCGGTATTGAATATCAAACGCCGTGGGAACCTTTACGAGTAAAAGTAGAATATGATGGAAATGATTATCTAGCAGATTTCCCCGTCACTGGTGGTGGCGTCGATATGTCACAAGACAGTAAATTTAACTATGGCTTACTCTACCGAGCAACAAGCTGGAGTGATTTCCACCTAAGCTATGAGCGTGGTAATACTTGGACGTTAGGTGTTAGCCTGCAAACTAACTTCAATGACTTACGACAAATTAAACGTGATACTCCTGCAGAGAAATATAAACCTATAGCAGCAGTACCTATGTCGGGTAAAAGAGTAACGCATGACGGTACAGAAGAAACAGCACAATCCTCTACCGATACGGCTATTTCAACGGTAACAACTCAGCCATTAGTAACAACTGAGTCATCAAAGTCAGAACCGGTTACAAACACGACTATCCACGCTGAAATGCCCAGCCAAACTGATTGGGACAGAGTAGCGACTGAGCTTAGTACTATCGCTGGTTACGACAATCCAAAAATCTATCTTGATAATCACATCGTGACCGTGGTTGCAGATCAAGTAAAGTATATGGACCGTAAAGAAGCCCACCATAGAGCGGCGACGATACTGGCAAATAACACGAACAAGCAGATAATTACTGAATATCGTCTTATTGAAACCCGTTATAAGCAGCCGATAACAGAGACACATATCGACGCTGATAAATTCGCTCAAGTAGCTACCTATGGTTATATCAATGCAGATATGGCGGATAGCACAGAAATCAGTTTACCAAGGTCGCCTCAAGGAACATTAGTAACCCAATCCCATGAGGATTGGTTGGATAAATTAAGTTTTGATATTGCCCCCACTATGGTGCAATCCTTCGGTGGTTCAGAAGGTTTCTATATGTTCAACATAGGTGTTACTGGCAGTGCAGCGTATCGATTTAATGATCGCTTGGAACTTTCGGGATCACTTTATTTGAATCTCTATGATAACTACGATAAATTTTTGTACGATGTTCCACCTGATGGTACCGACTTAAAACGCGTAAGAACGCTTATTCGTCAATATGTCCATGACTCAACGGTCAGAGCGACTAACTTACAGCTAACTTGGATGGATAATCTGAGCGATAACATCTCCTATCAAGCCTATGGTGGTTATTTAGAGATGATGTATGGCGGAGTAGGTACCGAATTCCTTTATCGACCGCTAAACAGTGAATGGGCATTCGGTTTTGATGTTAACTATGCGAAACAAAGAGATCCTGACAGCATGTTTGGTTTCTTCGAGGATGAAAATCAGTTTGACCCACTGACCAATCGCGCCTATCGAGTGCAGACAGGCGTAGTGACAGGACATGCGACCGCTTATTACCAGCCAAAGTGGTTCCCGAATACCTTGCTAAAAGTCAGTGCAGGCCAATATCTTACCGAGGACAAAGGCATAACTGTCGATTTCTCAAAACAGTTTGATAGTGGCGTTATCGTCGGTGCATTTGCGACTAAGACTAACTTGTCGGCAGAAGAATACGGTGAAGGTAGCTTTACCAAGGGATTCTATATTTCGATCCCATTCGATTTAATGACAATTAGACCGACTCAAAGCCGTGGCTTCCTCTCTTGGATGCCGTTGACCCGTGACGGTGGCCAAATGCTTGGTCGTAAATACAACTTATTTGATATGACTGATGCGCGGTCACCTTGGTATACCAGACCCAGTGTAGACCCCATTAAATAGTTAGTACGCAGCTAAACCTCAAAACGGGCAAGATAATTCTTGCCCGTTTTGTTTTCTGCCATTAGGACTAACTTACAATAGTAAAATCTGCACTGCCAAATTAGCTCACGACTCTATTGGCCATTTATTTAATACAAGTAGTGATTAGCTTTATGAGGGTGTGCTGGCGATGCTATCTCTAGCGGATAAAATCGGTGCGGCGATTAATGGCCAATCAATGGCAAACTCAGCACTGTTCCAAGCTAAAACGCTTTCATCTTCAGGATCATAATATTGAGTACATTGATAAATAACATCAGCATAATCACTAAGAACATAAAAACCGTGCGCAAAGCCCGGTGGGATCCACATTTGCAGATGATTCTCTGCCGATAACACTCGCCCAACCCATTTTCCATAGGTGGCCGAGTCGGCCCGTATATCAACAGCAACATCAAAGATGCTCCCTGCACAGACCCGCACCAATTTACCTTGCGGCTTACGCTGTTGAAAATGCAATCCACGTAGTACATTGTATTGCGAACGACTCTGGTTTTCCTGCACAAATACGGGAGGCTCAAGTCCTCTTGCAGTAAAACAAGCATCAAAATAGGATTGCCTGAACGTTTCCTTAAAAAAACCACGCTCATCACCAAATACTTGGGGTTCAAACACCAATACTTCGGCTAATTCAGTTTCATTACATTTCATCAAATACCTGCTTATCGAGTAAACCGAGCAAATACTCTCCATAACCACTCTTGAGTAAAGGCTGAGCTAATTGCGCTAACTGCTGCACATTGATCCAACCGCAGCGAAATGCAGTCTCTTCAGGACAATTGATTTTTAGCCCTTGTCGTTTCTCAATGGCAGCAACAAATTGTGTCGCCTCGGCCATGGCATCAGGCGTACCAGTATCTAACCAAGCTGTCCCACGCCCTAGAATATCGACCCGTAACTCTCCCAAAGCTAAGTAACGAGTGATAACATCGACAATCTCTAACTCGCCCCTTGCCGAAGGTAAAACCGTTTTTGCAAATGTTGCAGCTCTGCCGTCAAAAAAGTACAAGCCAGGCATAGCGTAACGTGAACGAGGCTGCAGAGGTTTCTCTTCGATAGAAAGCACTTTACCCGTGTCATCGAACTCAACAACACCATAAGCGTTAGGGTTCGCCACATGGTAACCAAAAACGGTCGCCCCAGATTGGCCTTGCCAAGCATGTTGCAAATTTACCGTTAAGTGCTGACCATAGAATAGGTTATCCCCTAGAATAAGCGCACAGGCATCACCCGCTAAAAATGGCTCGGCGATAATGAGTGCTTCAGCCAATCCCTTCGGAGAGGCTTGTTCGGCATATTGCAGCTTAAGCCCCCAATGACTGCCATCACCGAGTAATGCATGGAATAGTGGTAAATCGTGGGGAGTACAAATGATCAAGATATGCCGTATATCAGCCTGCATCAGGGTGACAAGTGGGTAATAAATCATTGGTTTATCATAAATGGGCAGTAATTGCTTACAGACAACCTGCGTCATAGGATAAAGACGCGAGCCAGTACCGCCCGCCAGTAAAATGCCTTTTCTCATTGAAATATTTAGGATTGATAAGCCATGTTAAAGTGCCAAGATTGTAGCATACAAAATGTCGCGAGCAGGAAGAACAGATAATAGGACTGTTGGCTGTTAATGCAGGAAAAACAACAGAATATTAAACCGCAAAAGCTAAATACCATCTTGGCTCAGTAAGATTTCAATTCGTCTTTTACTTAATAAACATATAAGAAGACGCTAACCTATCTCAACCCTTACTACTTTCAGGGATCAGCATCTCAATTCGTAACCCCTGATTAGGCGCAGAGAAGAGTGACACATTACCATTCAGTTTTTGTGTGATCAGATTATAAATAATCGACATCCCCAAACCTGTTCCACCACTCTGCCTTGCGGTGGTAAAAAAGGGCTCGAATGCTTTGGCTTTCACTTCATCGGACATGCCTACACCATTATCTTCATAAATCATCTTGATCTGCGAAGCCATTTTTTCAACTACTATCACAATTTGCTTATCACCGACAAAATCATCGGGAAAAGCATGGCGAAAACTGTTAGCGACTAAGTTAGTGAAAATTTGTGCAATCGCACCGGGGTAAGAATCAATAAAAATATTATCGTCAAGTTCGACTTTTAAAGTGATATTTTTCTTACGCATCAAGGGTTTTAATGAACTAAATATTTGAAAAATATAATTATTCAGATTAAAGCGCTCGCGTTCCAGTATCGATTGATCTGCAGCAGTACGCTTAAAGTTATGCACCAGTTCTGCTGCACGGGAAAGATTACGTTCAATTAAGCATAAACCATCCTGCATTGTATTGATAAAGCTGACAAATTTATCCTCATCGAGCTCGTTTTTCTCAAAGAGTCCTTTCAATAGTGATAACTCATCCAAACAATGGGTCACGGATGTGACAGCTATGCCAAGGGGGGTGTTCACTTCATGGGCAACACCGGCGACTAAGCTGCCTAAGGCCGCCATTTTTTCATTTTCAATTAAGTGCTTTTGGGTTGATTTTAAAGTCGATAATGCCGTTTCAAGCTCTGCGGTGCGCAGCTCAACTTTATGCTCAAGATCGGTATTAATGAGCTTGAGCTGTTGTTGATATTCAATGATCTCTTTAGCACTCATGGCTCGACCAAAAAGGTCGGCCAGTGCCGAGGCAAAGGCCTTCTCATCCCGAGTCCATTCCCTCGCCTCGCCCTGATGTTCAGAACAAATAATCCCCACCATTTTGCCGTGGTGACGAATAGGACTATCCAACAAAGAGCTGATCTGATTCGGTTTCAGATAGGTTTCGACAAATTCTTTAGTGGCGGGATCCGTTTGCGCCTTATTGGCGACAATTGTGCGCTCATTGTCGAGCAGGCTAAAGTAATGGGGAAACTGTGCGCGAGTGAGCACTAACGCTTCTTGTGGCTGCTGATTGTCGAGTGAATAATAACAAGCGATGCTCTGATTATCCGGACTCAACAACCAAATGCCCGCCCGAGAGATCAGTAATCCCTTACAAATTGAGCTCACGATAAGTTGTGATGCTTGAATGAGATCACCCTCATCAATAACCTGAGACTTACTGACATCAAATAAAATTCGATCAAGCATTCGGGTCATAGTGGCTCATCCGGAATATGAATATGTAGGGAGGCAAACACATCTAACAAATCAAGGCTGGCTTCACATAACACAGGATCAAACTGTTTACCCGATTGCGCTAAGATGTACTCGCGCACCGCCTCAACAGACCAAGCCTCTTTGTAACTTCGCTTGGAAAGCAAAGCATCAATCACATCAACAATCGCCATCAGGCGGCCTTCAATAGGAATGTCTTCCTGCGATAGCCCACGGGGATAACCTTGCCCATCCCAACGTTCATGGTGAGTATAAGCAATTCTAGCGCCCATTTTGGCAATGATACGATTTGAGCCAACCAACAGGTTATAACCCTTCTCTGCGTGGGTTTGCATAATCGCCCATTCCTCGGCATCGAGTTTACCGGGCTTATGCAAAATACTCTCAGGGATACCGATTTTGCCTACATCATGAAGAGGCGCCGCATAACGAATGGTTTCGATAAAGTCTGCCTTCATACCAATGGCAATCGCGAGCATTTCTGTCATGCGCGCTACTCGGCGCACATGGGCTCCCGTCTCCTTACTGCGCTGCTCAATGGCATCTCCAATGATTAAAATTAGCTCCCTTTGTGTCTGTTGCACATTTTCGCGGCCCGACAAGTTCTCAAAGGTTAAGCTCACATTTGCCGCAAATAGCTCAAGAATGCTGACTTGAAAATCCGTTAACTTAGTGTTGTGTTGTAAATAGAGAATACTGGTGACATGACCACTAAGCTCATAAAATCCAACATAAATATTGTCACGGATCAGCGAGGTTTTTAGCGCTATCGCTTCAATAATATGTTCCCGCACATCCCCTGGCAGAGTCTCAACGCTGCCACCTTCAAAGTAACTGATCATATCTCCCGTGGCGGCCAGCAGATTCATTTGAGTATCGAGGTAAAGGTCTTGATGATAACTCGTGAGATAAAGAGCCGAGCTTTCAAGATTGAGCAGCTGCAAGGTCTGTTCGAGCACAGCACTACCAAAGTTATGCAATGTATGGCTCTTAAGTACAGAGGTGGAAGCAGCAATCACTTTCTCCATCCCCTTTTGGCTTTGCTCGATAATTTTTATATCGCGATAGGAGCGCAATGAGGTGTACACACAAGACTTAAGCCGAGCCGCGGTGAGCTCTGTTTTAGCTTTATAATCATTAATGTCAAAATCCCGAATAACTTGCTCTTCAGGTGCTTGCCCTGGCTGGCCCGTACGTAAAATGATGCGGGTACTGTGGTTATTTAATTCAGTGCGAATTTTTTGTACTAGCTCTAAGCCTGCATGATCGGTTTCCATGACGACATCAATAAAGGCCAAGGCAATATCTGATTCAGTTTGAAATAATGTTAAACCTTCAGCAGCGCTGTAACAGGAGTAGAACTGCAAGACTCGATTATCTAAGGTCAGATTTTTTAACGCAAATCGAGTGACATCATGGATCCCAGGTTCATCATCAATAATGGCCACCTTCCAAATGCCTTGTTTAAGCTTATGGGATGTATCTTCGATAACATCAGCACTTTTCTTAAATAACGCCACAAAACCACCGTTTACGATGAATAGTTACGTTTTAGTATAGATTCAATCTTAAAAGTGACTAGTTTCAAAGGATAAATTATCATCCCGGTGATTACCGCTTAGGACTAACAACTAACATACTGGCCACTTAAAACCCACACAAAAACAACTTAAGTTATTGTTATAAAAATATAAATAGCAAAAGTTAGCCTAACCTAGTCTTGGCGGGTATGATGAGTGCACTTAATGCATAATTCCCAAAATTTCTATTGGAGCTACTATGAAAAAATCACTATGTTACATCGCACTGCTGGCTTTATTCACCACGGCTTGCTCAGAAGCCCCAAAAGAAGAAACGGCAGTCAATACAGCCCAAGCTCAAACAGAAGCGCCAAAATCCGTCCCAGTAGGTGATACCAGCCAAAACTCGCTCGATTGGGCTGGTAGTTATGAAGGCGTATTGCCTTGCGCCAGTTGTGAAGGAATGCAAACCCTAATCACTTTGCAAGCTGATAATAGCTTTGTTCAAGAAACAGTTTATTTAGGTAAAGATGGAAAGATTTTAAAACTGATGGGTAAAGTGACATGGGACGAACTGGGCCAGAAAATCACCCTAGAAGATGGTACACAATATTTGGTCGGTGAAAATCAGTTGATCATGTTAGACACTGAAGGCAAACGGATCACCGGCGAACTTGCTGCAAATTATGTGTTGAAAAAGAAAGGTCTATAAAAGCAGAGCTGGCAGCTAGCACTCAGCTGCGGTATTAGATTATGGATAACGGAATGCTGCACTTACCGTAAGAGCAAAGCCTCCGTACCGTTATCCATAAGTCACGCTGAAATGTTCTGCAATCGCAAAGCCATGCTTTAGAAGTTGTGAAGCTAAGAAAGGCGAAACAAACCTTCTTAAACAATAAAGAGGTTATTTTGAATAACAGCATGCAACTGATCCGCTATCAAGATTGCCCATCAACACCATGGAAAAATGGTGGTGGAAGCACAAAACAGCTACTCATTTTCCCCATCAATGCCGAACTTACTGGATTTGACTATCGAATCAGCATTGCAAGTATTAGCAGCAACGGACCCTTTTCCTCATTTATTGGCATAGACAGGCAACTGGTCATTCTGGAAGGCGATGGTGTTGAACTCAGCATCAATAGTCATGAAGGGACAAAACAGATAAATGGCCTTGGAGCTGGAGAAAAGATATCAGGAAATACAAATACAACTGAATATAAGCGACTCACGCCAGCTGATAGCCCATTCTACTTTGCTGGTGAAACCTCAATAACAAGTCAATTATTAGGCAGTGATGTTATTGATTTCAATGTCATGACCAAACGCGGCGCATTTAAAGCGCATACGCAAAAACTTAGCTTTGATGACACATTTATCGAAGAACAGATTGCAACCTTAAACAACTCCCCAAATGAACTGCAAAAAACTGAAACTTACATCCCTATCATCCAAATACTCTGCTGCTTAGATACCATGACATGGGAGCACAATGGAAAGCTTATCAAGATCATGCCCTATGATATTCTCGTTTTCCAACAAGGCGATGGTATAACGTTAAAAACAACAAGACCAAGTCGACTACTTAAAGTATCTATTACTGCCAGTCCCCTATAACAGTATTTACAGGTTAATCTCCAATATTACTCAATTTGCGCGTTAAAATACCGAGCCACTATCCACTCGACAGTTTTTCTGAGCCCAGAATCGAAGGACTCTAATGGTTGCCAACCAAGTTCTCGCTGGATCTTGCTCGCATCAATGGCATAACGCACATCATGCCCAGGCCTGTCTGTAACATGTTCTATCAAACCTCGAAAACCAATACCATTAATAACAAAAGCTTGCGGATGAGTGGGTACTAACTCTTCGAGTAAATCGCAAATTTGGTACACAACTGCTAGATTGCTACGCTCATTAGCCCCTCCAATATTATAGGTCTCCCCGACTCTGCCCTGTGTTATAACAAGAAACAAGGCACGCACATGATCATCTACATATAACCAATCACGTACTTGCTGACCATTACCATAGACAGGTAACGGTTTTCCGGCCAATGCATTATTGACCATCAAAGGGATCAATTTTTCAGGGTATTGAAAAGGCCCATAATTATTGGAGCAGTTAGTGATAACTATCGGTAAACCGTAGGTGCGATGCCATGCCCGAACAAGATGATCCGCCGATGCCTTGCTGGCTGAGTAAGGAGAGCTAGGATTATAGGCCGTAGTCTCAGAAAAGAATCCTGTAGCCCCTAATGAACCGTAAACCTCGTCGGTGGAAATATGATGAAATCTAAAAACTTTTTGCTTATCCGCATTCAAACTTTGGAAATAGCAGCGGCACGCCTCAAGCAATGTATAAGTACCCACTATATTGGTTTGGATAAATTCAGCAGGCCCATCAATTGAGCGATCAACATGGCTTTCGGCCGCTAAATGCATCACCACATCTGGCCGATAATCCTGAAATACGGCATCTAATTTCACTCTATCGCAAATATCAGCCTGAATAAAATGATAGCGCTCACTATTGGCAATAGAGGCTAAGGACTCAAGATCACTGGCATAGGTCAACTTATCAAAATTGATCACGACGCACGTCGTTTGCCCTATCAGCATACGGACCAAGGCAGAACCGATAAAGCCAGCTCCTCCCGTAATCAGTATTCGCATATCACTCACCCAACAAAGTTAAAGGTTAGAAAACAAAAAGCCAGAAAGTATACAACTTTCTGGCTTGAAAATTCAGCATATTAAGATCTGAATGGACACTTAGCGCCATTAGTCTTTACAGACTCCAGCTCTAAGCTGTTCGGACTGCATCCGCTATATATTCTGCTTGAGTCTGCGTCATAATCTTATCGGTAGATTCGACCATTACGCGAATAAGCGGCTCTGTACCAGATTTGCGCAACAACACACGCCCTTGGTCACCTAACCTTAATCACGGCTTGCTGAACGCTACTTGCCGCTAAAATGCTATCAGCATTAGCCGTGGCTAAACGTACATTAATTAACCTGAACTCGGGATAAGAAATGTTGAACTAATAGCCCTCCAAGTGATCGGATCTTTCGACCAAGAGAAACCCCATCACACCGGAGGGCCTATGCATAAATTAGTGGAAGTATTTTGCGATGTCGATGATTTTTGCGCTGTTTTCATTCCAGAATGGGAAAAAACGCTGTTAACCGATGGTACACGCAAGCGTCAACGCCCTGGCCGTATGACGATGAGCGAAGTGATGACCATCATCATACTTTTTCAGATGTCCCACCACCGTGATTTCAAGAACTTCTACATCGGCTATCTGGCTCATTTCTACAAATCTGCTTTTCCTAATTTACACAGCTATACCCGCTTTCTTGAGGTGATGCCCACTACTTTAGTGCCGCTTTGCAGCTACTTTGCCAGCCTCAAGAGTGACCCCACTGGCATCGAAGTTGTTGATTCAACCAGCATCAAAGTATGTCATAACCTACGTATTCATCGCCATAAAACCTTGGCGGGACTGGCGTGCAGAGGTAAAGGCACCATGGGGTGGTTCTATGGCTTTAAGCTGCATTTGATTGTGAATCATCAAGGCGGAATCGTGGCGGCCAAAGTGACGCCTGCGAATGTACATGACACAAAACCGGTGAATGAGATGGTGCACAGTGACATGAATAAACTCTATGCAGATAAAGGGTATATCAGTAAAGCGCTGTCCAGTGAATTGCTGGATAAAGGCGTGAAGTTGGTGACGAACGTACGTAAGAATATGAAAGCGAAGGCAATGTTGTTGTGGGATAGAGCGATGCTGTCGAGACGTTTCATCATAGAAACCATCAACGACCAGTTAAAAAATATCTCTCAAATAGAACACTCTAGACACCGCAGCGTGCATGGTTTTATGCTAAATATGATTGCCGGACTCATCGCCTATCAATTGAAAGACAATAAGCCACAACTGAACCTCACTAACGCAGAGTTTAATGCTATTGCAGTTATGGCTTGTTAAACCGATCTCAGGTTAATTAACACTTGAGGAAGTTTAGTTATGCCAGCTTTTATCTCAGGCAAACTCTTCTGGGACTCTAATATAGCTTTAAGTACCTGTAAGGACAAAACAATGCAGTCTCCTGTTGAAGCATATTGCAAGCTCAATATATGTCCAAAACCTTCACAGCCTAATTGCCAGCCTGTCGCTTTAAGCTGTTCAACCACATAGCGGTTGCCCACTTTAGCGCGAACAAAAGGGATATCCATCTACTTAAGAGCAAGCTCTAAGCCAAGATTTGACATTAAGGTACCAAACAGTCATTTCACCTTTTTTGTGAGCGACCTGGGCAAGGATGAATAAAAGTAATGAGAAATTACTCGCCTTGCCACGAACACAGTCGGATACAAAAAAACTTATTGGCATACAACTTCCTTAACACCATGCTTATAAAACAAAAAAGCCAAATCAAATTTGATTTGGCTTTTCAAAGACCAAAAGAAAACTAAGAAACTAGCGGAACAACTTTATTTTGGCCATTAGCAGCGCTTAATTTTTTCTTTTGCTGCCACACTAAATCGCATATCCCGTCTGTTGGGTTAAAACCTGTTGGTGCAGACAGTAAGATTTCTCGTATAGCTTCATGGTTAAACTCATGACAAGCTTTATCTAAGCGATTAAGAATAACTTCTAGCTCTTTCCAAGAAAGATAGGTTTCATTGGCAGTCATAATACGTTCATGCTCAGTGCCAGTAACATCATCACCAATCAGTAATTCTTCGTATAATTTTTCACCAGGACGTAATCCACTAAACTCAATGGCAATATCACCATCAGGATTGAGTTCATCCTTCACTTCAAAACCGCTGAGACGAATCATTTTTGCCGCTAAATCGACAATTTTGACTGATTTCCCCATGTCCAGTACAAATACATCACCGCCTTTGCCCATAGCCCCCGCTTGGATAACTAACTGTGAAGCTTCCGGAATAGTCATAAAGAAACGGGTAATTTCGCGGTGAGTAACAGTAACAGGCCCGCCGTTGGCAATTTGCTTGCGAAATAACGGTACTACAGATCCAGAAGATCCTAATACATTACCAAAACGAACCATGCAAAAACGCGTTTGATGCGGCTCTTTAGATAACGCTTGAAGTGCCAACTCGGCCATACGTTTAGTCGTGCCCATGATATTAGTTGGTCGTACAGCTTTATCCGTCGAAATCAATACAAAAGTTTCAACCTTAGCTGCAATCGCTGCGCGAGCAGTATATAAAGTACCGAAGATGTTATTACGCACACCTTCAACGACATTATGCTCCACCAATGGCACATGCTTATATGCAGCAGCGTGATACACAGTTTGGACTTTAAACGATTGCATTACAGCATGAACACGATTTTCCCGTTGTACCGAGCCCATGATTGGTAAAATTTTAACATCTAGTCCTAACTCAAAAGCTGTCGCTGAAAGTTCGCGCTCAATCGTATACAAGGCAAACTCAGATAACTCAAATAGCACTAATTTTTTAGGTGACTGTTTTAATATCTGTCGACATAACTCAGAACCAATCGAGCCGCCAGCTCCCGTGACCATCACTACCTTATTGCGGATATTGGCAACCATTAAGTCACAACGGGGAGTAACTGCATCACGTCCAAGCAAATCATCGATTTCGACTTCTTTAATATCACTATAAAGTTTATTACCGCTCACCAGATCAGCCATTGCAGGTAAAGTTAATACTTGTACAGCCAAAGGTTCAAGCTTGACTAAAATCTCTTGGCGACGAGAGCGAGAGGCACTTGGCATAGCCAACAACACCTTTGTAGCAGCTTTTTGTGTGATGAGCTTTCTAATAATTGAAGGCGAATGAACATGCACTCCCTGAATTACAGTGCCATGCAAGGTCGCATCGTCATCAACAAATGCAAAGGGATAATACTCATGGCTTTGAACAAGTGAAGTTACCAGTTGGCGACCACTAACACCAGCACCATAAATAATCACAGGTTCACCAACGCGCTTTAGACCAGCCCCCACTAACGAGCGCACCATAGCGCGAGTTCCACCGACAAATACCAAGGCAAAAGCAGCGTAAATAATTGGTACAGTACGGGGTAGATTCGCCTCGCTGTAATACGCAATTAACACTAACGAAACTGTAGAGGCAAGCACACCAACAATAATAGCGGTAAGTGCTTGTAACCCCATGTATCTAAGCACAGCACGATATAAGCCGAGCTTAGCAAACACCATGATACTCACAGGCACAACCAAAACAATGAGCAACCAGTATGTGCTATTAGTTAATACACTCACGGCATCTAACCGCACCAACAAGGCTGCCCAAAATGCGACTAAGAGAAATACCGAATCAATCGCCACACTCACTAAACGTTTATGTGACCGTTTCAAAGAAAATAAACATTGCAAAAATTCCATTTTCCGCTCCAATTTACTCAAAAACTTCATAAATTCCATAATTAACAGCACCGCCTCCATACGCAAGAGGCTCAAACAACAAAGGCCAACAATATCACAGCCCTGTTAAAAAATCTCTAACTAAGGATTTTGTCTAAAATATGAGCGACCGTTTTAACAGTATGCAAAATAATATAGGGATAATCTAGACAAACTAATAGCTCCATGAAAACAATATCAATAATATTTATAGCGTAGAAAAACACGACCAATCGAATCACTAAACATAAAACGGATAATCAATTACTTTGGTTTAACCGCATCACCACTACCACTCCCCGTAGCCGTCATAATAATGTATTTAAAGTAATCTTTGATGGTTAATGAATCGATCATCTGCTTATCAGTTTGAGCCAATAGTTTAGGCGTAGACATATCAATATTTTGAACTTGGGCTAATCCTGTTACGCCAGGCAAAACATTATAAACTCCCAAAGCATCGCGTTCTGCAATTAGCTCTTCTTGGTTAAATAAATTGGGCCGTGGTCCGACTAAACTCATATCCCCCTTTAACACGTTAATTAGTTGTGGCAATTCATCAATTTTGGTCTTACGTAAAAAACCACCAAACTTAGTGATCGAAGCATTGCTCGCAAGATGGCTCGCAACTGAGACAGTGTCTTTGCTCATAGTACGAAACTTAACCAGACTAAATGGCTTTTTATGTCTACCTACCCGAGTTTGGATAAAGATCGGTGAGCCTGTATCAAACAAACCAATGATGGTAACGAGTAATAATATTGGCCATAGGAATAACAAACCAAAGAATGCTGCAAGAAAATCAATTAAACGAATCATGTTCTACCATTATTTAGTTTTTGCTTGAAGAAAAGCTTGCGCTGTTTGTTTGAACCCTTCTTGTAGAGTCTGAGGTGGCTTCCAACCTAAGGTTTCTTTCGTATGAGAAATATCGACCTGCAATGAACCGGTTAATCTATCCACTACATCTGACTTCTCAAATAGTTTACCCACTAACTGGTAACACCAAATAGGTATAGGGAGTTGCCATGTAGGCTTGTCCAGTGCCTTTGCCATTTCACGAACCATTTCTGAGGTCGAAACATCATGATCATCTGAAACAAGGAATACTTGATTAGCCGCTTTAGGGTGGTCAATACAGGTGATAATTAAATCAACAAGATTGGTAACAGACACTAAACTTCGTTTATTTTGAGTAATACATCCAAATGGCAGCGGTACACCTTTAGATACTAAGTTCATCAATGAAGCAAAATTTGCTTTAACTCCAACACCATAAACGAGAGGAGGACGAATTATAACAATTTCCATGCCAGAATATTGAGAGATTTTCATAAGCTCTAACTCTGCCTCATATTTACTTAACCCATAAGAGTCGACAGGCTTCGCAGAATAATTAGATGTAAACGGAATACCAGATTCAGTTGACTCACCATTTACTTTAATCGAACTTAAAAAAATAAAACGTTTGACTCCAGCAGTTGCTGCTTGCTTAGCTAAGTTAACTGTCGCTTGAGTATTAATCTGTCTAAACTTGAACAAAGGATCAGAAGATGAATCATTCATCACATGAACATATGCAGCACAGTGGATTACTGTTTGAACATTAGTAAGCGTTTCAACCTTTAGTAAATCTTTTGAAAGATCAAAAGATATGAATTTTTCCGCTTTAATCGATGGAGGTTTTAATCTTCCACAGACCAATAAAGACCGATTCATTAATGAGGAAATTAAATATGACCCAATAAAGCCACTACCACCAGTAATCAAAATCAAAATTAATGACTCCTCGGATCGAAATGATTAACAAACTTTGCTAAGGATGCTTGACACCGATAAGGTAATAAAGCTCTAAATAACGGATAAAAAAGCCCTAAAAAAGAAGTAAACTTCGGATCAAAAGCAATAACTGCCCTTAAACCAATTCTAATACGATTATAACCTACCGCTACAGTATTCTTTTTATAAGCATCAACAGGCACTCTGTATTTAATTAACACCAAAGGAAGATTTGAAAATCTAAAACCCGCAAAAGCAGCACGAATCCAAAGTTCATAATCATCTTGTCTATGTGGAGCATTTTCACTATAACTACCAATACTTAGTATTTTACTCTTCCTAAAAATAACAGATGGATGAATAAAAGGGCAAGTCCAAATACTTTTTAAAATTAAGTCATGCTGGGTAGGGACCTTGCGGATTCTTATGCTATCACCGTAAACTGTAATATCTTCACAATAACCACCCAATATATCGACATCGTCATTATCGGCCATAAACTCAATCTGCTTAATGAAACGTTCAGGATAACACATATCATCAGTATCCATTCGAGCAACTAATTCATACTTACAGAAATTTAGTCCATGATTTAAAGCTTTGGATAAGCCAACATTATATTCCAGAGGCACAATCACAATATTTAAAGCTTTTACCCAACGTGAAATCACTTGATGTAAATCAGGATTGATTGGGCCGTCGAGAACCAGTACCAACTCCGTCGGCTTAAGCACTTGAGTGTTTACACTCATAAAACATTGCTCTAAAAAATCAGGATTTTCAGCATTATAAAGTGACATTAATACACTAAAATTTCTTACAGCCATCATTTACCTTATTATGGAAGTAGAAAGCACAACTAAACAGCCTCTAGATTTATAATACAACATCAGTTGCTAAAAAAATCAGAGAATTAGAAAGCAAAGCCAATCTCAGAATAAAAAGAGAAATGAATGAAAAAACCCCAAACCATAATTAGTATCAGATAAAGCTTAACTTTAGCAGAAACAGTTTGGCTTTCAAACAAATCGAACAACATAAAAACAAGCAAGAAACTGACAATGGATAAAATTCGATATGAAACGTTTATCATACCAAGCGACAATATTACAAAAGATACAAAAGAAAAAAATAAAGTTAAAAAACTAAACTTCTTTACTACATCATTAGTAGTATTAAGTATTGATAAACATGATACACAAACCGCAAATACTATATAATGAATACTTATAAAAATTAAAGAAATGGCTAAACCAATTGGTTTCCCATCAAACTCATCTCCAAAATCACCATAAAAATAAATAGATAACTTATCAATTAAAACCTTAAACAAATCAAAACTATGAATATTTTCATTACTTGATATAAAAATAATGGCGAATAAAAGAATAGATATAAATATTGGCAACGACCTTAGAAAAAAACTTCTGGTCATAGGCATAAAAAAAGTAAAAAACAACAACAATACAATACTAGATCTGTGAAAACATATTGAGATGAAAGAATAAGAAATTGCTCCTAAGAATCTCTGTTTAACTAACATGTAAACTATTATAGGCATAAAAGAAGCTGCAGTAGTAGCTCTAACTGTATTTACAACTTGAAAATACATTACAAACCAAAATAAAAATAAAAATAAATTTATGCCATCAGACTTTTTAAAAATTAACTTAAAAGAATAAAGAAGATTTAACAATGCAACAATCAAAGCAACAAAGAAAAATGACTGAACATTCAACCCCAATAATTTCAAAGAATATATAATGAAATTCCATATTAACTCAAAATCATTTTCTTTCTCACTAAAAATAGATAGATATGATCTAAAACCAGTATACTCAAAAATACTGGTATAAATTTTAGTATCAGCGCCAATAGTACGATTAGAAACAATAATACAAGAAATTATCGCATGAAAAAACAAAATAGATTTGCTTTTAGAGTTTGATTTTGATAGAAAAAGAAAAAACGATGAAGCTAAGAATAATAGTGTAATATCTAATATGCTACTCAAGTCTGTTAATCTCTTTAGTAATTAGAACAGTGTACAAAACAAACAACGATAAAAACCAAAAGAATACAACAATTCTAAATTTATTAGGCTTGGTAAAATCAAAATTGACTGTGGGCTCTACTTCCATCTTTAACAAGTTGAAATCTGATTTACAAATTGCACTATAAAAAAACCACGGCCTTACATAGCTGCTCAATAATTTACTTTGCGAAAAATTAATTACTCTATCACTATTAACTGAGTCTGACATGCAGAAAAAGTCTTTTACATATTTATTAATTTCTTTGTATAAAAAGGAGTTAAAGGAATCCGCAGAATCAACTGAATATGAGACAGATTTCAAAACAAATAAATTAATACTTTCATCCCAATAAAAATCAAAATATAGCATTTTAAACAATTCAAAAGCATCAGCATTGTTTAAATATTGCATTTCATTTGGCAGATATGAATAAAATTGAGAATTAGATTTTAAATAATTAAAGAAATCTCTTGATTTAACAATTGCAACGACTTCTTCAAAGTTAAGACTATTCTTTTCTATAAAATAATTTAAATCAGAACTGTTAAATAACAGATTCAACTCAACATTGCCAATTTTAGAAAATGAAACGAACCTTTTCTCAATAGAGTCTACATAAAATAATGATGAAGATAATGAAACTATTGTAGCAATTAGAAACATCCATCTATAACGCAATAAAACCTTATAGGATAAACTTATAAATAACTTTATCATAAATCACCACTAACATTGCAGATAAGTTTCAATATACTTATCTGCAATGACTGAAGGAATAAAATCTTTAGCCTTGTTAGAATAATAACCTTTTTCATGAGGAGAAAGATTCAATCCGTCATTCAATGCTGAAATACAATCACCTAAATCAAAGGAATCAATTAAAATTCCATACTTACCATTTTCAAGTATTTCTTCAGCACCAGATTTGAATCTAGTAGTCACAATAGGTATATCTGTCGACAGTGCCTCTATTAAAACCATGGGAGCACCTTCATATAGTGAAGTGTGATAAAAAAAAGTTGCATGCTGCATGTAAACTCTAGGCTCTTTGACATTGCCAGTAAAATGAACAGAATCGAGAACCTGCAATTGAAGTGCTAATCGTTCCAAATAAGCCCGCTCTTCTCCATCCCCTATTATCAATAATTTTACGTCGTTTCTTTTTGCAGTTAACAATTTGAACGAACGAAGCATCAAATCATAATTTTTACTTTTAGTTAATCGACCACAAGCGACAATAACTTTGTAATTATCAAACCAAGGATGCACATATTTAATATTTTTGTTCAATATCCAAGGAGAAATAGGGTTCGGTAAAACTGTTACATCATCTATTTTGTAAAACTTTTTTGAAGCCACTGCTGCATCATACGAAACATTTGTAACCTTAGCCATATTTTTTATAACAAAAGCAGAAAAAGAATATAGTCCTTTTACAAAAATATTTTTCCCTTTTAAATGTTCGATAATGTTAGTATGACTATTTATTATTAATTTATATTCATAGAAAAACTTTACCAAAGCAACTGGTAATGAAATTAAATCCGAACTAGAGATTACTAAGTCAAATCTTTTATTTATTTTAAAATAAAAAAACAATTTGAAAAAAGAGATTAAAAGTTCAGGAAAACCATACTTCTTATAACCAAAACAATGAAAGTTAATATTATCAGCTTGAAGAGCGCTAACATCTGCATTCAAATATGTTAGAACTTCAACATCATAACCTCTGCGTGAAAACTCATTTGCTAAAATGAGGTTTGCCTTAGAGACGCCACTCACGGATAGTGAATTAAACAAAAACAAAACTCTCATATTAAAAACCTATAAAACGCAAAACTTGTCTCATTTTAAAAAATGGATACAGGTGAAAGGCATTGTTATTCAAAATATATCTTAAAACTGCATATGAATTCTTCGCTTTATTTTTGTGAATAGAATTTTTTGCAGATAAAGAAGTGTTGATACTGCGATAACCTAGTAGTTTATCGCTTAAAAAACTGTATCTTGCACCGCTATCAATAATAGATATCCATAGAAAAAAGTCTTCCACTGTATTTAATGCAGCATCCTCATCAAAACCAGACAATAAATAATCTCGCTTAACAATTACGGATGATGTAAAGATACAATTCGAGAAAATCAGCATGTTAATAGAAAAATATTTTTTAAAAAAATATTTTTTAAACCGGTAAAAACGACCTTCAGATAATGGTCTTACAAGTGTATCAGTAAAAGTAATTCTATCAGTGCTAGAAAAATCTATCTCATTAGCTATCATATAAGATACTTGAATTGATAGCTTTTCAGACATCCATAAATCATCGGAATCAAGAAAGGCTATGAGTTCACCTTCAGCATGTTCAATACCTATATTCCTTGGTCTGGCGGGTCCGCCAGAATTTAAGCTTGAATGAATAATTTTAAACTTATCGAAATGAGATTTCATTTTCTCAACAACCAAAACTGAACTATCTGTAGAGGCATTGTCGACTATAATAATCTCGTAATTTTTATATGTTTGATGCTTAATTGAATTTAATGTTTCTACTATATATTGCTCTGCATTGTACATCGGGATTACTATACTAACGAGCGGAAAATCATTCATCTTTTTTCACTCAACATTTTAAAAATATTAATAGCTTCTGTCTTGAAGTGATTATCAAACGTATAAGGTAAAATATTAACTAAACATTGATTAGACACAGTCAAATAAATTGGCTTGTAATCATCATGTTCATTCACATTGACAACTAACTCTTTTCCAAAATAATCAAAATAAGCTGACTGTACATACGTAGCGACATCAATGATTGCAAATGTTTTGCTAGATGCCAAATTGAGAATTCCTGTTGTTTTGAGATATAGGAATTTCTCAACAATGCAAGTAACATCACCCATCCATATAAAATCTCTTAAGGCTTTTCCGTTACCATTAAGAGTAACTGCATTTTTATTGAATGCTTGAAGACACAAGTCATTGAGCACTAAATACCACTTATCAGTATTAATATCCTTTGGACACCCATAACTATTAGTTAAACGAAAAATAAGATATTCAAATCCCAAGAGCCTTGCATTCTTTTCAATATATTTTTCTGCAAAATAATGCGTTAAAGCGTAGTCATTGGTAGGTGCAATATGAGTTTGCTCTGTAACTACGCCTTCCGTAGCTCCATATACATGAAATGTACTGAGATAAATTAGTTTACCAATACCAAATCTAGCTAGACTTTGACACAACAATTCAGTACCGAATGAATTAATTAGCAAGGCATCTTTATTATAACTAGGACTTTGACATTCATTAAAACTAGCCGCATGGATACAAACATCATAATAACAATCGACGATGGAATTAAGCGAATACACATCCGTAATGTCACCTTTCAGGAAGCGATAGTTCTCATGTGTAATAACAAATCGCTCATTACGCCCGATTACTGCAACATCATGTCGCTGTTCTAACAAATATAATGTAAGCCATAAACCTAAGTTACCTAGCCCTCCGGTAATCAAGATCTTCATGCTAAAATCCAGTTATAATCAATCTCATTTAAATCACAATTGATACTTTCATCAGGATCATGCTCAATACTTGCAATGTTTAGTAATAAATTCGCCCCCTGACTTTCACCTCGAAATGCAAGCCAAACACCAGCAGGAATAGTTAGTCGGCTGTAATTATCACTTGAAAGTACAACTTCAAAAAAATTTTTAAACGTCGGAGAGTTAGGTCTATCGTCATAAGCAACAAACTTAATCGCTCCTACAGGAACAACTAGATTAAGTAGCATTTTAGTATGTATTTTCCATCCCTTTACACATGCATAATTCACGGATGAAAAATATGCTTCTCCGAAAGAAATAAAGCTTGGCTCAGAACATTTAAGGGCATGAAATATATCCCCCTTATCATGCTTGATTCGTTTTAAAGGTGTCAAAACTATACCGTCAATCATCATTTGCACCAAATCAAATCCTTTTCTTTTGCTATATTTTGATATTCATTAATTTGATGAGTTGTAAATTTCATCATATCTAACTCACCTTTATAGAACTCATAATACCATTCGCTAACGAACTTAATACACTGCTTATAATTTAAATTAGCTTCCCACTTCAAATTAAACAAAGCTTTATCACAATTTAATTTTAATAAGCCAGCTTCATGAAATGGAATGTTATCAGTAACAATATATGCATCAGCTGTTTGATTAAAATTCCAATAAACACTTAGGTCGGATAACAAATCTTTTACTGTATGATTTTGTTCTGCACGGGGGCCGAAATTATATTGCTCACCATGGTTATCTTCATTAATCACAAGACCTTGACCAAGTGCCAAATAACCGCTTAATGGTTCTAAAACATGCTGCCATGGACGAGTTGCATCAGGACAACGAATTTCAACTCTTTCATTGTTACTCCAAGCTCGCATGCAGTCAGCAACTATTCGATCAGTTGCCCAGTCTCCACCACCTATAACATTTCCAGCTCTACCAGTGGCCAATCTGACGTATCCATTTGGATTAGGGAAGAAAGATTGCTGATAAGCATGGAATATTACTTCCGCGGCTCCTTTTGAGCCACTATATATATCACGACCACCAACAGGATCCGTTTCTTTATATCCCCAAACCCACTCTACATTCTCATAACACTTGTCACTTGTTATAATCACAGCATAACATCTGTGCTCTAAATGCCGCAATACCTCTAAAACATTTGCAGTACCAATTACATTGGTTGAAATCGTATTAAGAGGGTCACTATAAGATAATGAAACAATCGGCTGCGCTGCTAAATGGAATAAAAAATCAGGTTTGAATTCATTAATGATATTAGAAATTTCACTTAGATTTCTTACATCTGCAATATGATGCTCAATTTTATTTGATAGTTCTAACTCATTAAAAATTGATGGAGTTGTTGGTATATCAATAGATATACCACACACATCAGCGCCTAAATTAAGCAACCAAGTCGTCAACCAAGTTCCCTTAAACCCAGTATGGCCTGTAATTAAAACTTTTTTCCCAGCATAAACATTTGCAAACATATTATTACCAACTTTTCCATTTTGCGTTATTACTATCAAACATTGCATTTAACTTTTGTTTGTCGTTTAAGGAATCCATACATTTCCAAAACCCATGATGCTTATAAGTCATCAACTCACCATTTAAGGCTAAATTCTGAAGTGGATTTTGTTCAAAAACAGTCTCATCACCATCATTTATATAATCGAATATTGATGGTTCACAAACAAAAAAGCCGCCATTAATCCAAGAACCATCGCCTTTCGGTTTTTCAAGGAAATTTGTTACTTTATCCCTATTAATCACCAAAGAACCAAAGCGTCCTTCTGGCTGAACCGATGTCATTGTAATTGATTTACCATGGTTTTCATGGAACTTGACTAACGAAGCAATATCAACATCAGATACACCATCGCCATAAGTCAACATAAAACGCTCATTTCCAACAATCTCTTGCGCACGTTTTATCCGCCCCCCTGTCATGGTATGCAATCCTGTATCTAACAGAGTGACAGTCCAAGGCTCAGAAGTATTTTTATGGATTTTCATCTCATTTGTTGAGAGATTAATTGTCACATCACTTTGATGAAGAAAATAATTAGCAAAATATTCTTTAATGTAATAACCTTTATATCCCAACAATATTACAAATTCGTTGTAACCATATTGAGAGTACATCTTCATAATATGCCAAAGAATTGGTTTCCCACCAATTTCTACCATAGGTTTTGGACGGATATCAGTTTCTTCACTTAATCTTGTTCCAAAACCACCAGCTAATAATAAAACTTTCATCTAACCCTCTTAGTATCTAATTTATTTTTATAAGCCAATGCCATTTTATCGGCACTATACTTAGTTTTAAAGCTATTAATCGCATTTGATGCTATTTCTCTTCTAAATTCGACATTTTCAATTAATTCAATTACAGATGCTTTTAACTGGCTTATATCACCATAATCGACAAGTAATCCATCCCAACGTTCGGTTATGACCTCTTGCATACCGCCAATTCTTGTTGCAATAACAGGCACATTTAAAGCCATTGCCTCGATAATGGTTAAACCAAATGATTCATTATACATAGATGGGACTAATAATAAATCGGCAGTTGCGATAATATGATGATTATCTGTTCGATGGCCTAATAGAAAAATATTATCACAACCACAAGCCATCCTATTTATTCTTTGTATTTCAGCTTCACTTCCCTTCCCACAAACTAAAAAATCATATTGAGGGAGTTGCTTCATAACAGCAAAAGCAAACTCATGACCTTTACGCTCCTCATAAGTACCGAGCATAACAACTCGCTTTTTAGGCGAGTTCAGTATTTGGGTTCTAATCATATTTAATGAGGCCGCACCGACCGTTATAGATGGTTCTGAAATACCGTTATAAATAAATCCTAATTTTCTATCATTAATGCCTGTTCTACAATGCATTGAGTTTGCACAATCGTTTGAAACAGAAATAAACTCAATGGTTGTCCATGACACTAATACATCGGATATAAATTGAAATGGTTTAAATAATCTCCTATATTTTTGAGCATTATTATGGAAGTTATACCATGACTTTTTACCATTAACTAAAAACCAAGCTATAGATGCAACATTACAACTTTGACCACCAGGATATCCACCATTAACTATCATTAGTTCATCAAAATTTTTATATTTTGAAAACAACCTGATTAACTGAAAAAGTTGTATTGGGTATGAAATTAGCAGAAAAAAGAGTTTCCCTATTAAGACAAAGATTTTTTTTAACGGATGCACATTAGTATTTTTGAAAAAGCTATGTCTAGAAAATAAATTTGTAACAATTAAACTCCCACTCACAACCTTGGATCTTAAATAAGCCAAACCTTCGTGAGAGCTATTTATCATTAGAGACACTTCATTATCAGGCCAATGATTTATTAGATTAACCAGAAATGTATCAAGCCCACCTTTTCGGTAATTTTCGCAAAAAAGCAGAATTTTCAATTTAAACCCTTACTACTAGACAATGTATAAATAAAATCATAGAGGACATCAGCATTGATTGGATACTGTGCAGGAGTATTAGAAACATATCTATTGATATAATTACTATACTTCTCTTCATTTATCTCAAACTTTAATTCTGGCAACTCACTAATTACGCAATCACTTTCAATTAAGTTGCAATCTAACTCATAAAAAAAAGAATCTGTAATACCAATATCATATCCATTATCTATTAGTAATTTATCCTTAATAACCATTAATGGTTTATTGAAATATACTGCAGCATGAATTGCAGTACTATTATGCGTTATACAAAATTTAGCTTTCTCAATTAAATCAATTGTGTTTGTAGTACTTGTATTCCAACCTATCCACATATCAGTGTAACGATGATCAATTACAATCCTTGGATGTAATGCTACAATTACTTTAACTTTATACCTAACCTCAAAAAATCTTAGAAGCTTTTGAATTCTGTCAAAATAATCTTTCGCATATCGACTTATATCACCATTACATTTCAAAGTATCAGTATGGAAGGGAATAGCCTGATCTATCCATAAAAAATACTCCCCATCAAGATCAGAACGATATTTAGACAACGTTTTTTCTATTTTTTTTTGATACAATTTTTGATATATATCGTAACATTGCGATTCTAAAATAATAGTCTTTGAGACTATACCAGAGTATAATCCAGATGATAAAGAGCCTGCTCTTTGAACAAAATAAAATGGATAAAATTTAAAGACAAACCTGTTAAAAACTTTTCTATATATCTTACTTGCCAATTTATCAGTATTAAATCTACTTAAGAGATTAAGAAACTTACTATTCTTTATTGGTGCAGAATGTGGAATAGCGCCTAAAGTTTGAACACCTATATACTTACACTTACGAGCAAGAATTAAATGAAGATATGAAGACAACACTCCTCCACATAAAACAACTTCATTCTTACCGATAGAATTAATCACATCCTTGTATTCATACAACGAGTTACAAAAAATCATGTTAAAAGTTAGTGTATTATGAGTTCTGTAATCTTCAGTTCCCCACATAAGGGCAGATAAGTCAACAACATTAATTTCAACACCTTTAGAAGCTAACTCTTGCAAGCCATATCGAATAAAGTCAACATCTGTGACCCTGTTAACACTCATAAACCAAAGTTTCATAATTTACCCTGCTTTCTTCTAACCAATACTTGATTCTATTTTCTTTTTAAATATCCCTATTGCATTAGGAAAGTAAAATGCACAACAGAAAACAATTATAGTATATATAAAACCTGAAATTAAAAAATCAATAATTACATTGTCAAATAATAAAACTTTTGTAACGTAAGCGATTATAGAAAATACAAACACACAAACAATCTGATGAATAATAAAACTAGCTACTCTGACATTTAGGTACTTAGCATTAAATAATAATTGCACATTCACGCTGATGATTTGAACAACAAACATTTTCCACGCCATACCTTCAGCACCCATTTTGAGTAAATAAATAAATAGACAACTCAATATGAGACCAAAAAAGGAGAATAACAATCCAATATTTTTATAAAATGTAATTTTGCCTGCGGAAAAAATGAGTGCCGTATTTATTTGTCCATATGTTTGATGTAATGGGTAGAAAGCCATAATTACTAGTGCCATATAGGCACCTTCATATCGAGCATCAGTAAATATCAATAATAAGTCTTCTGCATGGAATGCAACAAAAACACTGAAGTATGCTGAAATAGCGTACAACATTGGAACATAGCGGCTAAACAGTTTTCTTACATTATCGATATCATTCTGCTCGATAGATTGTGAAAACTCCCGCATTATTATTGGTGTCATAGCACTAGTGAATAAAAAACACATTGCCGAAATTGAATAAGAAAGCCCATAAAAACCAACTTCTACTGAGCCACTTACTTTTTGCAAAAGCCAAATATCAAATATACCAATTGCTATTGCTATCAGATTAAAAATAAAGAGTGGCGAACAAAATACATAAAACTCTTCAAAAATAGCTCTAAAGTTTATATTTTTAAAATTTATTTCCGAATCAAAAACATGCTTCCTCTTAAAAATTACAAGCAATAACATTAGCAATACTAATAAAGATAAAATATTAAAATAAAAATATCTTTCTAAGTCTAAATAAAATTCACTTATTATTATAAAAACGATAAATAACATCGAAATTTTATGAATTATTTTAACTATTTCAACAGGCACAGTAATAGCATACGCATCAGATATTTTAATAAATACCTGATTTAACCATGTTAATAAGCAAAATAACATTCCTAAATATATATACTTCCTTTCTACATCAGGAAAAACGTAATTGGCAGCACCTCCAAAATCGATAAATAAAGATGTCAGCAAAGTAATTAGAAATATTAAGGAAGAAACCAAGAAATAAAAGATAATTAAATCATATCTACTGTTATTAGCAGATAACTTTGTAAAAAATGCTGTAGATGAATTTGCATCAATAAAAGATATGAATTGATTATAGAGTTGCTGAAGAAAATTAAATTGCCCATAAGCAACCGGCCCTAATGCCTTCGGTATTATCGCAACCAATAGAGCATTTACAATACCAAAAATAATATTTGCTAATAACTTGAGAATATATCTCTTTTTTAAACTATCAATTACCATTATAAATACTTAATTATTCTAGCAGGATTCCCAACCGCAATAGCAAAATCGTCTACAGACTTAGTAACTATACTCCCCGCACCTATGACTGAATTCTTTCCAATTGTTACTCCAGGCAAAATTATGCTATTAGCTCCAATCCAAGCACCTTCTTTAACCACTATATCTTCTGATGGATAATAC
This sequence comes from Shewanella sp. NKUCC01_JLK, assembly GCF_019345615.1. Classification (NCBI taxonomy): domain Bacteria; kingdom Pseudomonadati; phylum Pseudomonadota; class Gammaproteobacteria; order Alteromonadales; family Shewanellaceae; genus Shewanella; species Shewanella sp. NKUCC01_JLK. The sequence goes on along the minus strand of NZ_JAHKRD010000003.1, from coordinate 249,393 downwards.
CCTTGCTCAATAAGAGGAATATCACGGCGATTAAATTTGTGATTGTTTACATAAAAGTGAACACCTGCGCCCATCATAACATTATCTTCAAGAATGATGTGGGCATATTGGTCAGCAAACATCATTGTCGAGGGACGAACCACGACATTTTTACCTATTGAAATATTTGAACAATGTACCGCATATGCTCCAGCTCGAAAATCTGCACCTTCACCAAAATATTTAAATTTATTTCTACATAACTTCAGCATAGAAGACTTAAAATGAAGCTTCCAGTGGCTGAACGGCATATCAGGACCAATACGGTCAGCTGTGTTGCAGAATACAATTTTTTTGTAGATCTCTTTTAAAAACATAATGGCTATTCCCAGCGAGCCAGGTTGGCACCGTGCTCTAACATATAACTACGGGCATTTGGCAATCCATTACCAATAAAATTAAATAAATTTGCGGTCGCTACGGCTGATACCCCATCAACAGATAAACCTGAACTTAAGTGACGTTCATTGCCCGCTCCACCCATGATGATAAAAGGCATATTCACTGAATTTGCGTACTTTTCGATATTTTCGAGATCATAACCAAAACCAGTACCATCTTTATCTATCGAATTAAAAATGATTTCACCAACGCCCAACTGTTCAAGATGCAGCAAGTAATCCTCAAGGCTCATCGGGATAGCCGTAGTGCCGTCATGAATATGAACCACAGGTAACCCATCAATAACTTTATAGTCTACTGATGCTACAAGGCTTTGAGAGCCAAATCTGTTTATGATTTCTGTTGCCAATGCTGGGTCATTATAAAGTGAGGAATTGAGGATAACTTTGTCTGCACCACTTCTGAATAAAAGCTCAGCATCTTCTATCTTTCTGATGCCTCCACCTGCAGCGACAGGTATAAACACATCTTCGACTAAGCAGCTAACAACAGCAGAGAACTTCTCGATGTCTTTTTGCCCTTTAGTGGCATCAACCACAACCAGCTCATCTAATGAGAATGATATTTTTTGAAATTTATAATTCTTTTCAAGCCAATTAATGTCACCAACACGCTGCAGGCGAAAATTTCGACTTTGCATAAAGCTGCCACTATTATAGATAAGTCCAAAAATGAGTCTGTTTCGTAACATCAAAATCGCTCTATAAAGTTTTTTAATAATTGAAGACCGTTCGTCTGGCTAAGTTCGGGGTGAAATTGCACACCAGCAATGTTATCAATTTCAAAACTTGCAACAAATTCTTCGCCATAATCGCAGATAGTTTTACCTATATCCGCCTTTGAACACATTCTGAAACTGTGCGTAAAATAATAATCAGGCTCAGGGTGTATACCAGAGTATAGCCGGCTTCCTTTACATGGCCTCACCTGGTTATATCCAACATGAGGGATCTTTAGCTCTGTTGAAACAAAAGACTCAACTACGCCATCGATCAAACCAAGCCCTGAGTTAAAGCCGCTCTCAGTGCTTGAATGTCCCATTAGTTGCATACCAAGACAAATACCAAGTATTGGCTTCTTATCATCCAATACCAGTCTTCTGATACAAGATGTCAAATCAAGCTCATTGATTTTACTCATTGCTCTGGCGTAGTTCCCTACGCCAGGCAATATCAGTTTATCTGCACTTTGTAACACCGAGAAATCATTAGATAACGAAATGTCATCGTAGCCGAGGTAACGAAGAGCACTCGTTACCGACTTCAGATTCCCCATACCATAATCAACAATAACTAATTTCATACTTCGAATTCTTCACCTACTGTGAATTTTGGATGCCAAATGCCATCAACTTTTTCGAACAAATCTTTGTTTGCATATTTATCGAGTACAGCATCAAATTCATCTTTACTCATCTCGTAATATTCCAAATAGAGATCAATAAATTCAAATGGATATTGATTATCGTACGCAAGGACAAGGTTTAACGCTTGCTCTCTAGTCATTGCTCCACGGCGAATCTCTATCCCAGCATCTTGCGTTGCACGTCCAAAACCGAACTTTAAATACATTAAATATGCATGTAATGAATATAATGCTTGATCATTCTGAGAAAAATTAGTGAAAGTACCAGCAGTGCCTTCTTCTTTTTCTTTCAAGCCACAATGTTCTTTTGCAACAACATAATTTCTATAGGAATCCCACGCCTCATAATAAGACCAATGGGTAAAAGCCAGATCATGCGTTTTCACTTGCTCATCAGTAGGGAAACGCCAGAATGCAAGGTCACCATCGCTTACATCCTTATCACCGAGTATAATGTCAAAAACCTTATCATAACCGCCTTCAAAGTAGACTCGCTTCATATATTCAATGTTATATAAAGGATTATGTTTACTCTCTGTTGAACCACCATACTCAACCTCACCATCTTCTCCATAAAAAATGAGAGGTATATTAAAGTTCATTGCGGTCTGAATAACAGCGGTTTTGATTGCTATTAACCAGCCATAGTAAGGGAAACCTTTCTCAATAAAACCAAGTTTGTTTAATTTTTGCATAACTTTCGCATTTGGCGAAATATGAATATGGTTAAAACCAGAATTAATGAAGTTAGTAAGGTTCTCATCACCTAACTCAAGGCTTAAAGCCGGACGGACAGTAATAGCTAATGGATTCATTCCGTATTTATGCTTCAGCGTATAAGCAACATAAGAACCGTCTTTACCACCACTAACCGGAACAACACAGTCAAAGCCAGTACCATTGGACGATCTATATTTATCAACCAACACCTTAAGCTCTTCCTGACGAGGAGCCCAATCAATGCTTTTCTTCTCGTCCGACCAAACACAGGCATTACAACGCCCTTCGTGGTTGAATTCAATCCGCGGACGTGTCGACATATTTAAGCAAGTTTTACACCAGAAAATCTTCTTCGCCATTTTAATCTCCACAATATTTATAATACGAAACCGTCATCGACGACTATGTTTTGTCCATTGACATAACGAGCATAATCAGATAACAGATAGACGATAGAGCCTATTACATCGTCTACATCTAACATTCCTTTACCTAAAGTCTGGCGTTTGTATGCCTCTAAAAAGTTATTAGGCTGATGGTCAAAAATACCACCAGGGCTTACGCTATTTACCCTAAAACGGCTGTCTGCAACATAAGCAACCACATATTTAGATAAGTGTAAAAGAGCGGACTTTATTGCCGCATATTCTACAGGCATAGTCATCTTGGTATTTTCATACACATCAAACTTAGGTGCTACAACCCCATAAATTGAAGAAATATTTACTAATGAAAAGTCGCTTTGCACTCTCTTAAAATAAGCTGCGCATTGTTGCATAAATAAAAATGACGAGCCAAGGTGTAATGAAAGATTTTCGTTAAAATCCGAAAGATTTACATCAAAAAAGTGGGCACCATATTTTTTATTTCTTGGATAAGTACAATTCACTGCACCAGTGATTGTAGTTAATGACTCAAGCAAAGCTTTGACCGCAGTTTCACTTGTCACATCAAGAGATGAAAAACTCAAGGCAGGATTTTCAACATCAACATTAATCTCTGTTAAACGGCTCTTTAGTTTTTCAACATCCAAATCAACAGCCAAAACTTTGCTGCCATGCAGCAACAAAGACCTAACAACTTTTGCCCCGAGTAGACCAGAAGCCCCAACAACTAAAATATTTTTATTAGCCAACATTTTTTTTGCTTTCCATTACAATTGCTTCAGCCAGCATGAAGTCATAAATGTCATCAATATCCACAGCCCTTACTTTTGGAATTAAGACACTGGTCACTTTGCCTTCAAATAGCGCATTTTTTTCAAGAACAAATTCAGGTTTCGCTGCGTAAACTACTGTAGTGATATCAAAAACTTCAGGAGAATCTTGCCTACGATACACACCAGTAGCAGGTCTGTTAACCAACTCGACACTTCCATCTTCGTTCTGTTTCACCATATTGAAATACGGACTACGATTGGCTGGCGTAACGGAAATACATATATCAGCATCGGTATCTAAAAGTTGTCTTATTGCAGCACTGACATCAGTTTCATCACGAAGCGGGCTGGTAGCTGGTAGACTAACAAATACATCAAAATCACCGTAACCAGAACGAACATAATCAATTGCATGGCGCCAAGATAACCACTCTGGACTGCTGTCCGTTGCCAACTCAGCAGGACGTTCTATTATTTCAGCACCAGCAGCGCGCGCAACTGAAGCAATAGCTACATCGTCAGTAGAAACAAAGACTTTTTCAATACCCGCAGTAGCAAAGGCTGTTTCAATGGAATATTGAATCAGAGGCTTTCCATCGAGAGATTTTATATTTTTTTGAGGTAGTCCTTTCGAGCCGCCCCTAGCAAAGATGAATGCAACAGTTTTCACGCTATTCGTCTCCATTTATTAGATTGTTTTGCATACTCAATCAATTCGATTACCTTCAAAGAAGACTCTATTGTTGCCAGATGTGACATACCTTGCATTTTGATATTTTCAAAGGCCTGTAACATATCAATATACATGCCGTTTTTATTATATTGTGGCTCTGCGTACAGCATATTACTGCCAGTAGCATGATACACAGTAACAGTGTTCATCATTAAGTCCCAAACCAAACGGCCTTTTTCACCAATGAATTCACAGTTTCGTTGCGTAGACTTCTGAACAAAATCAAGATGAACGGAAATGTAAGTACCAGAAGTTGTAGTAAGAACTAAATCTGCAATATCTTCAACATCTAATCCAAGTTCATCCGTTGTGCGTAGCCAGCTGTGTTGTAATTCCAAATCACCGAACAACCAAAAAAGGTAATCCAATTCATGGCTAAGCTCCAATAAAGCTCCACCACCTAACTCTTTTCTAGCTGAGACAGAGTCTTTATAATTTTTATCTGTACGCCAGCTAGGTAAAAACTGCCCTACATTAGATTCGACGTTATAAATAGCACCAAGCTTACCCGCACTCAAATAGTTTTTGACTACCTGTGCTGAAGGTAAAAATCTTAGACAATAACCAACAGAAACAACGCAGGATTGACTGTCGTCTATGCTAGATATCAATTCTTCGCAGCTTTCGACTGTATCGGCCAAGGGCTTTTCAATAAGAACAGCTATACCGTTTTGCAGCAATACCTTAGCAGTAGTGACATGATAAGGCGCGGGTGACGCAATAATCGCGTAAGCAGGCTTTTCTTCCAGCAGTTGATCCAGGCTAATTACAGCATCTGCATGAACTGACAATTCAGTATTACGACCGCTTGCTGATACCGAATAAATTTTAGCGTCTGGGTGTAAATACCTTAAATTAGCAAGATGGCGTTTGGCAATACTACCCATACCAACAACAGCGTAACAACTCATCTTAGAACTCCAGATTCATAATGTCTGTTTGTGCTCTGTTGTAATCCTCTATCCTGCCTATATCAAGCCAGTACTCATGAATTGGAAACATAAGCACATTATGCTGCTGCGCAATAAATTGCTCCAGCAAGGTGGGCATGTCTATCCGAGAGTTTTGTTGTACAGAACGTCGAATTTGTGGGCTAACCACATAAATACCTGCATTAACAAAAAAACGCTGCACTGGTTTTTCAACCATGCTAATTATTTTATTACCTTCACCATTTATGACACCAAAAGGCACTTGATACTCATAATCGCGAACGCACATAGTAGCAGCGGCCTGATGCTTATTATGAAACTCCAGTACCCGCTCAAAATCGACATTAGTTAATACATCACCATTGATCAGAATAAGAGGAAGATCAGGTATATCGGCAGGCAACAAACCGAGTGCACCGCCCGTGCCTAAAGGTAATTCTTCATGCACATAACTAATTTTCACATTCCACTTAGAGCCATCACCAAAATGTTCACGGATCATTTCTGGAAGGTAATGTGTTGAAATATAAAAGTTTACAAAACCAGCCTTAATAAAACTATTGAGCACAATTTCCAATATCGGCTTATCACCGACTTTTAATAAAGGCTTAGGACAATTGTCTGTTAACGGCCTTAACCTAGTACCAAAACCACCAGCCATTAAAAATACCGGATTTTGATATTTGGAGTATTGGCCCACACGCTGCAGTGTCTCAAGGCCAGCAACTTTGTCCTCTTCCATCAGAGGAATCGCCAATAGTTGCTCTTTTTCCATAAACTTAACTAATTCTTTACGGGCTGTGCCCAACTTTGCAGTTAATGGCTTGGTATTCATCACCATGCTGACTGGGCTGGTAATACTTAAGTTCTTTAATAAACCACGACGCACATCGCCATCAGTTACAACACCCAATAAACGCAGTTCGTCATCAACAACAAGGGCAATTCGCAACGACTCACTGTCTATTAGCTGTAGTGCATCTCGTATAGGCTGATCTGGCTTAATCAGAATGTTTTTCCAGTCGTAGCTCATTTATAAATCCTTTACCGCAAAAATGGTTTGGCAACATAAAGCGTTTTGTTGCTCTCTAAATTTTTAGTGACCGTAGCGCCAGCACCAACCAATGCGCGCTCACCAATCTGAATACCTTGAATAACTTTCGCACCTGTTGCTATATGCACATAATCGCCTGTATTCACAGCACCGCTTAACACAGCTCCTGGCGCTATATGGTTATGTTTACCAATAACACAGTCATGCTCAATGATGGAACCAGTGTTGAGAATAGTCCCCTCACCTATATAGGCATTCACGTTGACTATAGTTCCCGGCATCACCTGCACGCCTTCTGACAAAATGGCGTAGTCTGAAACTATAGCTTTAGGTGAAACAATAGTCATAAAGCTATAGCCCAATTGCTTAAATTGCTGGTGTACTTTAAAACGAACTTCCTGACCAGGTAATGAACCAATAGCATTGACTAGAAGGATCGAGTCTTTATCAAAAGACAACACATCGTCGTCGGATAAATACAAGGTAAGCCCTCCAAATATTGGGTTTGCCTTTGGTTGTTCTTGTGCAACAAGTCCAAGCACTGTGCAATTGATCTGTCGTAATATATCTATAACAGCAGCAGCATGGCCACCAGCTCCGAGAACTAAAACGGGCTTACTCAAGGACTAGGTCTCCAGCCTTATAGCTTCTGGATGCTGGTTTAGACTGGATTTCCCAGAATCTGTATGGACTTTCACCATTACCAGGCCGCTTCACCGCCAGATCATCAGCCGTAATAATATGACCAGCAGCTATATCACGGGCGGCAACAACACTCTTTCGTGCTGCGGCTTTGTTTTTAATTTCAGAAGGTCGTGGCCCTTTAATGCCGTCCCCTAAGGTCAACTCTACAGCACGAACAGCTTGGACCATGGCTTTCAACTCTTTGGGATCCAGTGACGCCTTGTGATCAGGACCTTCCATGTCTTTATCCAACGTAAAATGCTTTTCAATCAGCACCGCACCGCGGGCTACGGCGGCTATTGGTACAACAATACCTTCGCTATGATCTGAATAACCGACAGGTAGGCCGAAGGAAGAAGCCAGCGTGTCCATGGCCCGAAGATTAATATCAGCAAGAGGGGCCGGATATTCGGTTGTGCAATGCAAGACTGTGACTTTATCTTTCAGTGCTTTTTTCCCTGCGTCAGAAAAATAAGCGGCCTGAAATGAATCAACTGAAGGCACTGCATCAATAGGAGCTGTATAACCAAAAGCAATAACACCTAAAACAGCTTCTATATCAGCCAGAGTCGCCATACCTGTTGATACAATCAAATCACAGCCTGTTCGGGCATGTTGCAACACTAATGGCGCATTAGTGATTTCACCTGAAGGAATTTTCAGCCGAGTTAGTTTTAAGTCGTTCGCCAAAAATTCAAGGCTTTCGCTGTCAAAGGCCGTCGATAAAAACTCAATGCCCAACTTAGCACAATAAGCTACCAGTTGATGGTGCGCCTCATAGCTAAGCTCCAGACGACTCAACATAGCAAGTTGTGATTCCTGTTTCCCCGTATTCGTCACCTGATAATCTGCTTGCAGAGCCTGTGCAGTCACTAGATTTTTTGCTTTAAAGGTTTGGAATTTAACGATGTCAGCGCCAGCTTCGTATGCTTTATCGACTAACTGAAAGGCAAGCTTCTCGTCGCCGTTATGATTTACACCTGCTTCTGCAATAATGAGTGTCATATTAATCACTTACCTTCACATCATAAAAAGATTTAACTGAAGTAAATTTCAGATTTTTAAGCATTGAAATCACTTGTTGACTGGCATTGCCCTGACCATAAGGGTTATGAACTTGTGCATCAGGCGCTTTGTAACTGCGACCAAACGCAACTTCAAGCGCAGCATGAATATCTAAAGTAGTTGCATCACAATGCAGTACGCTTGTTGCTGCCAGACGCCCTTTTTGCCTCATCCCAATATTCACAGTAGGTACATCCAGGGATGGCACTTCAATAATACCGCTAGAGGAATTACCAACTACAGCTGCGGCATGTTTAATGGCGCTCAGGTAGCGCACCTGACCTAAAGAAGGGATCGCCAGCACGCGCAGAGGTTGTTTAGCTGCATAAGCTTCGAGCAATGGGATAATTTTGCGGCCACCATCGTCAGCATTAGGATAAGTTAAAATCACCTGCACATCAGGGTACTTATCTAAAGCCTCTAAAAGCGCGTTAAAGGATGCTGTTGGTTCCTCATCGGCTAAAGTCACTGGGTGATAGGTGACAACTACATAAGGCTTCTGCAATGAAAACTGGAGTGAAGCAGCCAATTCTTCTACTGACATAAAAGTGCCACGGTTCAAATGGTCCAGGCCTATGGCTCCGACGTTAAAAACACGTTCAGGCGCTTCGCCCAGTTGGATCACTCTTTGCCTGTACTCTTCGGTGGAAGTAGCATGCAAATAACTTAGCTTGGTAATTGCATGACGAATAGCGTCGTCGTAAGCGCCTTCGGTAATTTCACCACCATGCAGATGAACCACAGGAATGCGCAAAATCATTGCAGTCTGAGCTGCAGCAAGAGCTTCAAATCTATCGCCTAAAATAACCAGTACATCCGGGGATAACCGGGAAAGCGCATCGGCAAAACCTAAAACTCCAAGACCCATACTTTTGGCCGAGCCAACAGCTGAATCTGATGACAATAAAATTTCTATTTTTTCGTCAATTTTAAAGCCATCTTTTTCTATCTGCCGGTAAGTCTCACCAAACTCAGGCGATAAATGCATACCTGAGACCAACAATTGTAAAGATAACTCTTCATCAGACTGAATGTCTTTCAGTAACCAATACAAAAGCCCGTACTCAGCACGAGTTCCGGTAAAGACAGTCACTTTTTTTGTCATGTTATAAAACCAGCTGTGTTGGTGAGCTAGGCAGATTAATCAAATGTTCTTCAATCAACTCAGAAACCGCCAGCTCGTCTCTGTGTGCGTTTTGGAACATAGGTAAACGATGCATCAATTTCCAGATTGGACGAGTCATCACACCGGACTCATTAGTCACTTTTAGCAACTGATCACGGGACTCTGTATCAGGACAAATGACAGCGTTAAGCCAATAGTTTGACTGAGCATAGTCAGGTTCAACAACAAAACTAAATTCGGTATCAGCAAAAAAGGTTTTATAACGCTCTGCTAACTGACGTTTTTGTTTTAAAAACTCAGGCAAGACTTCCATTTGAGCGCAGCCTAATGCCGCATTTAAATTTGGCAATCTGTAGTTAAAACCAGGTTCATCATGAAAAAATTCGTAAGGATGAGGCACTTTAGCAGTAGTAGTGACGTGCTTGGTGCGTGCGCCCATAGCTGAGTCACGACATAACACCATACCACCACCGCCTGTAGTGATAATTTTATTACCATTAAAACTAAGTGCACCCAACTCGCCAATAGTGCCTGTATGCTTACCTTTGTAATAAGACCCCAGACTTTCTGCAGCATCCTCTACCAGTACAATGTTCCATTTGCTGCATACTGCAACCAATTCATCCAGCTCTGCAGGATGACCAAAAGTGTGCATAGGTACTACAGCACTGATACGGCGATGATCTGTTTTGTGGAAGCAGCCGGATTCATTACTAAAGGCGTTTTCTGTCAAATAGTTATCTAATGCAACAGGGCACAAAGATAAACTGACCTTGGACACATCAACAAAAATTGGTTGTGCGCCCATATGATGCAAGGCATTACAGGTTGCAACAAAAGTCAGTGCCTGAGTGATCACGTAATCACTGGCCTTCACCCCTGCCATATAAAGCGCGGCATGCAAAGCTGCTGTGCCATTTACTGTAGCAACAGCCTTCGCCGTGCCAGTGAATGCTTCCATCTTGCGCTCAAAATCATCGACAAATTTACCAACACTGGAGACAAAAGTACTTTGAATCGTTTCTGTAACGTACTTCAGCTCATTACCAGCAAAAGTTGGCGCATGTAACGGAATAAATTCGTTAGTACGGTAAATATCCCGAATAAAACTAATAACTTCAGCGCTCATATGACACCTTACATTTTGCTATCTAGATACTTACCGGTTTCTTTGTGACCAAAGTCAGGGAGCATCTGATGAAAGAGCTCAACAATCTGCTCTTTAGTCCAGGCTTTATCCTGTTTATAAGAAGCTATTTGCTGTTCAAACAACGCAAGCAGTTCCTGCTGATACAGTGGCTCGTTTTTAATTACACCCAGATTTTCAAAACGCGCCATATCCAAAGTTTCTTTGTCGGTAAAAAATTCTTCGAAGTCTTTTTCACCCGTCGTGTCACTGGAAGTAAAGAGACATGGCCATTTTCCTTGCGCTGGCATAGTTTTAGCCAACTCACGGGCTTCATCTTCGTTGCCACACAAATGAGGTTCATAGCCAAGTTGTTTCAGATATTTCACGGCTATGTCTGCAAAAGTAATTAAATGCAAAGCTTCGCTTAGTTTCGGGAAGAAAATATCCCGATTTTCGCCAAAGATACAAGACATCAGGCAAAGCTCCCCCGATTCTTGTGGCGTCACAAAATAACGTTTGATGTCATTTGGAGCCACTATAGGTTGGCGCTTTTGAATGCGTTGATTAAAGCCATGCAACAAAGAACCATCAGAAAAAGCCACATTAGCAAAACGAGCTGTAGAAATAGCAATTTTCTCACTGCGACGCATCAGGAACATTTCCATTATACGCTTAGATGCACCCATCATATTGACAGGATTAGCCGCTTTATCTGTTGATACACAGAAGTATTTTTTTACACCAGCAACAATTGATTGTTGAATAGTTTTATCTGTATTAAATACATTTACATCAATCATTCGCATCAAAGTGTACGGATCTTTCTCACTGCGAACATGCTTTAGAGCCGAAAGGTTTAGAACGTAATCATAATGACCATCAGCCTTAATAAACGCATCGAATTCAGTTGACCCTATATCTAATGCAAAAGTTTGAAAGTCACCATTGATATAACCAAATGAGCTGCGAATATCACGCACCAATTCAACCATATTGTTTTCGCTGATATCGACAACATGCAATTTCTTTGGATTACGCTTAAAAATCTCTTTAGTGACCGCTTGTCCAATTGAGCCTGCACCACCTAAAACAAGGAATCTTGATTCTGATACAATACGCTCTAATTCTTCATTGTGAACGCAGATATCTGAGGAGAATAATTCTTTATCACGCCCAATTAATGGCAATATGTTGCTCATAAACTTCAATTCCTAAATAAATATTGTCGAAATTATTCACTTCCGCACCTCAGCCATTTAAACCTTTCTGAGACACTTTTTCTATTTTGAGACAGTCGACTCCTCACTATCCGGTGTAAAGCCTGGGTTTTACTATTTTTATTAAAACTGTCCTAATAGGCTCATTTTAAAAATGATGTTTCAATCTTCTCTTCTAATAAAATATCTAACTAATACAAACATCACGCCTAACATACCGCCAAGCAATGTACCTAATACACAAATTAATGCGCGTTTCGGTTTGGCCTTTTCTTCAGGAATTAATGCAGGATCGATAGTTTTAAAGACATACTCATCACGCACTTCGGCAAACATGATGGTTTTAGCTTGTTCTTCTACTAACTTATATAAAATGGTTCGAATATCTGCCACATTAGTTAAAGCAATTTGTTTATTTAAAAACTCACTGCTACGATTCGCCTCAGCAACATCGCGGTCTTTCATCACTTTGTTAATATCTTGGATTAACCATGCAACCCACTGCTGCGCAACAGCTGGTGATAAATGCTCAACTGAAATAGTAACCATGCCAGTTTCTTTGGCTTTATTAACGGCAATCATTTTGCTAAAGACTTTATAAGCCTCCTGCATTGAAGGCTCTGGTTTAAAAGGTGCTTTAACTTCACGTACCCAAGTATTGGTTTGTTCATTGTAAAGTTCAGGATTATAAATTAACTTATCAGCGTCCCTATCCCATTTTTCGGCTGCCATTAAATTGGCGAGGATATTGTGTCTTTGAATAAAATCACTAGTAAATTGACGAGATTTCAATACCTCAATGGCTAATTCAGTTTTATCAGTACCACCTTTACTACCAAGATTCACACCAGCAAGGCTTGCTAGCCCACCAAACTGTGAGGCTAATCCACTTAAACCACCGCCTTGCTCTTCAGATGCAGGGGCTAATAAAGCTTCGGATTTATAGATATTGGGTTGTTTTATAGCAAAAATAACCGCACCAATCGCGAATACAGCTGTAATAGCAATAATCAACCATTTACCTTGCCAAATGACAGAGAATAATTCACGAAGATCAATTTCGTCATCGCTTGTGGTTTGAGGGAATTGCGCGTCTGTTTTATATGTGTTGGGATTTTGAGTAATTTGTGTGTTCATTGGTTCTTCAGATTCTAGATTCTAGTACGCTGCGCGGCGAGAGCACTGCGCTGCTATAAAGGCAAAAGTTAAAAGCAGAGCGGGCTGCGCCTTGACAGAGCGCTACGCTTCTAGATTCTAGAGCGAGCCTGCGAGCATCCTAGTAGTTGCGAAGCAACGTTCTAGAGGCTGAAGGCCGTCCTAGAGACACGCAGTGGCGTCCTTCTTAGCTTTTACTCTTACTTTGCTTTTGTTTGATAATTGCACCTAAGATTTGGCTAATTCTTTTGCCTCTTGGACCATAAGTAATGCAGGTTCCCTTGCCAAATATCCAACTTCAATACCTATATAGAGTTGAGTGACTAACTCACCTAGAGAGCCTTTGGCGTAGTACAAAAAGCGAATTTGCTCTTTTAGTGTTTCACGCTCTTCACCTTATTCGGTAAATCCATGTACCTCACCTCTTCGAGGCCGATGAAATAAATCACATCGTTCAAAAGTTGCTCCTGCACTTTTGTCCGCAATATTTGAAGGGACAGATAACCCTGAACGAGTTATTTGATCTTTAAAACCCCAATTACTTACTGATTCTGTCACTTGATATATTTGACAAGATAATCACGAGGCTCTTTTCCAAACATCCAGTTGTTCGAATCGCATAATCTTCCTTGAGAACAGAAACTAGAATCTAGGACGCTTTGCGGCTAGAACGGCCTTCGGCCTACTATACAAGCAAAAGCTAAAAATAGAGCGTTGCTGCGCTCCTTCTAGATTCTAGAGCGAGCTTGCGAGCGTCCTAGCAGCAGCGTTTTTTGCTGCGCCCTAGAGGCCGAAGGCCGTCCTAGATTCTTCCTTCTACAGCCCTGCGATAACTGATACTGCAACGGCGGTGTTATAGATAATACCCGTGATCTGTGTCCAGAGACTTAGGTTATCTTTATATTCCGTGTCTAATGGCACAATAATGGTATCACCCGGTTGTAATTGATCTTCGCTAGTAAACCAACTCGAACGGCCAGGCATTAGCACTGAGCCATTTGCTTGGATAACGTAAGTGCGGTCTTCATCAGCACGTTTACGCGCACCACCAGACATAGCTAAATATTGGTCTAAAGTTAAGCCATCTTTAAATCTGTGAGTTGCTGGGTGCTGAACCTCTCCCATCACTGCAATGGTTTGCTTAGTCGATGGAACATAGAGAATATCGGCATCTTCAAGCTGTATATTTGCCTGTTCAATCCCTAATGAAATTGCCGCTAAATCGACAACAAGACGTCCTACCGCTTTTATATTTTCTAAATCGGCCAACATCAATTGCGCATCTGCATAATTGACCATAGTGCCATCCTGCGATACACCTCGTGTGGCTATATCTCGACGCAATTGATCGGCTAACTTTTTAATCTCAATTTGCTCTTGCTTACGAACAGACTCGCGCACAAATACAGCTGATGGCAAATAAGCATATTCAGTAAATCCACCCACACGAGCGATTAAATCGTTTAGTGTTTCACCGCGTCGGATATTGTAGCGCCCAGGGAATTTTACTTCGCCTCTGATTTCAACAACTTTAGATTCTTGCCAATCCGGAGTCGTCATCACTGTTAGCATGTCACGCCCAGTTAAACGGATATTGGCACTTTCGATTCCTTGCAAAGCTTGTGTCAAATCAAGATTATTATGCTTAATTCTCGAGCCATTGATATCGGTTGAGGTAGTGGTTAATTCAGCTCTAGCGGTATAAGCACCTTCTTTTAAACCACCTGCAGCGATCACTAAATCATTCACCCGAGCACCCACGGTCAGCGGATATACTCCAGGCTCTCTTACCTGCCCATCAATAGCAACAATTTGAATACCCGAGCCTGCTCGCCCTTGGCTATTTAATTTAACCATTACTGGGTAGAGTAACTCTTGACGGCCCATCTGATTACTGAGTTTAAGTAGTTCTGTATCGTCAAATAAATTAGCCAACATTTTATTGACAACACCTTTAACAACCTCAGCCTCTTCAGACTCTTTCTTATCTGTTAGTACTACACCTGCAAGATCGGTACGTTGCGATAACTTAGTTTTATCGAGTTGCACAAAGCCCGCTTTAAATAAATCTGAACCTAAAAGATTACTTGTATTTAAAGAAGTGACTTTTTCAACACGCTCTTTTACTAATTTATTTAACTCATAGCGATTCTGTATATCATCTGAAAAATTAAACAGAATGATTTTATCACGCGCATTTAAGCTAAGGTCTTGGCCACTTTCTTTAGCACTAATTGCTTTCCCTGGTGAGAATTGATGCACTTCAATATCACCGTATTGATTCACTTCACGGATCACAATTGCATAATCAAGATCAGCAGAAGCCGCTAAGTCTCCCCATAGAGAAGGTAATACGTCACTTACTTTTTGACCGGCAAACCATTGATATTTACCCGGACGAACAACAGCACCAGCTATGGTGATGGCACTCTCGTACTGCTCCGACGCACTTTTTACGCGAACAATATCACCTGCTTTGGCCGGTGTATTTCGACCTTGCTCAGAGGTTAAGTCTACGTTCACTATGGTTTTCAAAGATTTACTATTATAACGCTCTATTGAACTGCTTTTAGGATATGCTCCTGTATTTAACCCTGCGGCCATTGCGATAACGTCAGCCATGCTCTCATCGTGTTTTAGCTCGTAAATGGCTGGGCGTCTTACTTCGCCGGTTACGCTTACAAGGCCGCCGATAGAAGGAATAAACACCACATCACCAGAATGGAGTCTTAAATCCCCCGACGCATCACCTCGCATTAACAGGTCATAAAGATCTAAAGTACCAACTAGTTTGCCATTACGTTTCAGCTGTACATTACGTAATGAACCGATCTCGTTAACACCACCAGCGACAAACAGAGCCTGAGTGATAGTTGATAAACTTGAAACCGTATACGAACCAGGTTTATAGGCATCACCGGCCACAAAAATGCGTATCGAGCGCAACTCACCCATAGTGATGTTGGACTCAATACCGATCATTTGCTCACCAATACGCTGGGATAAAGAGTCTCTGAGCTCAGAGAAACTAAGCCCCATGACAGGTATTGGACCCAGCTCAGGGAACTGAATAACCCCCTCACGGTTAATGACGAGGTCATACTCTTTATTTTCTTTACCATAAAGCTGAACTTTAATGTTATCGCCTGGACCGACGAGGTACTCTCCCGGAACCGGTACATCTGACACAGGTGCAAATGTGCTTGGTTCACCAGCAAACATCTCATAACCGAAACGACGCAATTTTATTTTGCTGGGATCTTCAGAAAAATCTAACTCAGCTTTAGCCGCTTTTTTATCGGCATCAGACACACGAGGATTGGTGTCTCTTTCCCCTACGACTTCAGGATTTATAACCTGAGTTTGGGCCTGAGAACCTGAAAGCATATTAGGATCAATACCGTATTGCTTAGCAAGCCTTGCCTGTTCAGATTTCGGTAATTGCTTGAACTGCTCAATCATTTGTGGAGATGGCGTAACGGCATGAACCTGAGCGCCCATCAATATTGTGGCGCCAAGGCCTACTATGATGAATTGTTTGATTTGTTGTAACACCAGATATCTCCGATTGGATTTAAAATGATAAAAAGCAGAGTTGCTAGAAAAAACAGAGCGTCGCTCGCTCCTTCTAGAGTCTAGGACGCTATGCGGCTAGAGCGGGCTACGCCCTGCTAGAAAAAGCAGAGCATCGCTGCGCTCCTTCTAGATTCTAAAGCAAGCCTGCGAGCGTTCTAGAGCGAAGCGACCTAGAGCCACGCAGTGGCGTTCTAGCAGGCCGAAGGCCGTCCTTTCTTTGCTTTCAGACACGCTACCGATCCGCGTGGCGGCCCGAGGCCTTCGGCGTCCGCTTAACGAATGAAACTATTCATTCGATGTCTTTCAGGCACGCTACCGCCCATAGATTGCGGCTTCTATATTGCCCTTCGCGATGCGAAAATTCATATTTTTCATTAACATAAAACAGTGTTACAAGAATAGTTAAGCTCTACACTCGTTCAGTTACAGGACGTAACTAAATCTAGTTACGTTAGTAAAATACCTTAACCATAGGATGCAAACACTTAAGATAAGAGCTTATATTCTAACTTTATGATTACAGAATCTTACTTCAAAGATTCACTACCGATAGAACATTTAATGTTCAAACGGCCATTTTTAAGATCACACCTTAACAGGTTGCATTTTAAAAATGTAACTACAAACCCTAAACAAAATCAACAAATTGATTTTTAAGTAAATATTAAACACCTTGTCGCTTTGGTAAATACTTTATCAACTTCAAGGATAGCTAATATCTTACAAAATACTGAGCATTACTCTTACAACAGGTTTTGTACTTATGCACTTAAACACAAATTCGTTCTACACTTTGCTGTGGAACAGTCACTGTCTTTATCTGCCCCATAATGTTAAATAGTACATGGCAACGTTTGTTTGGGCATTTTTCTTGAAAAATGCCTTCAAGATCAACAAAGGGGCCATCTGTAAAACGAATTTTCTCCCCCGTTTTTAGCTCTAATTCTTCGGCTAATACTGTTTGGGAAGGCGTTAGTTCTTTCATGCGAATGGCATGGATAATTCTGTCGTCAATGGGCGTCATTTTCTCTTGACAATTAACGATTCGATTCACACCACGAGTAGAATGGACCTGCCTGACACTTGTCTGACTTGGGTCAAAATTGATGAATAAATAATTAGGAAAGAGTGGTACACGACAGACTTGTTTGCGCCCGCGCTGAGATTTCTCTTCAGAGACCATAGGCAAATACGTCTCTAAATTTTGAAGTGCTAAGTTCTGTTGTGCTCTCGCTTCACTACGAGGTTTACAATACAAAAGGTACCATGCCTTCATAAGCTAATCTCACTACCCTATAAATAAGTGACGTCCATTCACGGGTCGCAATCATAGCAAAGATGCTCAAGTCGGTGGAAGTAATTTTTCGACTATTCCTGTCTCTCGCTCGGTATGCATACAATGACGCTCACATTGACTAATTCATAATTAAAATCACAACACTATACTGCTGATAATGTCACCACTTAGCTTACCAAAATTGACTTTGGTTGCTTTTAAGGGGTATATAAGGTGGGATTTTAGCGAAAATACTCATTTTACTGCTAAACACATTACTTTTATTATAAGAACGTAACAATAACCCATACGTAACTAGCGGTTATTCAACAATTAATGAATGCTATAGCGGGAATTAATGGTTGATTAAATCTGCAGGCGATATTGGGACGAGCAACAACCATTTTTCTGTGGTGACATCATCCTGTTTCAGGGGCCCACAGGCAATCACGAGCTTAAGGTGGAAGACTTCATGAGCGTAGCAAAACCACAAGGAACGATGCTTGGGCATCCCAAGGGATTGTTCCTGCTGTTTACAACAGAACTTTGGGAACGATTTAGTTATTATGCAATGCGTGCCATTTTGGTGCTTTATTTAGTTGATCAGGTGGGTAAACAAGGCGGTGGCGGCTTAGGATTTAGCCAAGCTGACGCTTTATCCTTATATGGTACTTTTACTGCGTTAGTGTATTTAACGCCGCTGATTGGTGGTTGGTTAGCTGATAATTTTCTGGGACAGCGCAAAGCCATTTATTTTGGTGGCGCGTTAATGGCGGCAGGCCAATTTACGCTAGCTGCGCCTCATGCTTGGTTTCCTGGTATTGAAACGACCATTTTCTATATCGGTTTAGGTACCCTCATTCTGGGTAATGGTTTGTTTAAGCCGAACATTTCCACTATGGTGGGCGATCTCTACGAGGAAGGTGATCACCGTCGCGATGGTGCATTTACTATTTTCTATATGGGAATCAATTTAGGTGCGGCATTATCCGGCTTTATTGTTGCTTGGGCTTATACTAGCTTTGGCCACACTGAAATGGTTAATGGCCAAGAGGTTTTTGTTAATAACTGGCAGGCAGGTTTCTTCTGTGCTGGTATTGGTATGCTGCTGTCGCTGGTGATTCAATTTTTATTTGCTCAAAAACTGTTAGGTAATATTGGCACCGTGCCTGCGGCCAAGCTTGAACGTGAACGCCAGGCTAAGCTAGGCAATACCCGTAAAGAACCACTTACTAAAATTGAGCGTGATCGTCTCAAAGTAATTATGGTGCTGGGTTTGTTCACGATTATTTTCTGGGCGGGCTTTGAACAAGCGGGCGGGTTAATGAACTTATTTACCAATGAGTTTACAGACCGTTACATAGGTACTTGGGAAGTGCCCACGACTTATTTCCAATCGCTAAACGCTATTTTTATTGTGTTATTTGCCCCTGTAATTGCTTCTATCTGGATCCGTTTAGGTAAAAATGAACCTAACTCGCCAGTGAAATTTGCCTTAGGTTTGTTCTTATTGGCGATTGGCTTCTTGTTCATGATTGGCGCTGTGGTTGAGATGGGTAGCGATCCTACAGCTAAATCAAGCATGTGGTGGTTAGTGGGTGCTTATTTCTTCCATACTATGGGTGAATTATGTTTGTCACCTATTGGCTTGTCTATGGTGACTAAGCTTGCTCCACTGCGTATTGCCTCTTTGATGATGGGCGCTTGGTTCCTGTTTATTGCGATGGCGAACAAGGTTGCTGGGGTCGTAGGCTCTTTGATTGGTCACGGTGGTGGCAAAGAGGAACAACTTGCTAATGCTATGTCAATTTTTGCTGGTATCGCGATTACAGCGGCTCTGTCTGGCGTGATCCTGTATTTTATGGCTGACAAATTAGTCGATTGGATGCATGGCGCAGAAACCAAGCATCACACTGAAGCTGAAGCCTTAGAAAGCGAAATTGCAGTGACGGCTGAACATGAAGCGATAAAACGTTAATAATCCTGTTCGACTGTTTTTAATTGTTAAAACAAAAACGCCTTACTCGCAAGAGTAAGGCGTTTTTGTTAAGTCAGCTATATACTCAATTTCGTCAAAGCGTCTAAAAACTAAAGGCTTAACTGTAGAAAACCACCAGCAGGTAGCGTTGCATCATAGACTAAGCCCTTAAACTTGTTATCAAGTAAAGCTTGTTTATGCTCAGGCTCACTTGTCGCAATACACAACTGTTCTTGCGGTAAAATACTGCGGAACTGAATGCTCGGTTTACCCCAGTCTAACACGCCAAGCTGAAGACTCTCAGACAGTGCTAACGGGCTTAATCCCTCGTCATTACGCAGATAACAACGCAGCCCCTTACCCGCCTGTGCAATAGCAGCACGGTACTTAGTTAGCTCAATAGCAACGTAAATCATATCGGCTTTGATATCGAGACCAGATTTCACTAAACGCTCGTTCAAATAGCTCATCATGTTAAAGGGTTCAATAATGCTCTGACTCTGGCCATTCCTAAAATCTTTAAGCTTCTGATTAACAAAACTTCTAAGCAGAACGCAAGCAAACGCGGCTCGATTATCCTCTGGGTACAAATGGGCCATGTACATGATCAGGTGATCGCTACCAACCATAGTTGAATCAATGAAATAACTGCTTATATCGCTATTTTTATAAAGGCTATAGTCAACCTTGGCTGCCGGATAACTAATATTTGAAGCGGGAAAGAGTTGTTGCTGAACTTGTTTTGCTGCAGCAACACTTTGCTCAAGCAATGCTAGATTATCACTTAATTCTTGGTGGGATAGCGCGTCAAAATCTGAGGCTTGAGTATCATCAATGTAGGAACTATGAAGGCTTTGTTTAATGGCTTGTTCAATAATAAATAAATCAGATACTGGCTTAACGAGATAATCACTTGCGCCAATGCGTAAGGCTTCAACGACGTCAGCCATGACATTATTACCCGAGATCACGATAGAAGGCACTAAAGGTGCTAACCTTGTCATTTCCTTAAGCATATCGAGTCCACCGAGCTTAGGCATACTCAAGTCTGCAAGAACAATATCGAAGCGCTGCGATTTAAAAACTGACAATCCTTGTTCACCATCACAGGCTTGTGTGACTTGCGCACCTCTGCTATCGAGAAAGCTTGCAACAATCTGCCTAAACACGGGGTCATCTTCAACTAAAAGAACCGCAACACCATTTAACGCCATAAAGGTTCCCGAATAAAGTTCATCGCATAGCCATTACTCAAGTGAATATGCCAATAACAAAATTTAACAAGGCTAGCATTTGATGACTAAAGACAAATGCTGTCAAGTACGGCCAATAGGGTTACTCAAGCTCCTGCATATACTGATCGAGCAACTCATCATCATCTTGCTTTTGAGGGACATTACCATCATAGACTTTATAGTCCATGTGCTGTAAATATGCATCTTTGACAAAGGCATAGGGATCGAGTGCATTATCAACAAGTCGCTCTTGATCGATTGCTGATGCTCTAGAATGAAGGTTTTTAAGTCCCCATTTAACAATGGATTGCCACATTGTTAACTCAGACAATGGGAAGTATAGACCATCAACCCAATCAGACGCGAGTTCTCGCACAACATAAGGACCCGCAAATGGCGCCATGAAGTAAGGTCCATTAGGCACCCCATAATAACCCAGCACTTCATTAAACTCATCTTGCTTGCGGCTCATACCCATCATGTCAGCGACATCAATGACACCTAATAAGCCGACAGTAGAATTGATTGTAAAGCGTCCACCGGCATTAGCTGCCCAGCCCCACTTACCCTGCAGCACATTATTTACTAAGCTGCTAGGTTCCTCTAAATTCTGCACAAAGTTATTGATACCTGTTTTAGCAGGCGTAGGAATATAATCGTTATAACCATGGGCTACAGGACGATATAAATATCTATCTAGGTAGAGATAGTTGAAGTCCCACATAGCTCGGTTAAAGCCTTCGAACGGATCGCGGGGATCATCATAAGTAATTTGTACCTTAGCAGGTGTTTCCTGCTGAATGGTATCTGGTAGGGATACTTCAGCCGATTGCACTTTAGGCAACAGCATTAACCCCAAAGATAATCCCATCCATTTTAACTTCATATCGCTCTCTTAATATAAATGTACAGTTTAGACATCAAATTTTCGCTAAAGTGACAATACAAAAATGACGATATAAAGATAATTCGTCTTAGTGGCATACTATCCAGTATGACAGTTCCTTTGTCACAAGGCGCATAAGCATACTTGGCAAAAAAAATTGGTCAATTGTTAATTTTACTAAACGAATGTATCGCAGGATAAACTATATAAGGTCATTAAATGGAGTCGATTCCACTTGTCAGCAGTCAAAATTCGCAGTTACATACTGCGATGGCCCACACTGATGCCCTCAATACTACTCCACGCCCCATTCCAGCTCAGGTGCAAACATCACCTGAGGGAGATAGTATTATTCTAAACGGTACAGAATATAATTTAAAGCTAGTTAATGCTCAACAGCGGCAAATATTGTTGACTGCTAATAGCTTTTTAGTCGCGCCCAATGCGCAAAACAGCTCAACTCCAACTACGATAGTGCAAAACTCCACTAGCCAACTACTTGCGTTAGCTACACCTCTCGTACTGAAAATCCCTGAGGCAGTGATCAATCTGGCGCAACAAAATGGCATATCTCAGACGCAGCTTTCTGCACTCGCGGCTCGCACACAGGGCTATCCATTACCCAACGTCACTATAGTTAACAAGGAGCTTCAATTTGCTAATGGTACCGTTGTAGCACAAGATCCTGGACCCCAGCTGAATCAAGGTGAATTCATCGCTAAAATAGCCTTTCAACAAGGGCGCCCTATTTTATTACTCACCCCAATACAGAGCAAACTCGAAATCATAATTGGGGCGCCAGTAAATGAAACTCAGGTTCCCACAAATAAACCATCTTCTGATCTTGTGATCGCGAAAATTGAACCAGCACAGATCATTGCCTCCTTTCTAAAAAAACTCGAAAATATCAACTTTCTGCCTGAGCCCACAAAACAAATGGTCACGGCCAAAGTCGATATAATGCAGCTTCAAAGTAAAGTAGATATTCCATCAGCGCTTACTGCGACTGGCTCACAGAATATCTCTAACGCGCAAGTCATAACGCCAACAACTAAAGACTTAGGTCAGATCAGCACTCAACACTCAGCCCTTGAAAATCGGCTTGTGGGTCAATCACCGGCATCACAAATGGGTAAAAACGTAAATAGCAAAAACGGGTTACCTCAAGGCTCAAAAACGTCACAAGAAATCCTAAGTGTGAGTCCTACAGACATAAACAAACTTAATAATATTTTAGGGTCCAGTAGCCAAAAGAGTGAACAACAAGGCAATGATGCTAAGACTGATACTTCGATAAAAGTAGCTGATGTCTTACAAAAAGCGTTCAATAAAGCGGGGGCACTTCCTATTGAGCTATCTCGTTCTAATAGCAACTCGAATTTAGCATCTGAGTTATTGAAACTCCTACCGCATTTAGGGCTACCACCACTGAGCCAATTAAATGATATCGATGAGCTCAAAGCCAATATTCTCGGTCTAGCGAGTCTAAATCTTGCTACGCCTCAATCAAATCAAGCCTCAATGCTCATGAATGGGAGTGCAATTACCTCACTTTTTCAGCTGCTACTTGGCTTTAAAGCCAATAACAATTCGAATTCCGTGAGCAAAAAGCTTGCCGACTACCTTGAACAGTTACAAGCTAAAGTGGGCTTCTCCACTAAACTTCTTGGGCAACTGAGCAAAGCAGGAGGCCTTGATAGCATGGGGCTATTAGCCTCTAACCTGCATTTATACCAACAGGCAAGTAATGAGAGCGCTGGCAATTTGGTGTGGTTCTTTGCCCTTCCCTATGGCATTAACCAACGACAGGAGCAACTGGAAGGGAAATTTGAGCAAGAAGCCGATCCTGATGACCCAGATAAAAAAATGGGATGGCGTTTACAACTGAAGTTTAATCTAGCACAAGGACCTCTGCTGATTTCAGCCCAAAACCACAATCAACAATTAGATATCCAGTTCAAAGGCAATAGTCAGATACTACTTAATAAGGTTAATAACTTTTTAACGCCCTTAAGCCAAAAACTATCACAACTGGGTTTTACGCCTGGTGAATTATCAACTCAAATAGCGCAAGTACCAGCAACCTTATTACCTGGTGATCATTTCCTCGTAAAGACAAAAGCTTAATGAGTGACAATGTTCCAACACTAATATTGAGTTTATTATACAAAACATTGGGAATAACGATATGAGCGAAGAGAGTGAACCTAAACAAGCTGTCGCACTGAGCTACGATGGCCGTAACGCTCCTAAAATAGTCGCGACTGGTGAAGGGCTTATCGCAGAAGAAATTATTGCCTTAGCTAAGGCTAACGGCGTTTATATCCATCAAGATCCCCATCTGAGCCATTTTTTGCAATTGCTAGAGTTAGGAGAGGAAATTCCCAAGGAGCTTTACCTGCTTATCGCCGAACTGATTGCATTTGTGTATATGCTCGACGGTAAATTTCCTGAGCAATGGAATAATATGCATAAAAAAATTGTCGAGAAAGCATAAAATAAAAAAGCTAATTCAGAAAAATTAGCTTTTAGTGTTCAATTGGCTAGCGATTACTTACGATGCAGACGGATCAACAGCTCGGCTTCAGCTTTAGGTAATTCGCATTCCTTAATCAATTCGTCGACGCCAGCACCAAGCGCGACCATCTTCATGGCTCGAGTATAAAGTTTTGCCTGTGGATCCTGTTGAGTCGTCTCTTCAATCCGTTCAGACTGTTGCAGTATGCGTTTTTCTAATTCAATAACACGACGGCCTACACCGATTGTGCCACTGCGTAATTCTTGCAATTCACGTTTAAAAGACTCTCGCTGCCGATCGCCCTCTTTAACTAACACAGTCAATGCATCAACTTTGCTTCTTAATTTACTCAATTGCTTTTGTAAAAAGAGTACTAACCCTAAGCATGCGATGACATAGACTAACGCTGCGATCAAAAATTCATCGCCCATCAAAAATCCTTATACTCACTCAAAGCCATAGATTAGGAGCTGGCTTACAATTGAGTTATCTATTCCAAAGTGCTCACTTAACGTCACCAATATAATTGGCCATTGTTCAAGCTATGATAAAAAGACTTCGTCTACCCATAAATCGTAAATACTCAACATCATCGATTTATTCGCAAATAAACAAAATGGCTGAATGAATTCTAATCATTCAGCCTTATCACACTCATTGATTAGATCTGAGTCAACTCGGCCCATTCTTCGTCGGACAATAATTTGTCGAGATCAACTAAGATAAGTAATTCATTGTCGCGGTTGCTCACGCCTTGAATAAACTTAGCACTCTCTTCCGTTCCAACATTTGGCGCATTGTCAATTTCAGAGCGGCGCAAATAAACTACTTCTGCAACACTATCAACTAAAATACCAATGACCTGCTTTTCAGCTTCGATGATAACGATTCGAGTTGAATCATCAACTTCAGCAGACTGCAATCCAAAACGTGAGCGGGTATCAATTACAGTGACGACATTACCACGTAAGTTAATGATCCCTAGTACATAATAGGGAGCACCTGGTACAGGAGCAATTTCAGTATAACGCAGCACTTCCTGCACTTGCATTACGTTGATACCGTAAGTTTCATGGTCCAACTTAAAGGTAACCCATTGTAATACTGCATCATCTTTACTTGCAGCGACTGCTGCTACATTTCTTGTATCTTTCATGTTTACCTCAACCAATTGAGTCCTGACAACCTAAACCCGCATTAAGCATTTCAACTAAGGCTTGTACGTGCAAAATGCCACACATCTGTTCTTTCACTACACCCGCTAACCAAGGGCGCTTACCCGCTTGACTACGCCAGTTGACTTGCGACTTATTAATTTTTACCGCATTGACCAAGGACTCACAAGTCAATCCCCAGTTACTGCCTTCTAATAATACAAGATATTGATAATTTACTGATTGCGCCAGTTTATCTGTGTATTTTTCTGGCATAACCCACGCACAAGTATCAACAATGTTCAATTGCTCCTCCCTATGCGTCTGTACACCAAGAAACCATGCGGGTCGACCAAAGATGTGGTTTATCCGCTCAACTTTTACTATTCCGCCTAAACTCACCAAAGGCACGGCCAATGTCAGCCCTGCTACTTTAAAGAATAGTACCTGAAACTCATCATCGAGCACTTCTTGCAAATCTTTTGTCACACTAGGAGGCGTAATGCCGACTTGTGTTTCTGGCACAACCACTGGCTCAACGATTTCATCAGCAACGGTTTCATTAACAACAGGCTGAGCTTTTGGTACTTCCACCACAACAGGTTGAACATCAATAGGTGGCGCTATCTCTACTGAAGGTGGTATCGGTTCTAACCTTGCAGTCTTTAGTACTGGCGCTAATAATTTCTCTAACGCTTGCTTATTCACTTGAGCTACAACCTGGCTTACCGGAGCAACAAACTCATGTTGTCTTGGCGCCGCTTTTGGTTGCAACTGCGCAATAGGCGTTATGGCCTTCTCTACATTCTGCGGTGCGGCAGTGCGACCATTTTCAGCCAAAATTGCCGCATCGAGCAATGCTGCCTCCGTTTGATTAACGGCAACATTTTGATTTGAGTCTGCTTTTACAATGCTTTGAGGGGAAACAATCTGGTTTGGACTGTCGTCTTCCTGCAGCAATAATGCGAAAAAATCAAAAACAGTTTCATCAACCGATTTTGACATGGCCAAACTCCCCAACTAATAAGAAATCTAATAATCTTTCATAGGCTTTAACGCCGCGGCAACCACTCGCATAATGCGATGCTGGTAAATGTGCCAAACTGGCATCTCTAAACTTAGTGTCTACTGGAATAACGTCTTTCCACAAAGTATCACTGTATTCGGCACCAAGAACTTGCAAAGCCGCAGGTGATGCTTTGGTACGTTTATCGTACATGGTTGGCACAACAGTGTAACTGTAGCGCGTCTTCTTAGATCGCCCCATTAACTCCATTGTTTTAATCATCCGCTCTAGCCCTTTAATGGCAAGAAACTCCGTCTGCACAGGAATAATGATATGCTGACTTGCCGCAAGCGCATTGACCATTAATACCCCCAGTACGGGTGGGCAATCAACGATAGCAACATCATAATCATCAGCAACCAGTGCTAATAAATTACGTAGTACTAATCCCATTCCTTCTTGATGACCTAAGGCTCTGTCCAAGGTAGCCAATGCCATAGTTGCAGGTAATAAATCCAAACCATCGACTAAGGTTGGCACTACATGGGATAAAACGAGTTCCTTAGAAAGGTTTTTATGGGCAAGAAAAACATCAAACAACGAGCCTGGAACCTCTTCAGAATCAATACCTAAGTAATAACCTAACGAAGCATGTGGATCGGTATCTATCATAAGAACACGCTTACCACGCTTAGCTAATGTTCCCGCTAAACTCGCTACCGTCGTGGTTTTACCTACGCCACCTTTTTGATTCGCTATGGTCCAGACTTTCAAGAAGTGACCCCTACCTATACTGGTTAATATGCTAATGAACTAGAAAATTGTGAGTTCACAAATTCTAAAAATTACTGCTCTTTTCTGGTCGTGACTCGAATGCCGCCATTGGGCAAACTAATCACTTTGACACCATCGGCATTCTCAGATATCACCACGGGCAGCATCTCTGCATTTTGGGGGGCAATTGTCTGAGAAACAGCTTTAACCTCTTTTTCTGGCGCTTGAAGCTGTTTAGGAATAGAGGATTCCAGATTAGTTTTTTCCTTCGCCGTATCTATTTCAGTATCTGGTTTGCCCAGCAAAGGCGGAATGCTATTTTGTACCGGCTCAGGACCAATCGCTACAGCCTTCTGCTCACCAGGAGCCGCTAATTGCAACATTGCTTTAGTCTGATCGGGATGAGACGCTAACCAAGTTGCAATGGCTTCAGCCTGTTCGTCAGGTACCATTAACAGCACCTGAGTCGATTCCAAACGTTTTACATCCGCCTGCAGCAAACTATTCTTACGCTTGTAATCAAGGCTTAAGGCACCAAGAACCAAAATGGCTATGCCCATCAACAAGATGATGAGCACACTATTTGTGCTCATCGGATATTGATTTTTAGACACGAACAGACTCTTTTAAAATACATTCGGCCATGTTGTCTAAGGCTATCGACTGGGTGGCAATCCCTGCACTCGCAACGGCTTGTGGCATACCATAAACCACACAACTGGCTTCATCTTGCGCCCAAATGGTTGCGCCTACAGCTTTCAACATCCGCGCGCCTTCTCTGCCATCCGCCCCCATGCCAGTTAATACAACAGCAAGCACATCACCACTAAAGGCTTTAGAAGCAGAAGCAAAGGTGATATCCACACAGGGCTTATAATTCATATCAGCACTGCCTGCGATAACTTTTAATCGGCCACTTGCTCCAGTACGTTCAACCATCATTTGCATACCACCCGGCGCTAAATATGCACAACCCGGTTTAAGAAGATCGCCATTAGCGGCCTCTTTTACTTCAATCTTACATAAGCCATTTAAACGACTCGCAAATGCAGGGGTAAAGGCAGCAGGCATATGCTGGATTAATAAAATAGGATGCGGATAGTTTGCCGGAAACTGCGTGAGTATTTTTTGCAGCGCAACCGGACCACCAGTAGATGTACCGATCAGCAATAATTTATACTGTTTACCACTTGCACGAATCGTCGTTGCCGTTGACGTTCTAACAGGAGCTGCGACAGGCGTATGAGTCGGTATACTCGTTGTACCTAAAACGCTACCTGTTGGACTTGGACGCGCGCTAGTTGTTGGCGAGACCACCGGACGTGCAATAGGACGAAACATTCTGCGTCGTCCCAATGCCTTAACTCTTTGTTGCAACAATAAAATGGCATCATCTTTGTTGGTCGCAATATCTTCAAAACGTTTAGGTAGAAAATCTAATGCACCAGCATCTAAAGCGTCTAACGTTGCTTTAGCGCCATCATGGGTTAAAGAAGAAAACATCAAGATCGGAGTCGGACACTTAGCCATGATTTCACGAACAGCAGTAATACCATCCATGACAGGCATCTCAATATCCATTGTGATAACTTGGGGATTAAGCTCAGCAGCCAACTTCACCGCTTCGGCCCCATTTGAGGCCGTCGCGATAACTTCCAGTTCAGGATCTTGATTGACTATTTCACTAACACGTCGTCTGAAAAAACTTGAGTCATCAACGACTAATACTTTAATGGCCATTCCATTCCTTAGCTTGGAAACTAATTCTTACTTTTCGCATAATGCTTTAGCAATCCAGGAACATCTAAGATCAGTGCAATACCACCATCCGATGTAATTGTCGCACCAGCCATCCCAGGTGTGCCATGTAACATAGCGCCAAGAGGTTTAATAACGACCTCTTCTTGTCCTATTAAGGCATCCACTACAAAACCAATTTGCATCATGCCTAATTGCACGATAACCACATGACCATGCTTTTTATCGCCATGTTTAAAGGTCGTTTTGTTTCTATGTAGCCAGTGTTCCAAATAGAACAAAGGTACTGCCTTATTACGCACTATGACAGTCAGTTGCCCATCAACAATATTGGTTTTTGTGAGATCGAGATGGAAAATCTCATTCACGCTAGATAGAGGTAATGCAAACACTTGTTTAGCGACATCGACCATTAAGGTAGGCATAATCGCTAATGTTAACGGTACTTTAATCTCAAGTATCGTTCCCTTACCTTTCATAGAATCAATATGTACAGTGCCATTAAGCTGGGTGATACGAGTTTTTACCACGTCCATCCCAACACCACGGCCTGAAATATCTGAAATCTCAACTTTAGTTGAAAAACCTGGTGCAAAAATCAAATTATAGGCTTCGCTGTCTGTCATCCGCGAAGCAGAATCTTCATCGAGTACACCACGTGTTATCGCGATTTTTTTAAGTTTCTCAGGATCCATTCCTGCGCCATCGTCTTCGATTTTCAGCAGTATATGGTCGCCTTCCTGACTTGCAGATAAGGTAATCGTTCCCGTTCTTGGCTTACCACTGGCTTCACGCTCGTTTGGCATCTCGATACCATGGTCCACAGAGTTACGCACTAAGTGGACGAGTGGATCGGCAAGCGCTTCAACAAGGTTTTTATCTAAGTCAGTTTCTTCACCGACCATGATCAAATCAATTTCTTTGTTTAGTGTACGAGCAAGATCACGTACCACCCGAGGGAAACGACCAAACACTTTCTTGATCGGTTGCATACGGGTTTTCATGACAGCGCCTTGCAAATCGGCAGTAACGAGATCTAAGTTCGCAAGAGCTTTCGACATCTCCTCATCATCACGGCTGATGCCTAAGCTCACCAATCGATTACGCACTAACACTAACTCACCCACCATATTCATGATCTGGTCGAGTCGTGCGGTATCTACACGTACTGTTGTTTCACCCTGAGGCACATTCGCAGAGCTAGCCTTAGCAGGTGCTTTATCGACAACCGCAATTTCCACCTTAGGTTTTGCAGCAACGACTGGAGCTGGTACTGCGGCTTTAACTGGCGCAGGAGCATGTGGTGCAGCAGTAGGTGCTACAGTCGAAACAGGGGGCGTAGGCGCTTTTACTTCAGCTTTCGCAGGTGCTCCGCCTTTCCCATGGAGTTCATCGAGTAATCGCTCAAACTCATCATCGGTAATTTCATCAGCATCTACAATCGGTTGAGGCGCAGGTGTTGCCACAACCTTAGGTTTAACAGGCACTTCAGCCTCAGCTTTAAATTTACCTGAGCCATGAAGTTCATCCAGTAACGCCTCGAACTCATCATCAGTGATGTCATCACCTGATGTTGAAGGTGTTTTAATTGGTGCAGCAGGCTTGACAGCAACAGGCTCAGATACAAATGTGGTAGCAGCGACCGCAGGTCCCTTTCCTGAACCATGAAGCGCATCCAATAAAGCTTCAAATTCAGCATCATTGATATCATCGATACTTGAAGACGTATTTTCAATGGAAGATGAGTTATCACTTATGTCAGCAGGAATTTCTTGAAGGGTAGGAGTATCAATAATGACTTCAACAACAGGTTCTGGCTCTGCAACCTTGGCAGAAGCGACTTCAGATGGCAAAGGCGCACCTGAACTGAGCATTTTAAGTCTCGCTAACAAACCTGAATCGGCGGGATCTTGTTGCTCGCCCTGCTGGGTTTGCGCAAACATGGTATTAATTGCATCAACAGCCTGCAAAATAATATCCATCAACTCTGCGTTAACGCTACGCTTGCCTGTCCGCAATAAATCGAAGGTATTCTCAGCCTCATGACAAACATCAACCATGGGAGTTAAGCTAAGAAAGCCAGCACCACCTTTAACGGTATGAAAACCTCGGAAAATGGCGTTCAGCAAGTTAGTATCATCAGGATTATTTTCAAGCGCAACGAGTTGCTCTTGCAGAAGCTCTAAAATTTCACCGGCTTCGATTAAAAAGTCCTGGAGTATCTCTTCATCTACATCAAAGGCCATCAAATTGACTCCCAGTTAGAAACCCAGACTCGATAGAAGATCATCCACTTCGTCTTGACCCGTTACCACATCTTGACGAAGCTCGGCATTCATTATCGGGCCTTCTGCTTCAATATTATTTTTCTGAGCAATCTGACTTTCAATCATAGGTTGCTCACCAAATACCGTCAGCATAGAAACCAGATTACTTTCTACTTCCATTACTAGATCAATAACACGACGTATTATTTGTCCTGTTAAGTCTTGAAAATCTTGCGCCATCAAAATTTGATTAAGCAATTCACGTAATCGAGTCGAGTCATTTGCACTACGAGACATAAGGTCTTGTACATCGTGACAAAGGCCCTTAAATTCAGTCAGCGCTATCTCGCGTCGCATTAATCTGTCCCAAGATGGCATGACATTTTGAATATTTACGGTCACGGCATTAGCCAAAGGTAAACATTCTTCAACCGCATCCATGGTTTTATTTGCAGCTTGTTCGGTCATGTCAATAACGTAATTTAAACGTTGCTTGGCATCGGGGATCTCTGTATTGGCTAATTCAGCAAGACGATTATCAACTTGAAAATCCATCAGCGCACTATGAAGTTGCCGAGTTAATTTACCTACTTCTTCGAATAATTCTCGTTGCAGTGGAGCAGCAAGCTCCCGAAATAAATCATCTGCCTGACTTTGCTCACCTGCACTTAATAATTCAACTAAATGCTGAGCTTGCTCGAGCGTGATGAGCCCTGATGTTTGTGACTTCATAGCTCATCCTTGCTCAAGCGAGTCGTTCGAATATTTTATCTAACTTCTCTTTCAGCGTTGCAGCGGTAAAAGGCTTAACCACATAACCATTCACTCCCGCTTGAGCGGCAGCAATAATCTGTTCACGTTTTGCTTCAGCAGTCACCATTAATACAGGTAAATGCTTTAGCGAATCATCAGCGCGAATTGCTTTTAACAGATCGATTCCTTGCATACCAGGCATATTCCAATCTGTAACAACAAAATCAAAATCCCCCTTTTGCAACATCGGCAGGGCTGTTGAGCCATCGTCTGCTTCTTGGGTGTTATTAAACCCCAAGTCTCGCAACAAGTTCTTGATGATACGCCTCATTGTCGAAAAATCGTCAACAATGAGAATCTTCATATTCTTGTCCAAGGTTTCCTCCGGTGAGCTGACATTCTGTGCTCGATTAATAATTATACTTATGTCCAGTGCTTGAGTTTAGCTTTCAATCGCAACATTGCCTGACTTAATATCTGGCTAACCCGCGATTCACTGACTTCAAGAATGGCGCCAATCTCTTTTAAATTCAATGCTTCATCGTAGTACAGGGATAACACTAATGCATCTCTTTCAGGCAATAATTTAATTGCCTCAACCAGAGCAGAATGAAATTGGTTCTCAGCTAATGCTTCAAATGAATCATCATCGGACCGATCACTCACTGTAAGTATATCCTGAGATACGCCTAAATCTTCTATCCCTATGATTTTTCCGACAGAAACATCGTTAAGAATATGATGGTACTCATCGAGCGTCATATCAAGTTTTTCTGCAATTTCTGTGTCGCGTGCATCACGGCCCAGTTCTTGCTCTAACTCATCAATAGCGTGTGCAACCTTACGATTGTTACGATGAACGGAACGAGGGACCCAGTCGCCACGACGAATTTCATCTAACATGGCTCCACGTATGCGTATGCCGGCGAAGGTTTCAAATTTCGCACCCTTGCCACCATCAAACTTGGATGATGCTTCTAGTAACCCCATCATCCCAGCTTGGAGTAAATCATCTAACTGCACAGATGCAGGTAGTCTGGCGAGTAAATGATGCGCAATTCTTTTAACCAACGGAGCATACTGTTCAACGATCGACGATTTATTGTCTAAACAAGTATACGCAGCGGCTTTATTCACTCGTTTTTTCCTCTTGAAAATCTGGTCGTTGTACTAAACGCTCAACGAAAAACTCCAAATGCCCACCAGGTTGCTGCGGCACAGGCCAGCTCAAAATTTTATTTGCCAATCCTTGATAAGCAATTGCCGCTGGTGATTTAGGATAAGCTTCAACCACCAATTTTTGTTTACGAACAGATTTACGTAAGTTTTCGTCAAATGGAATAGTGGCGACTAATTCAAGTGCAACATCTAAAAATCTGTCGGTCACTTTACTGAGTTTAGCAAATAATTCCATACCTTCGCGTAAACTACGCACCATATTGGCAACTATTTTAAAACGGAACACACCATGCTCACGGCTGAGAATTTTAATCAGGGCGTAGGCATCGGTAATCGAAGTGGGTTCATCACAAACAACGACTAACACATCCTGCGAAGCACGTGAGAAACTGAGCACCATATCTGAGATCCCAGCCGCAGTATCTACGACTAGAATATCAAACTGAGTCCGCATCTCACTAAATGCACGGATTAATCCAGCATGTTGCGCAGGGCTTAATTCCACCATCCCCTGTGTTCCTGAGGTGGCAGGTACTATGCCTATCCCCTTAGGACCACGCACGATAATATCGTCAAGCTCTGCATCACCAGAGAGAACATGAGAGAGGTTACGCTCGGCACGAATACCCAGCATGACGTCGACGTTTGCTAAGCCAAGGTCAGCGTCAAGTACCAAGACACGCTTGCCTTTTTCGGCTAATGCCACAGCAGTATTAATAGAAACGCTGGTTTTACCCACGCCTCCTTTACCACCAGTGACCGCGATTACTTTCACTTTTTCGTTATAGGGTTGATTCATCATACGTAAACCACTTGCTTGATCCAGGGTCATAAATCTACTCAAATGCACAGGCCATATTATCTGACCACGCTGTGTCTTGTAATGATTGTTGTTCTGTACTATCTAACGCTGCGAGTGCCTGCTGGGCTAAATCTAGGGTATCCGCAACTTTCATATCTTCAGGAACTCTTTGTCCATCAGTAATATAACTTAATGGTAATCCGTTTTGGATCAACACACTTAATGCCCCTGCTAACGACACAGATTCATCGAGTTTTGTGAGAACGACACCAGATAGGGGAATGCGTTTAAAATGATTGACTGCATCTTGCAGCACACGGCGCTGCCCTGTCGCAGACAGTACCAGATAACTGCGGATAGGTATCCTGCTATTTGCAGTTAAATTATCAAGTTGCTGGTAAAGGCGCATATCTCGCTGTCCCATGCCAGCCGTATCTATCAATACTAGCTTGCGATTCCTAAACTGATAGAGAATTTGCTCTAATTCATTTAGATCATGAGCTTGCTTTACTGGGCAGCCCATTATTTTGCCATAAGTTGCTAATTGCTCATAGGCTCCGATGCGATAATGATCTGTGGTAATTAAAGCAACATGTTCAGCACCATGATGTGCCGCAAAACGGGCAGCAAGTTTAGCTAATGACGTTGTTTTACCAACGCCAGTAGGACCAACTAATGCAACCACCCCGCCCTGTTTCACAATGTCATCACCCTGATTGTCAAGCATATTAGCGAGACTTTGTGGTAATGCTCTGACTAATTCAGCCGGCGTATAATGCTGACTCAGCGCGGCTAATTTATTTGCAACCGCAGGGGAGAATTCAGCCTCAAGTAATTTGGCTTCGAGCATAGCACCGACGGGATCGATGCGTTTTTTATGTTCCGTCATCAAGGAGGATACTTGATGTGTCAGTAAATTACGCAGTGATGCTAATTCATCACGCATAGCTTCAATATCAGCACTTTGTTTTAGTGATGTTTGTGGCTTTTTATCAAACGAGGAAGGCGCTTCACGACGTTCTGGTTTCACAGCAGTAGGGGCTTGTAAGCCCTTAGCCCATGCAGGTAACTCGGCATCAACTTGCTGATGTGACATTTGTTGATTCAAACGGCTTTGCTGCTTCTCAAGTAAGGCTTGTAATGAGTCTGCAGGAGCGGCTGGCTTAGCGCGAGTTTCTACACGAACTGGCTGCTTAGCACCGAGGGACACGAGATCGTCGCTCACGTCCATAAAGGTCGGTGCTGGCGCAGTGGCTGCAGTTTTTGCTTTAGGTTCGTCATAGTCAACGGCAGCGACAATTTCGATGCCACCGTTCACTTTTTTATTTGACATAATGACGGCATCTGAGCCGAGTGTTTCTTTCACTTGGGCCAGTGCGGCGCGCATGTCTTTGGCAAAAAATCGTTTAATCTTCACTTATGCGTCCTCTACTGGCCGACTGCAGATACGATACGTATTTGCTTCTCATCAGGTATTTCTTGATATGAAATGACTCTGAGATTAGGAATAGTATGTTTAACAAAGCGTGACAGCGTCGCGCGTAACATACCTGACGTCAACAATATGGCGGGTTGTCCGACCATTTCTTGCTTCTGAGCCGCATCGGCAAGGGACTGCTGCATGCGTTCTGCAAGACCGGGTTCAATATTAGGACCATCACCACCAGTTGCTTGCATTGACTGATGCAACATCTGTTCCAACTCTGGCGCCAAAGTAATGACGGGGATTTCGAGCTCTGGGCCTGAGATCTCCTGAACTATCATACGTTTCAAAGCGATACGTACAGCGGCAGTCAAGACTTCAGTGTCATTGCTCTTAGTGCCATATTCTAACAAAGTTTGCACTATAGTACGCAAGTCTCTAACTGAAACCCCTTCATTTAATAGGTTCTGCATCACTTTTACGACATGTCCTAGTGGCATTATATCTGGAATAAAGCCATCAACCAGCTTAGGTGAGTGTTTCGCAAGCATATCCATCAGTTGTTGCACTTCTTCGTAGCCTAACAACTTAGCGGCATTATTTGTGAGTAATTGACTAATATGAGTTGCAACAACAGTGGCGGCATCGACGACGGTATAACCTAATGTTTGTGCGTGCTCACGTAACTCAGGAGCGATCCATACAGCTTCTAGGCCAAAAGCGGGATCGCGCGTTTCGATACCATCGAGTTTGCCATAGACTTGACCAGGGTTGATCGCCAATTCGCAATCATGACGAATATCTGCCTCTCCGACGACGACGCCCATTAATGAAATGCGATACGCATTAGGCGATAAATCTAAGTTATCGCGAATATGCACCGCGGGCACTAAGAAGCCTAGTTCCTGAGACAACTTTTTACGCACGCCTTTAATGCGGCTTAGTAACTCGCCACCTTGGCCCTTGTCTACCAGAGGGATCAAACGATATCCAACCTCAAGACCAATAGTATCAACATGATGTACATCGTCCCAACCTAGCTCTTTAGGCTCTTTATCTTGTCTTTCTATTGGACCCGATTTCACTTGTTCTAGCGCTTTAAGACGTTTGTTTTCATTTCGTTTATAAACAAAATAAGCTGCACCAGCAGTCATAAAGGCAAAGCTTAAAAACGCCATGTGCGGCATACCAGGAACAATACCCATTACAAACAGGACTCCGGCGGCGATACCCAATGACTTATGACTGTCAAACATCTGACTCATCATCATTTGGCCCATATCACCTGACTCGTTTTGACGAGTCACCATCAAGGCTGCGGCGATTGACAATAATAGACCAGGGATCTGCGCCACTAAACCATCACCGATAGTCAGTAAGGTATAAATTTCAACCGCTTCAGAGAAACTTAAGCCATGCTGCACAATCCCTATGATGAAACCACCTACGATGTTGATCACTAAGATCATGATACCGGCAATCGCATCCCCTTTAACGAATTTGGACGCACCGTCCATCGCACCATAGAAATCGGCTTCACGGGTCACTTCGGCACGGCGTATTCTCGCTTGGTCTTGATTTAAGGTTCCAGCATTTAAGTCAGCATCGATTGCCATTTGCTTACCAGGCATAGCATCCAAGGTAAAGCGGGCACTGACTTCTGCGATACGACCAGCACCTTTAGTAACTACCGCAAAGTTGATGATAATCAAAATGATAAATACCACTAGACCAACGGCATAGTTACCACCGATCACCACAGAACCGAAGGCTTCAATCACCTTACCCGCGGCATCACCGCCATTATGACCCTCAAGTAAAACCACACGAGTAGAGGCAACGTTGAGCGCAAGACGTAATAATGTCGCCACCAGTAACACAGTTGGGAAGGCAGCAAAATCTAAGGGTCTATCGGTATAAATAGCCACCAGCAATACGATGAGAGCTAACGCAATGTTGAATGAAAAGAGTATGTCTAATAGAAATGGAGGGATAGGTAAAACAATCATGGCCAATGCAGCAAGCACAACCACCGGCGTGCCAATGCCTTTAAAAGTGCTGAGCCTAATTTGTTTTACTTGACCAAGAGTCGCTTTAACATCCATTCGCTATAACCTAAACTTTGACGTGTAATAGCATAAAGCAAAAAACGCGCCAACAAGATTAAAGCCATTAATGAAGGAAAGATATGTACTGTGACTGATTGATATACATAAAATTAGCCATAAAAACAAATGAACTCGACATCATCAGCTTTACCAATGACTACCATCTGAGACTAGTGGTTCAATATTTCAATTCATCTGGTATAGGTTGATTAAGTGGGACAGGAATAGGTTTACGACCGCGTCCTTTTTGATATTGGCGCAGCTGGAATACATAAGCCAAAATCTGTGCGACAGCAGTAAACAAACCTTCAGGGATCTGCTGGTCTAACTTAGTCGTATGGTAAATCGCCCTTGCAAGTGGTGGGGCCGAGACAATCGCAATATTGTGCGCGCGGGCAATCTCACGTATTTTAAAGGCCACATCATCAACACCTTTCGCTATCACAAAGGGAGCCGCAGAGCGCTGCACATCGTATTTAATCGCAACGGCAAAATGCTCAGGGTTAACGACAATCACATCGGCATTTGGCACTTCAGCCATCATACGCCTTTGTGCTAGTTCACGTTGCATCTGCCGTATATGCCCTTTCACCTCAGGTTTACCCTCAGTGTCTTTATATTCATCTTTTACTTCTTGTTTGGTCATCTTAAGTTGCTTGTTGTGATTCCAAATTTGGAACGGCACATCGATGACGACAATAAATAAAATCGAGGAACATAACAAGATAAACATCCAAACCAACAAATCTAATGCATGGTAAACATTACCTGGAAGATGGTCGCTAGACAGCAACATAATGTCATTGAAATAGAAGCTTAATAAAAAATAAGCAGAAAACGCTACTACCGAAAATTTTGCAATACCTTTGGTGAGTTCAACCAGAGCCTGTACGCCAAACATACGTTTAAAACCAGCAAGGGGACTCATTTTACTGGCTTTTGGCATCATAGCTTGGGTCGAAAAATTGATCCCTCCAAGAGAGACGTTACCGATAAACGCAACAACCACAATCAGTAGCATAATTTTAGCCATGGGCCAGGCTATTTCACTCGCAACAACGCCCCACACTTTGAACATTTCATTCGTATCAAAAATTTGCGCCCTATCCATGGTAAATACAATTTCAAACACCCGAGTTAGGCTAATGGCCAAACTTGGGCCTAGCATATAAAACCCACATGCTGCCGAAATTAATACCGCTGCAGTTCCAAGTTCTTTCGAACGTGCAATCTGTCCTTTTGTTCGCGCCTGTTCTAGACGCCTCCCCGTGGGTTCCTCTGTACGTTCATCACTTGACTCTTCAGCCATGGGCTTCTCCTAATCCCATCATATCAAGCCATCAGCGTTACATTGGAGCGCTAACATATCGCAAAGCAGCACTTGAGCCGTCGACCATACTTCATCGAAGTGTGCCATTACCGGTGTTAGGGTTAACCACAGAATAAACAGTCCACCAATCATAGTGATCGGAAAACCAATAGAGAAAATATTCAATTGTGGCGCGGCGCGGGTCATAACCCCGAAGGACAAGTTGACTAATAACAAGGCGATAATCGCAGATATCGACATAGTGAGTGCCGCACCAAACATATACGACCCCCAATCAGCCAGCGATCGATAACTTGTCAGTGTTAAGCCTTGATTAGAAATCGGCAAAGTTTCAAAGCTTGCCACTAGCATACGGATCATCAAAAGATGGCCGTCCACTGCTAAGAAAATCAATGTCGCCAATAAAAGAAAAAAGTTACCAATAACGGGTGTTTGTTGGCCAGAACCAGGGTCAACCATAGAGGCAAAGCCTAAACTGGTCTGCATACCAATGATCTGTCCAGTGAGCACAAAGACTTGCATCACCATTTGAGTCACAAACCCCATGGCAACACCGATAATAATTTGCTGCGCCGTGATGAATACTGCGCTTAACGAAAATAAATCCACATTTTGAGTTGGAGGAAGAACGGGTGCTATCGCAAAGGTAATTGCCATCGCCAATAATAAGCGAACTCGTGTTGGTGTCGTTGCCGCCCCAAATACTACCATGACCATCAACATGCTCGCGACGCGAAACAATGGCCAAATATAAGCGGCAATGGTTTGCATTAAGGTATCGAGCAGCAGCTCCATCGCGTTAGCCTATCACTTGAGGAATGCGATTCACCATCTCGATGAAAAAGTCCATCAGGGTTTCAACTAACCAATGTCC
This sequence comes from Shewanella sp. NKUCC01_JLK, assembly GCF_019345615.1. Lineage (NCBI taxonomy): Bacteria > Pseudomonadati > Pseudomonadota > Gammaproteobacteria > Alteromonadales > Shewanellaceae > Shewanella > Shewanella sp. NKUCC01_JLK. Next base: position 209,716 of record NZ_JAHKRD010000003.1, on the reverse strand, counting down.
CATAAACATTAGGCCAAAAAGTGTCACTAACAAACGCGGAAGGAAACTTAAGGTCTGCTCGTTAATAGAAGTCGCCGCTTGAAACACAGCAACGATTAACCCAATTCCCAGCCCAGGCAACACAATAGCAGACACCATCATAACGATAACAGCGAGAGCTTCACGAAAAATATCAATTAGCGCCTCAGGACTCATGTGTTTACTCTCCCTTGGCTATCCGAAACTATTCGCTAATGTCCCGAGGACTAAGCTCCAACCATCTACGAGCACAAACAACATGATCTTAAACGGCAGCGACACTATCATGGGAGATAACATCATCATACCCATAGCCATCAAGATACTCGCCACCACTAAATCGAGTACTAAAAAAGGCACAAATAGCATAAAGCCAATCTGAAATGCGGTTTTTAACTCACTGGTAATGAAAGCGGGCACTAACACACTCATAGGTGCTTCTTCGGGAGACTTAATATCCTTATAGCCAGAAATCTCAATAAAGGTCTTTAAATCCGTCGTTCTTACTTGGCTCAACATAAAGCCTCTCAGCGGCTCTTTCCCTTTATCAAACGCTTGCTGCAAGGTTAATTGCTCATCGATATAAGGCTTCACCCCTTCATCATAAATCCGATCGAATACCGGTGCCATGATAAAAAAAGTCATGAACAAACTCATGCCAATTAAGACTTGATTAGATGGAGTCTGTTGTAATCCAATGGCTTGGCGTAATATCGACAGGACAATGATAATCCGCGTGAAAGAGGTCAACATGATGAGCATCGCAGGTAAAAAACTCAGCGATGTCATCAGCAGTAAAATCTGCATTGTGACCGAATATTCCGTTGAGCCGTCTGGCGCCGTTGTTACTGTTACAGCAGGTAAGACACCATCTGCGGCCCATGCTGACGTCATCAATAACAGCATAACTAACCCAACTAACGCGAGGATACGTGTTGTCATTGTTTTAATTTCGCCTGACGTAATCGACTCGCAAACGAATCAGCTTCTAGATGGATAGGTTCAGCTAACTTATCAATCAAACTCACCTGCTGCGAGCTAACCCCAAGTAAATATTGTTGTTCTCCCACCTGAACCAAGACTAAACGCTCTTTTTGACCGAGGGAAGTCACAGCAATAGTCTTTAGCACGCCATTGGTCGTGGGGACTAAATTAAACCTTCTCAGTAAATAAGCTAACGCGAAAATTAATAATAAAACCAGAATCAAGCCGCCTAACATACTTGCTAAGGTTGCAACTTGAGAAGGTTCTGCCATTTTTGTAGCAGCAGGCGCTATTGAAGCAATATTCGCTGCGCCTTCCCCACCGAGGCTATCGGCGCTCGCTTGAACCGCTACCACTAAACTCTGTATTACCGATGTGCTCATTTAAAGTTCCAACGACTTTTACATCTCGTATTATTTAAGCTTTTTAATTCGCTCAGTTTGACTGATCACATCCGTTAAGCGAATACCGAATTTATCGTTTACCACCACCACTTCACCGTGAGCGATAAGCGTGCCATTGACCATCACATCTAACGGTTCACCTGCAACTCTATCTAACTCAACCACAGAACCTTGGTTAAGTTGTAATAAGTTTCGAATACTAATATAGCTACGGCCCACTTCCATCGAAATGGTGACAGGAATATCTAAAATTGTATCTAACTTAGCCGCTTCAGCCTTAGAAATAGGTCTTGAATCATCAACCAGCTCATCGAGTTCAATTGCGTTGGCTTCTTCTAACGCTTGTTCTGCCATTGCTGCAGCCCAATCATCCGTATCGTCTGTGCTCATCTTACTTCACCTTATAATTCTGATATATCACGAGATTTACCCTTACGCGTCACCAATTGCAGCTCAGATTTAACTGTCTCTGGCCGAGGGATTTTCTCACATATTTTAAGCGCTAGGTTATCTCTAGAACGGCCCATTTTACAACGATATGTCGGTAAATCCTCGATTTTCATCATGATAAACTCGGGTAACTCAATCGGAATAATATCGCCCGCTTTAAAATTCATGACCTCTTTGAGCGTTAATTCATGTTCAACAATATTGGCATCGAACCCGACCTTCACATCCATGATTTCATCGTGCAATGCCTGTGACCAACGCATATCAGTATCTTGCTTGTCACTTTGCACACCCGCATCGAGTAACTCTCGGATAGGTTCAATCATGGAGTAAGGCATAGTGATATGAAAATCACCACCGCCTCCATCGACTTCAATATGGAATGAATTAATCACCACAACTTCGGTAGGACTAACAATGTTCGCCATGGCGGGATTGACTTCAGAGTCCAAATAATCAAACTCAACATCCATTACGGGCGCCCAAGCATCTTTATAATCTTCAAATATAATCTTAAGCAGTAACTGTACGATTCGTCTTTCTGTCGGCGTAAATTCTCGCCCTTCAATCTTGGCATGGAAACGCCCATCGCCACCAAAGAAGTTATCCACTAGGATAAATACCAGTCGCGCTTCCATGGTGATCAATGCAGTGCCTTTGAGCGGGCTAAAACGCACCATATTCAAGCTAGTTGGAACAAAAAGCGTATGTACGTACTCACCAAACTTGAGCATCTGTACACCGTTGATCGACACTTCGGCCGCTCGGCGCATCATATTAAACATACTAATGCGCAAATGGCGCGCAAAACGCTCATTCACGATTTCCAGCGTCGGCATACGCCCACGAACTATTCGATCTTGGGAAGAGAAATCGTAGGAACGGGCATCTTCTCCAACAGCGTCAATTTCGTCATCATCGACGTCATCAACCCCGTGCAATAGCGCATCAATTTCGTCTTGGCTTAATAAATCACTCACTATATTGCCTTCGCCTCTTTTGGTGCTGAAGTTAAAGGATTATTGCATTACAAAACCGGTAAATAGTACTTTCTCGACAACCTTACGCCCAGTTACTGACTGTAGAGTATTTTGCACACTCAAAAGTGCTAACTGCCGTAACTCATCTTTCCCCGCTTGCGTGCTGAGCTTTTGCACATCTGCACCACTAAAGGTCGTTAAAAGCGCATCTTCAATCAGCGGAATATGTTTTTGTGTTAGCACATCATCATCGGTACCACGCACCATAAGCTGCACTTTAATCTCAACTAAACGAGCCCTATCAGGCCCAGGTAAGTTGAATAAGAAAGGACGCGGCATAGGCACGTATGATGCGGTAGCCACTGCTCCTGATGCTGGGACTTCAGCCTGAACAGCACTATCTGCTGCTACGGCGGGAACCTCTTCGGTACTGCTTCCCATAAAGAACCAGACGCCGCCACCGATTAACAGCGCGACTAAAACGCCTACACCAGCAAAAATAAATAGTTTCTTCTTACTCTTAGGCTCTTCAGTACTTTCAAGTTCTAACGATTCTTCCTTAGCCATCACTATTCTCTTTAATTTAGGCGGAAACTCATTACAGTTTTATTTGAAACGTAATTATGTCAGTCATTGCTATAGGTTACCTGCTTAAGCGTAATAATCTATACCTGAAGTTACACTAATCGCTTGATTTAAACCTAAATGTAACTCTTCTGCCGAGATTTCATCCATATCAGCCGCATTTGAACTGCCGCCATCACCGAAACTACCTTCACGACGCTCACCTTGATCGCCTTGAGAAACATGGCTGTCAGCCAACTGCATCCCTTGCTCTTGCAATAACTCACGTAATCTTGGCATAGCTTGTTCAACCAGATCGCGCGTTTGCGGCTGAGTAACATGGAACTGTACTTGGGTTTGGTCCCCATGTACTTGGATCTTTACCAACATATGCCCAAGCTCAGGGGGATCGAGCCGGATTTCCGCATGTTGGATGCCTTGACTCACCATAGTAATCAATTGCTGCTTCATCACAGGTGAAAATCGTTGGATCATCTCCTGCATTTGGTTTTGCTGCTCTACGCCTTGACGCAATGACAGCTGAACTTGCATGGTTTCTTGGCGATTTAATTGTGACATCGAGAGTGTCTGTATGGATGATGTCGACTTAAGTTCTGAGAAAGTATTACTATCATCCATAAAACTTTCGTCTCTGGGAATATCCATTGCAACCGTCAATTTAGCATCTTTCAGTAATAGGTTAGCAGCCAAATCGGAATTGGGACTCCCATCAAGATCACTTTCTGTTACAGATGTTGTCTCTAATGGTTCAGATGAAATTGAAGAGCCTAAGGTATTCAGGTCGAAAGTATTTCCCGAGGTCGCGATATTACCCGTATTGGGACTATTCACTGTCGAGCTGCTAGTCGTTGCTTTTGCCGCAGTGTTGGTTGCCGACTTTATCGTTGCACTGTTCGCTAAGCCCGCTTGATTAATCACAGCATTAAATGTGACCTCATTCTCAACTAAAGACTCATCTATACTCACCACGACTTCAGTGGCAGAGACAAGCTCAGTGTCTTCTAAAGGTAATTCTGAAGCGTCATCGGTCAAATTTGGATCAATCACAGCATCACTATCCGCTGACGCTTCAAGTATATTTGGGTCTATGGGAAGAATATGTACGAGTGACTTATCAGTCAAAGAAGATGGTTTCACATCATCTGCGATTGAAATTGCTGCCATATCTGGGCTAGTAGAAACTAACTTTTGTAATTCAGCAGAAAAACCCGCTTCATCGGCATCTATATCTGATGCCAGTTCAATCTCAGCAGAAACAGTAGATGCCAATGCTGAGCCGGTTAATAAAGCTGATGAAGTATCAATATTTTCTTCACCAGTTATATCTTCTTCAGCATTTAAAAATGCTAGCGGCAAACTATCTCCATCTGATGCCGTTTTCTTCATATCATTTGCCATGCTAATTTGGGCAAAAATGAGATTTACGTCGGCGTCATCAGTTGATATATCGTCATCTTTTACTTTATCAGCAGAGGTAACCTGCACAGTATCATCAGTGTTAGCAATGGTTTTTTTAGACGCAGAAATAGAAAATGAGCTAGCGGTGACTGACGCAAGTGTAGATGAAAAGTCTTCATTATTAGACTCTTGGGAAGATGTCTTAGCGGAATTGGCCGCAGAGTTACCTGTTTTACTTAACAGGATATTGGTCATTTGTTGCATAAGTGCTCCCAAACATCACCCAGCAAAAAAAGAAATGGCTAGGTAGAAACGTCAATTAAACACTGCGGTTGCAGGGTCATGGACTAAATCAAAGCAAATAAGATGCCAAAACATCAGATTTTACGACAGCATATCGAAAAGAATTAACACTGAGAGGTGCCGAATTGATGCTTATGCCATCAATACAAAAAAACTAAAGAGCCTATCCGGCTAGCGAGCAGTAAAGATGCCTATCATTTCACTAACGTTGATGACGGCGATAAAATTGCTGGGAAGCAAATTCATCGGTCATTTTTTGCTCCCTTTTTTGTTCAGCCACTTGACGCTTCTTCTCTTTACTGGCTAAGAGTAATTCTACTGCCTTACGTTTTTTTTGCTTTTCCAACCAATGTTGTTGTCGATATTCTTTTTGCTTTTCACCGTCGGCTACGACGCGATTTTGCTGGATAATTGCGTCATCGATCTGACGAATAAAACGGTGAAACTGGTGATAGTGACTAGCACTGATGGCTTGACCTTGCTGGGATTGCATTTGCTTCATGTATTCTAAGCGATAGTTATTCAGAGCACTGAGTTGATTCAACCGTTTTTGACACTCTAATTGCGCAGATTTTAACAATAACGCCGCTTGTTCTTCGGCATCATTGGCAAGCTTTAACACTAACAACAAGGGATCGGCGTTAGCCATACTAGACCTCGATTAATTCGATGACGCCATTATTTGCACTGTGCAGCAAGTTGCCCAAGCATGACTTGGCTATCGGCAAAGCTAAATGCATCACGCATGGTTTGTCGTAAAAAAGCATTCATTGCTGGCTGCAGTCGTATCGCATTATCAATGCGAGGATCGCTTCCTTGGGCATAGGCCCCAATAGAAATCAAATCTCGATTTTGCTGATACAAAGAATAGGTTTGTTTCACGCGGCGCATCGCCTCCAAATGTTCATTGGAGATCACCATAGGCGCGACTCGGCTAATAGAAGCTTCAATATCAATCGCAGGATAGTGCCCCGAATCCGCAAGCGAACGTGACAAGACAATGTGGCCATCGAGGATCGCCCGCGAAGCATCGGCAATGGGATCCTGTTGATCGTCCCCTTCCGTCAACACAGTATAAAATGCCGTAATTGAACCTTGCCCTGGGCCACCGTTTCCGGCGCGCTCAACTAAACGTGGCAATTTTGCAAACACAGAAGGCGGATAACCTTTAGTCGCAGGCGGTTCACCCACAGCCAAAGCAATTTCCCGCTGTGCTTGGGCATAGCGCGTTAAACTGTCCATAAGCAATAAAACGTTATAGCCTAAATCGCGGAAATATTCGGCAATACGAGTCGAGGTTTCACAGGCGCGAAGGCGCATCAGAGGCGATGTATCCGCAGGCGCAGCAACAACGACTGAACGCGCTCGACCCTTCTCACCAAGAATTTCCTCAATAAACTCTTTCACTTCCCGGCCACGCTCACCCACTAGCCCAACCACAATAATGTCGGCGGTAGTACCGCGAGTCATCATACCTAAGAGCACACTCTTACCGACACCTGAGCCCGCAAACAAGCCCATACGTTGGCCTTTGCCCACGGTCAGCATAGCGTTGATAGCGCGAACGCCAACGTCCAGCGGTTCAGTAATAGCACGGCGGGATAAGGGATTAATGGCAGCGCTATGTCTTGGCGCTTGTTGGTCGGTCTGCAAAGCGCCTAAACCATCTAAAGGCACACCGTTACCATCGAGTACGCGTCCTAGCAGGGATAAACCAACATTGAGTCCAGTTTGTTCCCCTAAAGGCACAACCCGCGCACCGGGTAATACCCCACGTAATTCTTCGATAGGCATTAAATAAAGGAGTTCGCCATCAAAGCCTACAACTTCGGCGATTAACTCGCCCGCCATGGTTTCGATCGAACATAAACTGCCCACAGGCGCACGGCAACCGCTTGCTTCTAAGGTTAAGCCGACAACACGCACCAGTTGACCACTGGCCACAGCGCGAAATGGCGGCACCTTACCCTGATGATGATTAAGCCTATTCAGCAGTTGATGTTGGCGATTTTGCATCTGATTCTGCCTCTAATTGCTCACCTGTGTTTGAGGCAAATTGTATATCCTCAGCATGTTGAGAAACCGTATCGACAACCTGATCATCAAGCTCTGATCCCACAGCCTCAGAAGCAGCAATGTGTTTTGCGGTATCTTCAACCTCTATCGCCTCTTGCAGTTGACGCTGCTTGTCACTTAAGTGAGCATGTTGGTTCCGTAAGGACTCAAATACAGCATCGATACGCGATGCGAGGGTCAAATCCACTAAAGAACGATGACTACTGAGAATACAGTCACCTGGACTTAAGGAAGGGTCAACTTCAAGTTCCCACTTACTGCGGGTCAATTGAGCGCTGGAATAAAGTTGTTCGACTAAAATAACATCGTCAGGATGCAAGCGGATTGTGACCGTTTGTTCTTTTATCGGCAGCGATTCTATACCTAAGCGCAATGCCGAAAGCACTTGTTCTGGATGAGTTTTTAATTCGTGGCCAATGACAGATTTCGCTAATGTCATACTCAGGTTTAGTAGCGAGAGTTCAATATCGCCATCGAGCAATTGCAATGGTTTTTCAAATTGGGCTAATAAGGTTTCAAAACGCGAGAGCAATATTTTTGCTTGGGCTAAACCGGTTTCTAATCCTTGCTCATGCCCTTGGGAGAACCCTTCAGTATGGCCCTGCTCTAACCCTTCTAAACGCCCTTTTTCTAGCCCTTGCTCATACCCTTGCTGCTTACCTTCGCTAAAGCCTTCTTCTTCGGCTTGGGCGCGAATGTCTTCAATCTCAGCCATAGTCGGTGGAGAAACACTTTCCACTGTAGTCGACTTAGCGGCTTGATGATTTGAATGGCCGAACAGATTTGAGATAGAGTCATCATCGGCTTCAGTCACATCTGGCAGCGCCCAGTGACTAAATTCGACATCTCCTTCGCTCAAGACCTTATTCAACAATTTATTGTCGCTCGGATTAGAGGAACTCATCGCCACCACCGCCGCCTAACATGATTTCGCCGCTGTCACTTAAGCGACGAGCAATAGACAGGATTTCTTTTTGGGCGACTTCCACTTCACTGATACGGATTGGGCCCATGGCTTCAAGGTCATCACGCAACAATTCAGCGGCACGTTTTGACATGTTACCCAAGATTTTTTCTTTCAGCTGCTCATCTGTGCCTTTGAGCGCCTTCATCAGTACATCTTGCTGCACTTCACGCAACAGGGCTTGAATACCGCGGTCATCGACATCGATTAAGTTTTCAAATACAAACATCAAATCTTGGATTTGCTGCGCCATTTCTTCATCAGACTCGCGCATGGTTTCCATCAACTGACTTTCGATACCCGTATCTAAGTAGTTCATTATGTTGGCGGCCGCTTTTAAGCCACCCATTTTTGCGGCCTGGGCGCCACCTTGACCAGCAAACTGTTTCTCCATGATGTCGTTCAACTCTTGCAGTGCTGCAGGCTGCACTTCTTCAAGATTTGCAATACGCATCATCAAGTCTAAGCGGGTATTCTCAGGGAATTGACCAAAAATTTCCGCCGCTTGATCGGGTTCTAGATAAGACAAAACAATGGTTTGGATCTGTGGATGTTCGTTTTGAATAATGGTCGCCACTTGGCGCGCATCCATCCACTTCAACGAGTCCAAACCTTTAGCGCCACTGCCCATGATAATCTGTTCAATCAGATTACCCGCTTTATCTTCACCCAGCGCGGCGGTTAAGGCTTTACGGACGAACTCTTCGCTGTTGAAACCAATTGAAGAATACTTTTGAATATCATCAAGAAACAGCTTATGTACCCCGATAACTTTTTCCTGACCAAACTCATCCATTGCCGCCATGGCCATACCCACTTTTTGCACTTGCTTCGGCTCTAAGTGTTTTAAAATGGATGCAGCATCAGCCTCACTCAAACTGAGGAGTAAAATAGCGGTCTTTTCAACGCCACTAATATCTTTGATATTAAAGGCAGGTGCGGCCGCAGGAGCCACTTCTTTCGTTTTATTCTCAGCCATTGTCTTGTAACCAGTTTTTCACGACTTGAGTAGAGAGCTCAGGCTCATTCGCCACGAGCGCACGGATAGCTTTAATCATATCATCATCTTTGTGAAGATTAGGGATATGAATTGAGCCATCGTCAGCATAACTGTATTCCGCCTCTTGAGTATTGAGCATCCCTAGCGTATCAGCCGCATATTGGTCCTCAATTTCGGCTAATTCATTACCTAATCTGCCATCCTCAGGCATATTCACACTGTCAGGATAGATCAAGCGTTTCAGCATAGGACGTACCACAGCTAGAATCAGCACCAAAATCACTAGCGCACCAATCCCAAGCTTAATCGCACGCCAAAACCAAGGTTGCTCCCAAAGTTCAGGTGCGGGTAAATCTTCAACCAATTGATCCATAAAGGGAACAGTTACCACTTCCAGCACATCACCCCGTTGTGAGCTAAAACCAACCGCGCCTTCAAGCAAACGACGGATATTGGTCAGTTCTTGTTCGGTACGGGCAACACGGGCTACTTGACCATTTTCTCCAGCGGCACCAGGTTTAAAGTCCACCGCGACTGACACACTAATGCGGCGCACTGCACCAACTTGCTGGCGGGTATGGCTAATGGTGGTATCTAATTCAAAGTTACGGGTCGCTTCGCGGTGCGAATTACCTGCTGCAGCCGTTGCTGACTCTGCCGCTTTTGTTGCATCTTCTGGAATATTAGACTCCATTGGCGGTTGATTGGATAACGCGCCAGGGATCCCACCAGAAGAGCCGCCAGTGGTGTTATTTTCAACTGTCATTTCACTGCGCAGTGCCGGTAAATCAGGGTTAAAACGCTTTGATGTTTGCTCAACAGCAGTAAAATCCATACTGACGTCGACTTGAGAGGTAAAATTATCAGGACCTAAAATTGGCACCAGAATCGATTCAATCTTAGTGCGATATTCAGCTTCTTTTTGCTGTACTAATTCAAGTTCACGGCGAGCCGTCGCAGACGCGCCATCTTGACTGCCAGAGTTCAATAAACGGCCGTTAGAGTCAGTTACCGTCACCCTTGATGGTTCTAAACCTTGTACTGCAGAAGCAACAATATCGACGATAGCATCGACTTCACCTTGGCCTAAGCCACCGCGACGGGTATTGATCACCACAGTTGCACTCGGTTTAGAGGCATTGCGGGCGAAGACGTTTTCTTTAGGTAACGCAAGAATGACTTTGGCACGGCTGACACTTTGTAGTTGCTCAATCGCACGGGCGAGGTTTTCTTCTTGACTATGCTTAAGACGAGCCTGTTCCATGCGTTGGCTGACACCAAAGCCACTGTCTTTATTCAAAAAATCTTGGTTGGCTGCAGGACTGTCGATACCAGCACGGCTCAACATCATTTTGACTTCTTGATATTTATCTTCAGGAACTTTAATAACGTCCACGTCGATTTGGTACTTAACTTTATTTTTATCAAGTACATCTAGCACTTGAACCATTTCCTGAGTTTCCATTTTACCCAATGGACGATACTCTGGCTCCTGCGCCCACAGCATGACAAAGACCGCCAAGGCTAAACAAATCGCTAAGGCTAAAATCATAGTTACTTGGCGCATCATATCGACACCGCCAAGATTTCCCATCATTCCTGACTTATGTTCTTGCTGGACACCTTGGTCAGCTAAACCGGAATTGGATCCGACAATCATTTCTGTACTCACGATTCGTACCTGCTAATTGGGTTATTCACTGGCCTAGACAGGCATGCTCATTATTTCTTTGTATGCTTCGACAAGCTTATTACGCACTTGCACTGTCGCCTCGAAAGCGACACTCGCTTTCTCACGGGCAATCACAGTGTCCGATAAAGAAACGGTAGTATCACCCATCTCTAAACGTGTCGCGAGGTTTGACGATGCAGACTGTAAGCCGCTGACATTGCCGACGGCTTGCGATAGCAACTGACCGAAGTCTGCACCACTGGTGTTATTCACTTGCTGCATGATATTTGGCTGAACGCCAAACGACGGCGTTATTTCGCCTTGGAGTTTCTGCATTTCCTGCAGGAATGAATTTGCGCCTATTTGCATGCTGAGCTCCCAGTCGTCGAATTCTTGACGATCAAAATACCGATAACGGGACAATGCAAAATAACGGCCAAGTTTTCAAATGGTCGTGATTGATAATAAATTGACGGGATAAGAAGATGTCAACATCTAAGGATTTTGGATGAAATGAGCCACTTTTACGGTTGTGTATTTTAATAAATACAGCCTCACACTCACTGTGGAGGCTGCGAGATGATAACTTGAATTTATAGACTAATTTGGCAGTTGGATCCCCATATCACGCATCCTTGCCATCTTGTATCTTAGGGTTCGTGCGCTAATTCCTAGCTTTTCGGCGACTAACTTACGACTTCCTTGGCATTGATTAAGGGTCTCTAAAATAATCACATGTTCTTGAGCTTTGAGCTCTTCACCTAAACCGTCTGGCTCAGAAGAAAATGGGTCTAGATCTTCACCGCTTAAAATCACATCCTGCGCATCGATAATAATGTCATTGGCAGTGATCAATTGACCGGCTCTTAATATCAAAGCACGCTGGATCACATTGTCGAGTTCACGTACGTTCCCTGGCCAGCGATGACTCAATAAACGTCGACGCGCATTCTCATCCAACTCAGGCACATCGGCAACATTCAATGCCTTAGCATGTTTAGCCAGTAAATGACGCGCAAGAGGTAAAATATCTGCAGGACGTTGACTTAACGCAGGCCAAGCTAAAGGAAATACGTTAATTCGATAGTAGAGATCTTCCCTAAATCCGCCAGCTGCGACCACTGTCTTTAAATCACGATTAGATGTGGCAAGCACGCGCACATCCAATTTAATGGTTTTACGGCCACCTAAACGCTCAACTTCACGCTCTTGCAAAACCCGCAACAACTTAGCTTGTAAGCCTAAATCCATCTCAGAGATTTCATCGAGCAGCAAAGTGCCACCTTGAGCCTGCTCAAATTTCCCCGGACACGCTTGATAAGCCCCCGTAAATGCACCCTTTTCATAACCAAAAAGGGTGGCTTCGAGCATGTTCTCAGGAATAGCGGCACAGTTAATGGCCACAAAGGCTTGATTAGCACGGCTACTGTGTTGATGAATATAACGGGCCAAAACCTCTTTACCCGAACCGCTAGGACCTAAGATCATGACGGAGGCATCAGAAGCGGCAACCCGTTGAGCCAGTGCTAATAAGGCTAAACTTTTTTCATCAGCGACGACGGGCTGATCCACATTTTGTTTTAATGGCAAATAGCGTGAGACTTGATTGAGTAACACTTCTGGTGCAAAAGGTTTGGCTAAATAATCAACAGCGCCTAATTTTATAGCGTTCACCGCGCTACCAATAGTCGCGTAGGCCGTCATCAACAGCACTGGCAACTTAGGATGATGCTGCTGCAGGTAGTTCAATAAACCTAAACCACCAATACCTTGCATCTGCACATCGCTAATAACTAAATCAAACTGATGTTGTTTCAAGGCTAAAATAGCGTCTTCACCGGAGGCAACATCAACACACTCATACTGAGCCAGCATTAAAGTATCCAACAAGGCTTCACGTAATGAAGCATCATCCTCAACGAGCAATAACTTTGCTTCAAACATGGGTAATCTCCAAAGGTAATATCACTGCGGATTTAGCCCGTGGGAATACTAAAGACACAGTACAGCCTTTATTCGGTAAACAACTGAGTTGCAGTTGTCCTCCATGATTGCGCACCACAGATTGCACAACGGCTAACCCAAGCCCAGTTCCCTGCGACTTAGTCGTAAAGAAAGGTTCAAATACCTTCTGCTGCATAGTGGCGTCTAAGCCTTTACCATTATCGATGACGTCCAATAATAACCGTTCGCCCTCTTCCTTCGCTTGGATACGAATTTCAGTTGCTCCGGCTTCTATGCTGTTCATGACTAAATTATTAATCGCCGAGCTTAATGCATTGGAATTAGCTAACATCGAGCTGCTTGACGCATCATCAAATAACAAGTCACAGCCTTGCTTTGCCGCTATTGGCTCACAATTTGCCAAAACATTGTCGATAACCTCAGCCAACGAGATTAGATCTCCAAGTTCATCCTGACGGCCTTTCGCCATCAATAGCATGTCGTTAACCTGCCGCTCGAGTTCATTGAGTCTATCAACAAGTTTTTGCTGGAATTTCGCTTTAGCGGCATCGGATAACTTCGGACTAGCAAGATTTGAAGCGTATAACAAAGCGGCAGATAAAGGCGTGCGCACCTGATGAGCCAAAGTTGCTACCATCTTGCCCAGTGCAGATAAACGTTGTAAATGGGAGATATTTTTCTGTAATAACCGAGTTTCAGTCAGATCAGTTAACACAATTAATTGACCAGGCTCTGGCGTCAATGGCGTAATCGCTAATTTAACGCGACGGCCATTACGCAGCGACACTTCGTGGCCATCATCGTCCTGCGGCGCAAAGGCACTGTGGATCACATCAATCCAGCGAACGCCACATAAGGAGCGCTCAAGTAATTCAACTGCTACCGGATTGGCATCCGTGACTATACCGTCGCCATTGATAATCACCACGCCAGATGGCATAGCCTGTAAAATATGCTCCATTCGATTGGACATATTCGCGGCCTCACGCAGTTGGTTCCATTGTTTGCTAGTGTGCTTGAATGACTCAATTTGCGCTAGTGGGTTGGCTGACATAGTCACTCCGTCAAAAAATTGCTTATGACGGGGTGACTGCAGTATCTATGCCAAATTGGAAATTGAACTTTAGAGGTTAAAACAACTTATATAACAATAAAATAGAAAACTAATCTTTTGTCATTCCGTACTTACGCATTTTTTCTACAAGCGTTGTACGGCGTATTCCAAGCATTTCAGCAGCGCGAGCTACGACATTATCTTGTAGCTCTAGCGCCTGACGTATCATGTCTATTTCTAGTTCTGCTAACAAATCCTTAAGGTTCACACCTTCAGGCGGCAGCTCACTAGGGAAACGCGTTTCAGGGATTTCAACCGGCTCTTCATCGCTAAAGATAGAAGCTAAAGCATCACGTTCCTGTTGCTCTTCACTCATCTCTACACAATATTCGGGCACATCGATATGGCGATATTTGACAGGTAAATCGTTAACATCGACCAATCCACCCGGATATAAAATGGTGAGGCGTTCGACTAAATTAGACAGCTCGCGCACGTTGCCCGACCAAGCATGTTCTTTCAGCGACTCTATCGCACGCTGCGTAAAACGCACCTTACCACGGCCTTCGTTATAGACTCGGCTAACTAACTCTTGTAATAGCAAAGGCACATCGTCCTTGCGATCACACAACGCGGGCATTTCAATCGGGAATACGTTTAGGCGGTAATAAAGATCCTCACGGAACTCATTAACGCTGATCATGGTTTCTAAATCTCTATGTGTCGCAGCAACTACGCGTACATCAGCATTAATAGTCTTAGTACCACCAACGCGCTCAAATACCCGCTCTTGCAGCACACGGAGTAATTTAACTTGCATTTGTAGTGGCATGTCTCCTATTTCATCGAGAAATAGTGTACCACCTTCAGCTAATTCAAAACGGCCTTTACGAGAACAGATTGCCCCCGTAAATGACCCCTTTTCATGACCAAATAGCTCACTCTCTAATAACTCAGGCGGTATAGCACCACAGTTAACAGGGATAAATGGACCGTCACGGCGCTCAGACAAATAATGGATATTACGGGCGACCACTTCTTTACCTGTACCTGATTGACCCAGAACAAGCACGGTTGCCTCAGATGTTGCTACTTGATTTATCAAGTGCCTCACATTCGCAATACCATCACTGCGTCCCACTAAGCTTCGGAATAACTTTGTTTGATTCGCACTAGTAGGGACTTGAGGCCGTTTAACTTGACCGAATACTTGGCAAAAGTGTAATAATTCAGTGAGCTGAGGATACGTTAAAGGTTCTTCTATATGTCCAAGAATATTAGACACTTGCAGATCGTCAACATTGCCAAGCAACAGCATAGGTTGCCATGGATGTTGACCTGCGATGTTTTTAAGCCCATCAGCATCCATAACATCAGTTAGGATAACTAAAGCTCGAAAACGGGTATCTTGGAGGCTAGCACTTAATTTTTCGGTGTCAATTTGTACAAATTGCTCACCTAAAAAATCCAAAATGCAACACAGGCGATTTAATCGCTCTGATGGAGGGCCGATAAGTAAAATTCGTTGATCTGTTTGCATCATTCAGTAGGCCGTAAAGCTCTAATATGTATTAATTCGCATTAATTATTTATGATTAGTTGCTGTAAAAGCTTAACAAATTCAATGTAACAATCTGTGCCACCATCACTACTTGTGATGAATATTGTATTATCAGCAGACGAGAAGCAAGCCTCAGATGAGGTTTATGCCAAACTGAATTGATTTTAGTTCATTTACATCATGATTCTAGTCTAAAACGTCAATACTTTGACTTTAAGCCAAAAAAAAGACGCAACCAGTGCGTCTATTTTTAATAACGAAATAAGATATTAACCCGCTTCAGAATGCGCAGAAATATTATGTTTATCTGCAGGAATTGCATCCCAACCTTCTTTGATAGTACGTAAAATATCACATACATCATCAATCGCTTTCACATCATTATTTACGTTAGCTTCAGAAATTCTACGCAACATAAAGTCATATAAATCACTCAAATTTCTGGCTATCTGGCCACCAGCATCCATATCTAGGCTATTGTTTAAACCAGTAATAATCCCAATAGCTTTGCCAATGTACATACCTTTATTAGACAAGTCATTTTGTTCAATCGCAAGACGACTTTGTGCTAAACGTTGCAGTGCCCCCGCAAACATAAGCTGAATAATACGATGTGGTGACGCAACAGTAATTTCACTCTCTAAAGACACCTTACGATACGATTGCAGTGATCCTCTCATAAACACCTACCTGTTTAAATCTATAGTCTCATAAACACTAATCTGGCGCTTATTCTTATTACCTGCATGTAATAATGCTTGCCTATCTGCCATAACAACACTTGCTTTACTTGTGTACTCTTGAGTAAGTTCAAGCTGATGTTGAAGATAATCAACATCTGTCATATTAGCATCAGCCACTAATACATTGAGTAAAATTTGACGCTCTCCAACCAGTACTTGCAAGTTCGACACCAACTCGTCAGATTGAGGCTCTTCAGCAGGAAGCTGAGTCAGTTTATTTAAATTTTCACTCAAAAGGACATTAAGCTCATCGAGTTGTTTCACTTATACTCCCCTTACTCATTTATAATTTCACTATCGTTTTTTAACAGCTCCAGGAAGCGAATTCAAACGATCAACAAGACCACTGCTCTGCTGATTTAGTTTTCCAACGACAAGATCCATCGCATTAAATTGCTTCGTTAAACGGGCTGTTAGTTGATCCATTTTAAGCGTGAAAGCTTCTCTTCTATCTGTAAGCTGGCTTTGTTGATTAGTATATCCGGTTTGACGTGACGCAATTAATCCTCGAGACTTGACATAACTATCTGCAAGATCATTAAAGCGATTAGCAAGCCCTTTATCTGGTGTCGAGAATAATGCCTCAACACTGGCCATATCTTCAGAGATGACTTTATTAAGTTTAGTATCATCGACAGACAACTTACCATATCTATCTGTTTTTATACCAATATCATATAATGCTATCGAACTGCCGCTATCAGTTGGCACTCGTTCACTCGATATACTTCGGAGTTGCGATTCTATAGAACGGATCATAGAGTCGCCCTGTAATGCAGCTGCTGTTTTTTTCTCTTTATCATAAGACGACATTTTATCAACTGCAGTCGCTAAACTATTGTAGGCATCGACAAAAGCTTTCACATTTGTCTTTACTGCATCATCATCTTGTTCAATTTTTAACGTAGTCGTCTTAGAAACATCAGCATCAGTTAAGTTTAACGTCACCCCTGCAATAGCATTTTTAACTTCATTAGTTTGCGAGGTAACTTTCTGATTATCGATATAAACAACTGCATTTTTAGCATCTTGAAGCGTGGAGATATTACCAGCACCGAACATATCATTGAGTCCAGTTCCAGTCGTGTCATTAGCTGTAATACTAATTTGATTGTCTTCACCTGACTTATCTGAACTAAAAACCAATCGACTGCCTGCATCACTGGTAATAACGGTTGCAGTTACGCCCGCGTTATCTGGGGATTCATTAACTTTTTTAGCAATCGCAGCAAGTGAATCGGTAGCCGAAACATCAATGGAGAAATTCTTACCATTGATACCAAAATCAAGGCTCCCTTCACCTACAGGTAATCCAGGATCTGCAACGTTTTTTCCAGCAATTTTATGATTTACCGCAAGTTGCTCAACTTTAATACCATAGCTACCCGCTTGTGCGGTTTTGTCTGTTGTTGCTGACAAATAAGTTTGATTACTAACAGAAACCTTACGCAGATTGAGGGCATCGCCAGTTTGAAGTTTTTTTAAGGCATCTTGAAACGTAGACAACGCACTTTTTAAGGTTCCCATAGCAGAAACTTTTGCTTTGATGCTGTCTTCCGTTTTATTAAACATCGCTTCTTTCGGTGTTTTTTCGGCATCAACTAAAACTTGCACAATTTCACTAATTTTAAGGCCAGATCCCATGCCTGTTGCTGTTAATGCCATATAGACCTCTCAATCAAACGTACTTACAAATATTTATGCTTCTGTTTTCATCAAAAGCCCTGTGACTTCTGATAGTTTTTCTGCCAAGGCTAATGCTTCTTCACTCGGCATTTGTCTAATCACATCACCAGTATCTCGGTCAAGTACAGTCACAACAGCTTGTCCAGAGTTCTCATCAACCTTAAATGCTAAACCTTTACGCATCATAGACATCATATCAGACAACTCTGTGGCAACTTGAGCCAGCTTACTTGGATTCTGTTCATTTTTCGTTACATCTTGTTCCACAGCTTGTTCAATAGCCGTATTTCGCTTTAATTCAGCATCTGGAGCAGATGCTTTTAGCGGCGTTTGAGCTAAATCAACCTTACTGTGAAGCATAGAAGGTGAACTTGCTATATTGATATCCATAGCCATACCTCAGCAAATTTAGTAATAACTTTAAATGGTTACATTAAAATTACCCTATAAAACTACATTAACCTTTAAAGTGGCAAAGGGAGATCCGTCACCGAACCTCCCTTATCACTTTCTCACTATTCTGCTTTAAACTACAGCAGTGACAAGGCCACTTGAGGTAACTGGTTGGCTTGGGCCAACATTGCAGAACCCGTTTGTTGCAACACTTGGTTCTTGGTCATTTGTGATGTTTCTTTCGCAAAATCCACATCAACAATTCGGCTCTTCGCATCAGCAACGTTTGCTTGAGTATTAGCACTGTTACTGATGTTGTATGCTAGACGGTTTTGTTTAGCACCTAAGTTAGCACGCTGACTATCAATCGTTTTAATGGCAGCATCAATCGCAGCGAGTGCAGTTGAACGGCCAGCTGAACTTGCAACCGACAAACTATTAACAGATAACGCACCAGCATTCGTTGCTTTTACTGAAATCGTAATGTCTTCGCCTTCTTGGTGTCCGACTTGGAAGGTCTTACCTGCGGAGAAATCACCATTCAGTAATTTTGTGCTACCAAATGCAGTTGTATCACCGATTGCTGTAATTTCTAATGCCAGTTCATCAATTTCGCTTTGCAATGCTGTCAAATCATCAGTACTGTTAGAACCATTCTCTGCTTGTACTGTCAAATCACGCATACGTTGAAGCATGTTAGTCTGTTCTTGCATCGCACCTTCAGAAATCTGGGCGATTGAAATGGCATCGTTAGCATTGCGCATGCCAACATCAAGGCCACGCACTTGGCTGTTTAGTCGGTTAGATATCGCTAAACCAGCAGCGTCATCTTTGGCACTGTTAATACGCAGACCACTGGATAAACGTTCCATAGATGTGGCCAAACCGCCTGCGGAAGTATTTAAATTCTTTTGAGCTTTTAATGAAGTGACGTTTGTGTTTACTGTAATGGCCATGATCGTTTCCTCTTTATACCTGGCTTGTGAACTTGCCTGTCTACTTAAGCCAGGCGGGTCTTAGTGGTTACAGTATATTTAACGGCAGCATCTTTTTTAACTTTAGAGTTATTTTTTAAAATATCTTGATTTTAAAAAATAACTCTAATTATCATAAACATAAATATCAACTCCTATAAAACTTTGCCTACTTTTCTAGATAATTCTAGAACAAGTAGGCAAAAGTGCTTCATATAACATCACGCAAATAACATTAACCAAGAAGAGATAATGCAACTTGAGGTAACTGGTTAGCCTGTGCAAGCATTGCAGAACCCGTTTGTTGTAACACTTGGTTCTTAGTCATAACTGAAGTTTCCTTCGCAAAATCGACATCCACGATACGACTCTTAGCATCAGCAACGTTGGCTTGAGTATTAGCACTGTTACTAATGTTATAGGCCAAACGGTTTTGCTTCGCACCTAAATTGGCTCGTTGATTGTCAATTGTTTTAATGGCAGCATCAATATTCGCGAGTGCAGTTGAACGACCAGCAGAAGTCGCTACGGATAGCGAATTGACAGATAAACTTGCAGCATTGGTTGTCCCTACCGAAATAGTGACATCCTCAGCTTCTTGGTGCCCTACTTGGAAGGTTTTACCCGCAGAAAAGCCACCAGTCATTAATTTGGTGTTACCAAACGCCGTACTATCACCTATAGCAGTAATTTCCTCTGCTAATTGATCCATCTCTTTTTGCAATGCAGTTAAGTCATCAGTGCTATTCGCACCGTTTTCTGCTTGAACAGTCAAATCACGCATACGCTGCAACATATTGGTTTGCTCTTGCATCGCACCTTCGGCAATTTGAGCAATTGAAATCGCATCATTTGCGTTACGCATACCCACATCTAAACCGCGCACTTGGCTGTTCAAGCGGTTAGAAATGGCTAGACCAGCGGCGTCATCTTTCGCACTGTTAATGCGTAGACCACTGGATAAACGTTCCATTGAGGTCGCTAAACCGCTACTGGAAGTATTTAAATTCTTTTGTGCCTTCATTGAAGTCACGTTGGTATTTACTGTAATAGCCATGTTGAGTTCCTCTTCCTAGTTATACCGCCAAGGCTTGGAGCTTGGCTAAATTTTTAACAATTTATCTTACAGATGGATAGGTACTTGCTTTCTGTTAAATAAAGTCGAACAGGGAAACAGAACCCACCTTACTAAACACGCTAGAGACTGCGTTCAATGCAAGCTGTTGCTTTTCAAATTCCGTAATCGCTGATGCATAATCGAGATCTTCCAAGAGTGATAGCGCTGATGAGTTCACCACTTTCTCCTCGGTATGAGTCTCTTTGTAACTTTCGACAACTTTCAGATTATTCCCCGCCACACTTCTGGCAGAACTAATTTGATTGACGCCACTATCGATGTTATTCAATATCTGTGCCAACTGAGCTCGACCTTGGGGAGTGTTGGCAGAATTAGGGTCTTCAATTAATGCAATCGCACTGCTGATCGTATCGAAAATACTGACTTCGGCCTGCGGCTCCATGGTGAAAGTATCGCCAGCGCTGGGTTTTCCATCAATTTTAACTTCTATACCATTAAAACTAACGGGATTAGTGGCATCGAAGTTAACTACGTTTGCGACGGGATTACTTGCAGAATCGAGCACTTGCAAGTTAGTACCGCCGGCGCCATTATCAGTGAAGTTAAATGTATATGTATCAGCAACATAAGTTGCAGCATCAGCAATTTTTGCTGTTTTAACGCTAAACTCCCCCTGCTGGCTGGCCAAATAATTGACGCTATAATCACCAAGTCCATTGGGTGCTTTCATAAACGCGCTATCGCCAGGGATGTTTGTCCCCATGGCAACACCCGTTTGTACTAAACTATTTTTGACGCCAGAGTCGCCGCTATACACTATTTTAGGCGGCGTCGAGTTATCAAAAGCAAAAGGTTCTTTATCGGTACTGAAACCAGAGAACATATAATTGCCAGATTCATCCTTACTATTGGCAATAGAGAGCAATTCTTCTAAGCTGCCTTTCATCTCTTCGGCAATCATTTGCCGCTCAGTTCCTGATAGTGTGCCGTTTATCGCTCGCATAACTTGCTCACGCATAGAGCCAGTTAAATCTTCAGCACTACCGAGTTTACTTTCTGCCACAGCAAGACGATTTGTCGCATAGTCAATATTTTTCATAAACTGATCGACTAGCGCATTTTTCTGATTCAGATTATCAATACCCTGTGACGCCACAGGATCATCACCAGCAGTATTGACTTTCTTACCACTGCTCAATTGGTCAAGAATTTTGCTGGTCGCCGTTTGCTTTTGCAGCACACTGGTAATGCTTTGATTAAAAATCTGCGCGGATGATAATCGCATAGTTAAATCTCCTAACGCACTGAGGATAATAAGGTGTCAAAAATCTGCTGTGCAGTCGTCATGATCCGCGCAGAGGCTTGATAGGCTTGCTGAAAACGCATTAAATTTGCCGCTTCTTCATCTAAGTTCACGCCCGACTCACTCTCAACTCGCGCATAAGCTTGTTGATACACGGCCTCTGCCGAACCAACACGCACTTCAGCCGCTTTCGTTTTACTGCCTACCTCGAGCTTAGTGTTCTCGAACACATCAGCTAGGGTCGACTTTTCCCCATTCATCACCTTACTTTCGCTCAACTTAGCCATAGCGACAGCATTAGAGTTATCCCCCTCTGCGAAGGATAAATCGAAGGTAAATCTGTCATTGCCTGCAGCCGCTTTGCTGTCAACTTCAAAGGTAAAACCAAAAGCGCTAATACTCGGAGGCGTATAAGGGGCTGCAGCCCCAAGGGATGTTCCCGCGGCGTCGAATGCTTCATAGGTTGGAGGCACAACTGTGGTATCGAGCTTTATCGTCAACTCACTGCCCGTTACAGGGAAATTTGCGGCATTACGATTGCTAATTTGAGTCAACTTCACTTGGGTATTGCCCGAGTTAGCGGCATCTGCAGTAATCTTTGGTGATGCGGTGGCAATGCCTTTAGGGTCTTTCATGACCACTTCAATGCCATTTGAAGCACCTGCTGTCGGGCGAATGGCAAAACGATCGCCAGACGCCATAGCGCCCGCTTTTATATCAATTGAAAATCCAGATCCACCCGATAAAGTCGAGCCAGTTAACGTCAGTGGCGTAATTGCCCCCGTTTTCGAATCTCTCAGCTCATAAGTTGCAGGCGCGGTAAATGACAGTTCGTAGGCACCACCAGTTAATAAACTGGTGTCATCTATGGTGACGCCTAACGTTGCATTACCTGTATTACCAGAAAAACCTGCTGCACGGCCCAAAGACATCATAGGATCGTTGATATCTTTGAAGATATTGGCACCAACTTGCCCATTGAGGTCAATACCTTGTGCTTGCATTTTATTGAAGTTATCAGCCACGCCCAAGGCTAATTGATCGAGCTCATGACCCGCGGGAATTAACGTTTGATCACGATAATCAAAAATGGCCCCTAACTGACCGCCAAGTTTACTCGGATCAACAGTGACACTTTGCGAACCAATACTTGAAGTCAATTGGAGCTCATTCGGAAATGGATCACCCGCTTGGATTCCCATCGTCATAGCAATTTCACCAGAAACCAACATCACTGAGCCACCGAGCATTACGCTCTTAGCACCATTTTCTAATGGAATAACATTCACTTGAGCGTACTGGCTTAACTCTTGAACAAGTGCATCTTGCTTATCAAGCAACTGCGCATCCTGATTCGGCGACTTCATTAACTCTAGGTTTAAATTTGCCAGTTCTGTACTGATCTCATTGATACGCTTAGTCATACCAGTGATCTGGTCATTGGTCTGATTAAGCTGGCCATTCAAATACGACTGCATCTGATTAAGACTGCTGGCAACTTGCTGTGCGTTTGTTAGGGTCGAACTCCGAATACCCAAATCTGCAGGCAAATCAGCCACACTATTCAGCCCCGAAAACAGGTCATTCAAGCTTTGTGGCACAACTTTACCTACCTGTGAAAACAGCTGATCTAGCTCACTCAATTTACCGTAGCTGGCTTCGGCGGCACTTAACGTTGTTTGGCCAATGCGTAACTCTCTTGCGGCATAGTCATTGTAGATACGCTTAACGTCATTAACGTAAGTTCCTGTGCCATAAAAACTACTACCAAAACGCTGCGATTCAAGAGTCGACTGGGTTGCCACTTGTCTGTGGTAACCAGCGGTATTGGCGTTAGCTATGTTATTACTGGTAACACCCAGTTGCGACTGGGAGGCAAGCACCCCAGTTCGCGCTATATTCAGTAGATCAACGGCCATTAGTTGACACTCCTATGAACAAACAGGGTTGTAAGATTCATCATTTGTCTTCTCCTGGCAGAATTGATTTCAGTTCTTCACTGATCGACTGCATCACTTTAATCACTTTTTCAGCGTATCGAGGATCAGTGGCATAACCCGCATCCTGCAAAGCTCGGATGAATTGGGTAGGGGAAGCGGCCACTTTTTTCGCATCTTGATAACGTTCACCTTCGGCAATGAAGGACACAAAATCGTTAAAGCTATGCTCGAAATCACTATAAACTCGGAAGTCAGCTTTTTGCTGAACAGCAACACCGTGCTCAAATTCTAGGGTACTGACGTTAGCCTTATCGCCTAACCAACGACGATCAGCTTTAATGTTGAATAGATTATGACTCGGCGCACCGTTATTGCCGCGGACGATTTTTTGTCCCCAGCCAGTTTCCAGTGCTGATTGCGCCAATAATACTTCTGGTTGGGTACCTAATGTTTTTGCGGCTTTTTCAGCATGTGGATATAAGGTCGCTAAAAATTCTTCTCGACTACCAAACCTGACAATCTTTTGGGTTTCCCTAAATGCTGCCGTCGGCAAAACTTGGCCGCTAATCACAGGTTCTACCACTGAAAGTGATTGTTCACTCCAGCTCGGCTTAGGCGTATCGATAGCCAGTGAACGATTAGGCGCATCAATGTCCATTGATGAATTGGCATCTTCAGCTCTATCCGGTTCAAATACAGGCCGAGCGATAGCAGCCGGCACACCATGATTTACAACTGTGGGTTCAACCACAGGAGCGGCTGAACTCTGCATAGGCACATTAAGCGCTTTATCGTCGTGGAGCATTTTCATGCCACCATCGTCACGCAATACCGATGCAGGCGTGAAATGACTTGTTTCGGGAGAGAGTTGCTGCACCATCATATCGGCAAGGCCCAATACACCTTTGTCAGATAAATCGACCGATAGCTGCTGATCGCGCATCTGCTCGTAAAACTGAGTGTATTGGCTATTGAGTGGACTATCAGACTGAAAAACCGCATTGGCATCGCGCATACTTTTCATCAGCATTTGCACGAAAATACCTTCAAATTGTTGGGCAACCTTTTTCAAGGCGCCCTTCTCATCTTTCTGAGCCTGGGCGCGGAGTGAATCTAGCCCGCCCAGGTCAAGAAAATGTGATGAACTTGAAAGCTTTTCCATGATTTTCCCGACAGAAATTAGATGATGATAAGTTCACCATGCAAAGCTCCTGCCACTTTTAATGCTTCAAGTATTGCTAACACATCTGAAGGGGCTGCACCGACTAAGTTAACCGCTCTAACCAGCTCATCCAGCGTAGTGCCTGGATTAAACATAAACATACGGCGGTCACTTTCTGTCGCTGTGATCGTACTATTACTCGTGACGGTTGTTTGACCATTTGCCAACGCGTTAGGCTGCGAAACCTGTGTCGCCTCCGCAATCGTGACAGTCATGCCGCCATGGGTAATCGCCGCAGGGAGTAAGCGTACGTTTTGCCCAACCACTATGGTTCCAGTACGTGAATTAACGATCACTTTGGCAGATTCCTCTGCGGGAACAACATCAAGGTTTTCAAGCGTTGCTAAAAAGGAGACCCGTTGTGATACATCACGTGGAGCCGTTACCTGAACAGACGTCGCATCTAAAGGACGCGCCATATCTGGACCTAATAGATCATTGATCGCATCAGCCATGCGCTGCGCAGTAGAGAAATCCGAACGACGTAGGTTAAACGTCAAATAATCGCCAGTTGAAAATGGGGTTGCTACACTACGCTCAACAATCGCGCCATTCGGTATACGACCAACAGTTGGCGTATTTTGAATCACCTTTGAACCATCTAAACCATCGGCACTAAAACCACTCACCACTAAACTACCTTGGGCAATCGCATACACATTACCGTCTACCCCTTTCAAAAAGGTCTGTAATAAGGTGCCACCGCGTAAGCTTTTGGCTTCACCTAAGCTAGATACCGTCACGTCAAGATCTTGACCAGGTTTGATAAAGGCGGGCATATCCGCGTGTACGGCTACCACTGCAACGTTTTTAATTTTTGGTTTGACGTTGTCAGGAAGATTAATCCCAAAGTTTTTGAGCATAGTCATAAAGGTCTGCTCGGTATAACTGGTTTTTTCCCCCGTTCCCGGCAAACCGACCACTAAGCCATAACCAATCAACTGGTTACTACGCACACCTTGCACATTGGCAATATCTTTAATTCGTTCAGCCTGACTAGGTAGAGAAAACACTAGCATGGCAACGGCTAACACCAGTTTATATTTCATGATACGACTCCTTAGAAGGGCCACCAGTCGCTCATAAAGAACTGGCTTAACCAGCCCACTTTTTGAGCATCTGCGAAAGTGCCTGTGCCACTGTATTGGATACGGGCATTAGCCATTCGCGTTGAATCGACAGTGTTATCGGGTTTAATGTCCTGCGAGCGAACGAGACCAGTGACACGAATAAACTCATCACCATTATTAATTGAAATCCATTTTTCGCCACGGATCACTAAGCTGCCGTTGTTTAGCACTTGCATCACGTTTGCCGAGATGCTGCCATCTAGACTATTGCTCTGATCCGCATCCGATTCACGCTTAGTGTTCATGCTATCTTTGTAACGCAAATCAATTGGCACTCCGCCAATGGACACATTACTACCACCTGCAAAGATGGGATCTAAGCTCATGTCTGAACCTTTTTTGATCTGATTGCCTGCACTCTTCTTAGCTTGAGTCGATTCCTTCAATACGATAGTGATAATGTCACCGACTTTGTGGGCGCGTATATCCGAATACAAGCTAGATGCTTGGCTGTCTTGATAAATAGAGCCAGTTGCGGCAATTTTTGTCGGCGGTGCCTCTGGGTATACCGGCGCGTAAAAGGGATCATCCGCAAGGGGTTTCTTTTGCGTCGAGCTACAAGCTGCAAGCAATAACGCGACGGCCAACACAAGATATCTAGCCATGATGTTTGCCTCTATAAATTCTGAGTCACATAAGACAGCATCTGATCTACCGCTGAAATCACTTTTGAGTTCATCTCGTAAATGCGCTGACTTTCGATAAGGTTCACCAGTTCCTCGGTCACGTTCACGTTAGAGGTTTCTAAGGCGCCTTGACGAATAGCACCCATACCATCTAACGAAGCGGTACCTTGAATTGGTGTGCCGCTCGCACCGGTTTCCGTATATAAGTTTTGTCCCATAGGATCTAGACCCGATGGATTAATAAAATCCGTCATAGTCAACTGACCCACGACTTGGTTCTCAGCGGTACCCGGCGTTTTTACTGAAACTTCACCCTCTGCTGAAACGGTAATACTGGTCGCATTATCAGGAATAGTGATCGCGGGTTGTAGCAAATAGCCAGAACCTGGCGTCACAATCTGACCCGTATCGTCTAGGGTAAACTGACCATTTCGAGTATAAGCAGTGGTTCCATCAGGGAGCTGGATTTCAAAAAATCCAGGACCTTCAATCATAAGATCCAGCGAGTTATCCGTCGTCAGCATGTTACCCTGAGTAAACATTTTTTGAGTGGCGACGACTTTCGTACCCGCACCTATGTTTAATCCGTTGGGTAGCTTAGTGTTAGATGCACTAACACCACCTGCTTGGTTAACTGTTTGATAGAGTAAATCTTCAAATACTGCGCGGCTTTTTTTGTAGCCCACAGTGCTAGCGTTCGCTACGTTGTTTGAAATCACTGAAATATCAGTTTGCTGTGCGTCTAAGCCAGTTTTACTAATCCATAACGCCGGATGCATAATCTATCTCCTAACTAATACGCATTAATGAAGATGAAGCGCGATCATTCTCTTCCGCGGTTTTCATCATCTTGACTTGCAATTCAAACTGGCGCTGAAGATCAATCAAAGACACCATTTCATCAACAGGGTTAACGTTACTGCCCTCTACGGCACCACTTTCAACTGCGACGAAAGGGTCAGCTGGTGCTGGTTCGCCTGACATTTGTCGAAATAATCCATCTTCACCACGCATCATCTGCGTATTGCCGGGATTAACTAACTTCAATCTAGCCACTTCTTCTATCACTTCAGCAGTCGCCCCCTGAGGGCGAACAGACACTATGCCATCCTGTGAAATTGACACTTTATCAATAGGTAATGGCAGCACTATCGGGCCAGCGTCCCCCATCACGGGATTGCCTCTGTCGTTATACAACATGCCCGTCGCATCGAAACTGAGACTACCTGAACGGGTATAAGCTTCACTGCCATCTTTCGCCTGAACGGCAAACCAGCCATCGCCTTTAATGGCAACATCGAGATCCCGTCCAGTGGTTTTTATCGGACCAGAGCGAAAATTAGCTGACGGAGATTCTGTCATCGCAAACACCCTTGAAGGCAACCCTTCACC
Source organism: Shewanella sp. NKUCC01_JLK (assembly GCF_019345615.1). Taxonomy (NCBI): domain Bacteria; kingdom Pseudomonadati; phylum Pseudomonadota; class Gammaproteobacteria; order Alteromonadales; family Shewanellaceae; genus Shewanella; species Shewanella sp. NKUCC01_JLK. The sequence goes on along the minus strand of NZ_JAHKRD010000003.1, from coordinate 181,815 downwards.
GAAGGCTTGCATCGATCTGGCCTGCGCCATATCTGATTTAAAACCATCGGTATTAGCATTGGCTAAGTTGTTCGCACGGAGTGCCAGCTCATTCATATTTTGCTTAGCGCCACTCATGGCGACATAAAGGAATTTGTCCACAGACTGCTCCGTCAAATTTTCTACATGACAATATCCAAGCAAGCATCATGCCAACAAAAAATAACGTTTAATTTACTGATAGAATTGAAAAATATGAAAATGAAGTGATTTGACGGCAGGATAAAGGCTAAGTGTTGCCACTGGCGGCAACACTTAGTTAAATAAAGTAATGATTAGCGGATTTGTAATACGGTTTGTTGCAGCGTGTTATTCACTTCAAGCGTACGAGAGTTCGCTTGGAAGTTACGCTGCGCCGAAATTAAATCGACCAGTTCAGTCGTTAAATCGATGTTCGATTGCTCTAACGCCGATGAACTGATGCTACCAAAAGTTCCACTATTTGCCTCACCCGCTAACGCTGGACCTGAAGCTAAACTGGCTTTCCACGACGTATTACCCACTTGCGTTAAACCTTGTTCGTTAGCAAAACGAACTAAAGCAACCCGTGCTAAAGGCACGGTTGAACCATTAGAATAACTCGCGGTCACTAAACCATCTTCGCCGATTTCAACGTTAGTTAAGCGACCTACAGTCGTACCATCTTGCGTCAACTCAGTTGCACCAAAAGGAGCAGCATATTGCGTTGGGGCATTAAACTTCACAGTCAACTCTTGAGTACCATCGGCACCAGGCCCTAAAACACCCGCACCACTGACGCCCAAAGCCTCAGTCTTGACTATAGCAGGATCACTACCAGTGTAGACACCAACAGAATTGAACTTGAGTACAGAGCCTTTCCAACCACCAGCAGTTTGAGCCGTGCCCGTTGCATCAGGTGTACCATCGCCGGTGGTATCTGTTTGATAAGTACCAGCAGGACCGGCTAGATCGACTTGTTTTCCATCAACAGCATAGTAAGCCACCCAATTGTTCTCACCATTGTACGAACCATCTTTGGGCTTAACAAAATAAGTGGTCATAATATGTGGCTCACCGAGTGAGTCATAAATTGTCATTGATGTAACGTTATTGTAGGTTTTTGCATCTAGAGGATCGAATGCCGCAGGGTCGAGTGCACTTTCCTTAGCATTTAAGTTCATTTGTAAAGTAACATTCTCAGTCTTTACAGGGCTACCCGCAGTGTCTGGTATTTGTACCGGCTTAGCCGTCGTTAAACTCACTGATGTTGAGTTCCCATCTTTATCCACTGGGAAAGTTTGCAAATAATTACCAGCAGAATCAACCATGTAATTATTTTTATCGACCTTAAATGCTCCTGCACGGGTAAACGAGTGGTCTAATGTACCCAGTTCAGAGGCAGTAACGAAAAAGCCACCACCTTTAATCGCCATATCAAGGGAGTTATTCGTCAACTGTAAACTACCTTGATGGAATTGCTGTGCCACTTGACTCGTAGCAACACCACCACCGACAGCAGTTTTAGCATTTGAAAAAATAGAATTAGCGTAAACATCCGCAAATTCAGCACGGGATTCTTTAAAGCCAATGGTGTTCGCATTAGCAATGTTATTCGCCGTAGTGTTTAAATCTTTCTGCGCAGCAGAAATGCCACTCAATGCAATGTTAAACGACATAATTCACCTCTACACTTGACTCAATTCATTTATGAGCGACTTGCGCCCAATTCGGATGCTGCAAAAATTCTTTTATGCAAACTTAGGTTTCAGACACAGCTAACACATCGGTTAACTTGATGCCCATACCGCCTCTCAAGTTAAGAATCGCGCCAGTACTGGCCGTACCGAGAGAAACGCTGGTCACATGAGCATAGGTCGAGACTGGCAATTCTTGGGATTTTCCATCCACTAAACCACTCGCCTTGATCGTATAGTTACCTGCGGTTACAGGGTTTCCATCTTTATCGAGGCCATCCCAGTTAACATCGACATTGCCCCCCTTACTGCCATCAACTTTAAAGGTGGTCACAACTTGGCCTTTCTCATCCTCAACACGTACAGTAACTTCAGGAATTTTAGCTGGCGTGCTAATCACACCTTTTATTGTTGGGCTTTCAGCTGAAATGTTACCTGTATCAGTTGGGATCAACACCTTGCGACCAACAAGTCCTGATGCCTGTAATGCTTGGCTTGATGTCATAACACCGTTTAAATTAACGATTTCTTTATTCAACTTACTAATACCATCAACCGTCGAGAATGATGCCATCTGCGCAATCATTTGGTCGTTGTCGACGGGCTTAAAGGGATCTTGCATCGATAACTGTTGGCTTAATAACGAGAAAAAGTCATCTTGAGTTAACTGCTGGCTTTTTGCTTCCGGTACTATTGACTCTTTTGGCAAACGTATGCCATCAAGAAACGGATTACCCGTTGAGCTGGTTGATGAATTCGTCGTAACGGCATTTGGCTGACTCTTATTTTGAGCCGTCTGCGCCGACGCTTGGTTAATTTGATTAATGAGGCTCACAGCTTACCTCCTAAGTAACACATGTTATTTACCCATCCCAAGTGTTTGTTGCAGCATAGACTTAGCTGCTTCAGCGACTTGAACATTCATTTGATATGAGCGCGAAGCAGAAATCATATCTGCCATTTCTTCCATGACATTAACATTCGGTTTATAAATAAAGCCGTCCGCATCCGCCATTGGATGATCGGGCGAATATTCTTTCAGTAGTGGTTTATCACTTTCTACAATGCCTTTTACCGCAACGCCTTGAGAAGCTTGTTGCTGACTTTGGGCTTTAGCCATTTCGGCTTCAAAAATGGGATGACGGGAACGATAGGTCTTATCTACACTACTTGAAACGGAATCCGCGTTGGCTATGTTGCTCGCGGTGGTATTTAGCCTGACCGATTGAGCAGACATTCCCGAGCCAGCAACATCAAATATGCTAAATAAACTCATGATTAATCCCCTCTCAACGCTTTCTTCATGCCACTAAACTTACTGTCTAAAAAACCTAGCGACATTTGATATTCAAGTGCATTTTGCATGAATGCCGATTGTTCCTGTTGGATATCAACAGTATTACCATCACCGGTATCGGGTTGATTTGGCACACGGAACTTAACAAATTGCCCAGTCAACTCCGCAAGCCCAAAATGCTTATCTGGCTCTTGCATTTCAAGACTATTTCGCTGCTGTTGGCCTCGAGCGGCCTGCATTGCCGCAGAAAAATCAACATCGCGGGCTTTGTAATGTGGCGTATCTGCGTTAGCGATATTGCTTGAAATGACTTCAGCCCGCTGCGCTCTAATACCGAGAGTGTATTGATGCACACCCAGTGCATTATCAAAATTGATCGCCATAAAATTGCCTCCTCGTGTTCTCACGAAAATAAAGCAATTCATGTGCCAACATCAGGAAAATTTTGAGAATAACAATAAGGATGAGCAAGTGATGGGTAAAAAATTACCGACAATTGTCGGTAATTTTCTTTAGAGCGGCTGAGTTAAGTCTTTTTCTGGTAATAAATGCCAGGGTTACAACGAACCATATCAAACTCGTCCGTTAAACCAGCGATAGATTCTGATGCACCGAGAAATAAAATCCCTTTGGGATTGAGAGCGGCAGCGAATTGCCGCAAAATTTTTGCCTTTGCCTCTGGTGCAAAATAAATCAGCACATTGCGGCAAAAGATAATGTCGAACTTGCCAAGCAGACTATAACTCTCAAGCAAATTATGCGCTCTAAAGTTCACCAACCGCTTCACATTATCCTTTAACTTCATATTACCTGAAGGTAATGCATCAAAAAACTGACGCTTACGTTCTTCAGATAAACCACGCGCTAATGCCAAACTATCGTACTCGGCATTTTTGCAGCGTTCCAACATCGAAGGAGATAGATCCGTTGCTTGAATCGAAGCACTACCAGCCAAGGCACCAGGCTTCTTCTGTTGATACTCAAGAATAGTCATAGCCAATGAGTATGGTTCTTGGCCAGACGAGCAAGCCGCAGACCAAATTTTGAGCGGACGCCCCAGACGACTGTATTCAGGTAGTAGGACATTATTCAACAACTCAAATGGATAACGATCACGGAACCAAAGGGTTTCATTGGTCGTCATAGCATCGATCACTTCAGCTCTGAGCGCACGCTCAGTAGGCTTCATCGAATGCTTAACCACATCAGATAAGGATGGCAGGTTATATTTGCCCATCAAAGGAGCAAGACGACTGCGCACAAGATATTGCTTATTTTCACCCAGTACGATGCCGCTGTGTTGCTCTAAGAACAACCTAAATTGATTATATTCAGCCTCAGCGAGTGATTTATTTGGCACATTCACATCCTAAATCCTATAGCAAGCACCAAAATCAGTGCGAAACCATCATGTTATAAAGTCGAGATTATAGCGTAAAGCGTATCTAGGTACTAACCTACAGCAATTACAAACTTAAATGCTTATTCACAGCAGCAGCCAGTTCGTCGGGATTAAACTTAGCGATAAAGTCATTAGCCCCCACTTTTTGAACCATTGCCTGATTGAATACACCACTTAACGAAGTATGCAGTACCACTTTAATATGCTTAAGCTTAGGATCATCTCGGATTTCAGCGGTCAGGGTGTAGCCATCCATTTCAGGCATCTCAATATCAGAGATGATGAGGGGGATCTCATCGGCCACATTATCCATCTCTTTGGCGATCTCTTTAAGCTTGTCTAATGCTTCGCGACCATCTTTTGCGGTATCAATTTGTAAATTCAATGACTCGAGTGAACGAATAATTTGTTTACGCGCCACGGCAGAATCATCAATAACCATAATATGATAATGCTGAGTTCTGTCGAGGGTCAGTTTTTCATTGGCTTCTTCACTGATAGCCGTTTTAACCGGTGAAATCTCATCTAAGATTTTTTCCACATCGAGAATTTCAACTAATTCACCTTCAATTTCAGTCACCGCTGTCAGATAGGAATAACGGCCAGCACCTTGCGGCGGAGGCATAATCGCTTCCCAATTCATGTTGATGATCCGCTCAACAGAACTGACCAAGAAGCCTTGAACACTACGGTTATATTCAGAAATAATGATGAAACAGTTTTCAGTGCTCGCTAAAGGTTTTCCCCCTGTTGCCGCACTCAAATCAATCACTGAAATGGTTGTTCCACGAATATGAGCAACACCCTTCACATAAGGATTAAGTTTAGGCAAAGTGGTCAGTGGTGGACACTGCAGTACTTCTTTCACCTTAAACACGTTAATCCCAAACCGTTGACGACCGTTTAATTTAAAAAGCAGCAATTCTAAACGGTTTTGTCCAACGAGCTGGGTTCGTTTGTTGACTGAATCAAGAATACTCGACATAACTCTGCCTTGTTGTTCTGTTTATGTTCGGCCCTATAACTCAGTTGAGTATAGGCATATTAATTGCTTACGTCTTATCTATCGATAAACATAGTCGAAACTGAGTCAATCTTCTGACAGTGATGCAAATTATTATTACAGTGGTCAGCTTCGAACTTAATAAAAGTATAGGTGCATTCTGGCGTTACAAGCTAGTCTCTTCATTATGAAAGTAAATTTAGTCTGTTTTTTTAGTCTTTTCCCCCTCTTCATGCCCGCTTTAGCGAGTGCAGAGCCTATTGTCCCCACCGTATCGGCAATCTCAGAATTAGCTAAAGCGCTTATTTCAGAAAAAATATCCGTTCCAGAAAATGCCAAAGTAAATATTTCGCCACAGATGGTTGACGCAAGAATGCTGCCGTCACAATGTTCATCTCCAATGAAAGTAGAACTGGCTAGCGATAGGGAAATTAGCCGTAATAACACCTTAAAAGTCAGCTGCGATACACAAGACTTAGCTTACCCTTGGCAAATCTATATCTCGGTTCGGGTGGATATCTTATTCCCCGTTGTTGTCTCAACCGAAATCTTAGCACCAGGCGAACTCATCTCTCCTAGTCAAGTAGAAGTCCGTTACATTGAACAAAATAGCTTGAGAGGTGCCGAATTCGATGACCCGAGTAAATTGGCTGGCGTGCGAGTAAAACGACGAGTAGCAAAAGATAATCCCATATTAAGCAACAACTTATGCTTCGTTTGTAAAAATGATTCGGTATCTATCTACGTTCGTTCTGGCTCATTCGAGCTCAAAACAGTGGGCGAAGCCCTACAAGATGGCAATAAAGGTGATCGGATCAGAGTCAAAAATAGCAGTTCAAACAAAGAACTAGATGCTATAGTCACAGGCATTGGCGAAGTTGAAGTAAGAATGTAAAATAATCTAAAGCTTTTTTGTAAGCTGCCGATACCCCAGTTAAGAAATCCCGTACACACGACGCTGGAGCCTAAAATGGCAATTGATATTAGCAAACTCAACACTGCAACGACTGCGCAAGTTCGTTCAGGCGCAACGAAAACGAGCAGCGATCAATCTGCTCAAGTTGCTACAAAATCGACAACACCACAAAGAAGCGACTCAGTGGTCATTACGGCCCAGGCACAACAACTTCAAGGAGCTCAGACTAAAATGGCTAGCCTTCCTGAAGTTGATCAAAAGAAAGTAGCCGAAATCAAACAAGCTATTGCCGAAGGTCGCTATAAAATTGACCCTGAAAAGTTGGCTGCCAATATTGCAAGTTTTGAAGCCGAACTTAATGACTTAAATAAAGAGTAACTATGACTGAAATAGCTAAACTGGTAGATCTACAACACGCCCATTTGGCTGTTCTTAAGCAAATCATACTCAAGGAAAAAGGCGCTTTGGTTGACCAAAACGCCGATTTACTGCTTTCCCTTGCTAACGAAAAATCGCAATGTCTGAAAGAACTAAAGACTAATGATGATATTCTGGCAAAACACAGTGATAAATCGCTACTCACTCAGCAAGTCGAACTCGTGCATAAAATGGCCGAGATCAAAGACGCATTGACTGAATGCAAAGAATTAAACGAACAAAATGCCAGTTTAATTGAGATGAATTTAGCGAGTTTAAATCGCTTTGCTCAAGCTTTACAAGCCAGCAGAAACGCCTCCAGCCTCACCTATAACGATAAAGGCAAGACCTCGACTATCTCAAGTTTAGGCAATGATTTAAAGGCCTAACAAGCACATCACTCCCACTTAGCATTCTATTTTCTAAGCTCTGATGAGATATTAATGTCTTGTACAAAAAGAAAAGCCGCGTAAATACGCGGCTCAATACATGCTGTTGAACATACTCTCAAAAACGCTAGAAATACGTCACTTCCTTCACTCGTTGTGGACGGTTCTGTTGTTGATAAAGCGCCCAAACCTGTGAAAAATCAAGTTCTAACTCAGTCACATAATGCTCGCCTGCTGGATAACTCTTAACGACTCGTGCGCCGCGGATCACGCCAGAAACTGACGCTTTGACATTATCGTCCGTCAACATCCAATCACTAACACTGCTGTTTGCCGTTATTTTCTGCCCATAAACTTGTTCCGCTAATTCACGATAAGCTACAATTTTTGATGCCTGCATAGCCATCAACACTCTTTGTGATTGCTCTTTAGCCGGTTGAGTCGCTAAGGGCGCATATCCTATAGCCGTTAACTTAGGAAAACTCGGCGGCGGCACATCTTCCCATTGCACATATCTATCTTTAGCAGCGCAGCCAGTTAGCATTAGCCCCGTGATAAGTAATAAAAGGTAGTGTTTCATTTTCCATCTCCTAAGACACGTACTTCATTCATGCCCGGACTCGCCTGACGATATAAGATGCCATTTTGTGACACAATTTGCTCCGAAGGCTGCATGTAGTTTGCCAACTCTTTTTGAGTCACAAAAGTTTGAGATGCCGATACCACGCGATTGTTACTAATGTTCACAATCCGAGTATTGATCGCCATACCATTGGTTACTACGCTCATAGTCGAAACGACAAGATGTTCAACAGGAAGATCTTTCGACAATTTTTGCCAATCTCTCGTCAAAATAAAATCCCCGTCAGATGTGACTCTCAAGCCATCAGCTAAGTTTAAATCCACCACATTAAACTGAAAGCTATGGAGCGACGTCATTAACCCTTGCTGTAACTGTTGCGCTAACGCATTAGTGCCATTCAAATCGCCCACTAATACTGGTGTTGCAACTACGATAGGTTGATCAGAACGCAAAGCATCATTTTGCTTAACGAGCTCAGTCACTATTCGCTGTGCTAAATGGTTAATCACTGCCGTTGGCGGCAACCCATTGCCATCCACTAAACTCGGTTTGGGCGGCGTAACCGGTTTAGCTACACATCCACCTAACATTATCAATGTTAAGGGAATAATCACACGCTTTAGCATTGGATTTACCTCATCTATGGGTGCATTGGCAGTCAAGTGACTCACTTTCTAAGCTTCAAATTTTTAATGAGTAACAAAAACAGCAATCTTCGGACCAATATTAACCTCAGTCCGACAATATTCTTCTATTACACAGTATATCGACTGTAACAATGGAAACTTTATCAAAAGTTCTCATACTCAGGCACGAAATTTGCTTTATTGTCGTATTAGATTAAGAGTCAGAAAACTGGCTCGATTGGTAATATCGCCATTAGCTTAGCGATAAGGATTGAATTGATGCACATACCAGGTTCAGCTTCGCTCATCATTTTGAGCCTTTTTCTACTTTCTTTGCCCACCAGAGCCGAATGGATAGAAGCCAGCGGAGAAGCAACTATTATCAATGGTAATACAGCTCAAGCAAGGGAAGAAGCAATTAATCAAGCTGTTAGCTATGCGACATTAAGCACAGGTATTCAAATATCCAGCGAGCAACAAACCTCTAATGGTAACCTCACACAAAATAACTTTGCGATAAATCGCAACGCCCAAGCCATAAACATCCAACTCGTAAGTGAACAAATTCAGGGAAATAAAATATATGTATCCCTACGCCTCGATCTAAATGATGATCCAACACAACAGTGTCCTAATGGCCAATTAAAGGCCGCTATTTTAATACCTCAAACACAAATAAAAGATCGTTCTCAGCTTAGATATGGACAACTTTCAGGCTTTGAAGAGGTCATTTCAGAGGCGTTAGGGAACACTATAGAAGATTACTCTTCAACTGGCTTTAGTCACATCCATGCTAACGAGCGACTCGATATTGAACAAGACCTAGTGGATATTCGCGGTTATCGACTCCCAAGCTGGCTCAGTGAAATTACCGACAGCCAATATATTCTTCAACCGCAGATCATTGATATATCGATAGAGCCTGTACAACCCACCTTCTTAGGATTTTGGGATGAAGCTCCGCTAAGGCAATTTCAATTCAAACTCAGCCTCTATCATGGGATCAGTGGCGAAGAGGTCTGGAGCAAAAGCTACAGCACATCGGCCCCATGGGAATTTGAAGAACAGGCTATCATTGCTCCCAACAGTAATAGATTCTGGCGTTCCTCCTATGGAAAAAGTATTACTCAATTAATATTGCAAGCTACCCGAGATTTAGACAGCACACTTAATTGCAGGCCATTACTTGGCCAAGTCGTTAGCCGACAAGCAGACAGGATTATATTAAATCTAGGCCGTAAACATGGCATTCGTGTCGGTGATAAATTCCAAGTAGTATTACAACAAAACTTACCCGATAGACTCAATGAAATGCGCGCCGTCGCGACCAAAAGTCGTGCAACGGTAAAAATTGAGCAAGTAAGCGAAGAAAGCGCCACCGCAATCCTTGTAGACCAAAATGCCGCCTACAATGTACAGATAAACGACATAGCGCTTAAGATTTAAGCAACTAAATCATAAGCCTTTTAATCAAAGATAAAACCAGTATAATCACTGTCGTCTCTTCATAGCTCAACAGGATAGAGCAGCCGCCTCCTAAGCGGCCGATCGGGGTTCGAGTCCCTGTGGAGAGACCAGATAGTGACCTTGGTGATATCAAACTCCCAGAAATCTTCCGGAGAAACGGAATGACCGAGCTGTTTGCGTCTAATCTCAATATTATCGTTAAGCGTTGGCCTATCGTAGCCGCTGCGGTCAAAAGCCAAACCATCAATGAATTAGATGCCCACCTTGTCAACGGTCGCAATCAAACTATCAGTGTTAATGGTATTCAACTCAGCAGCCGTCATGACCGCATCGCCGAAGCACGGCTCTTTATCAGTACATTACCTGCAGATGCAACTCACGTAACCGTCTACGGTGTCGGGATGGGAGATGTACCAAGTTTACTTATCGATAATCCACAGTATCTTTCAATTGATGTTTGCATTTTAAATCTCAGCGTTTTTGCCCTCCTCATCAGTTACACAGATCAAAGCGAATGGTTAAGTCATCCGAATGTTAACTTAAAAGAACGCGCCGAGAGTAGGCTTGTGTTACCCTATGTTGGAATAACACCAGATTTAGTATTAACCAGTAATGAGAATGCAATCACTCGAGATTTACTGGTTTATGAGCTTAACCGTAATTTTGCGAATCAAAAACATAATATTGATGAAGTTTCGTTAGCAAGATTAAATGCAAATATTCCAAACTTACTCAATGACCCCGATGCATCACTTCTGTTAAACACTCATCATAATGCTAACTGCGTAGTTATTGCATCTGGCCCAACACTTGAAGATCATTATCCCTATTTATTTGAGCTCACTCAAAAATCTAAATTCTCAAAACCACTTATTATTGCTGTAGATACGGCATTTAAGGCTTTATTCCAACATAATATAATACCTGACATAATTCTAAGTATTGATCCTAATATTAGACCAGATCATTTCCCGATGGAACATACGGAAAATGTCATATTAGTTTATTTCCCCAAGATCAATCCTCAGATAATCGAACAATGGAAAGGTGCAAAATACAGTGCATACTCTACTAGTCACCTCTATGATGAGCTAGCAAATAAATATCCTAAGTTGAGACTATTTACTAATGGTAGTGTAGTCCATCCTGCAATCGATCTTGCTGTTTATTTAGGAGCATACCAAGTATCACTCTTTGGCTGTGACTTCTGCTATACGAATAATAAAACTCATGCGTTTTGGCCTGATGGCCATTTAGGGCCAAAAATCAAAAATGCCAAACATTGGTTAATTAACGGGCATGGCGAAAGAGTACCAACAGATTTAAACTTTAGGGGTTATTTACGTAGTCTTGAAAAATATATAAAACTTAAAAAAAATATCAAGTTTTACCAATCAAGTTTAAATGGGGCGAGAATACATGGTGCACAATACAAGGATTTTTCACAATGAAAGACCAAAAAAACCAACCACTTATAAGCTTATTAATTTCAGCAGCACATAAATTTCGGTTAGGAAAAGAGGCTGAAGGATCGGTACAATTTCGAGAGTGTATTAACCTGTTAGAGCCAATGCTTAACAATTCAATCAAAGAGAATGAAATGACTCTTTTTTTTCCAGCAATGTTAGCAGCTCAGGAACGCTTCGATTGGCTTTCGCTTGCTGATTATTTGGAATTTGATATTCCATCTATTTTAAAAAACGACTAGATCTAAATCATTTTAGATCTTTATTCTCGGTTAATCGTCGATAGATAAATCCAGCAAATGACAAACAGTTAAATTATCAAGAGTCAAAGCAACACTCCCCCAAGACCAACCCACTCCAAATCCTGAAAGTAGTAACTTGTTATTTACTCTTGTTAAATCTTTAGAGAGACTTAAGCAAAGCGCTAGAGGAATTGATGCAGAGCTAGTATTGCCAACTTCACCCATTGATATAACTAATTGCTTATCTGTAAATCCCATTTTATCCCCTAAACGTTTCAACATCATTTCATTTGCTTGGTGCATAATACAAAAATCAACATCACTGATCTGCCAACCCTTTTCAACTAGACAATCATGCATGGACTTTGGAACTTCTCTTAAGGTAAATACAAAAACCTGCATTCCATCCATAAAAAGTTCTAGCTGAGAATTAGGATTCTTAGCTCCACCAAAAGGCTGAATCAAATAAGGAGCCCCAGACCCATCACTACCTAATGAAAAGACCATATCATCACAACCTTCACTCTTCTCTATTGCTATGGCGCTAACAGCATCACCAAATAAAGGGGCAACGGTACGGTTTGACTCACTATATTGCTGACTTGTCGTATCACCAACAACTAATATTGCCTTACTTCTGTTCAAACTAGCTAATAATTGGGAAACTTGCCATAAGCCGTAAATAAAACCAGAACATCCTAAATTGACATCAAAAGCTAGAGTACTCTTGTCTAAACCGAGTAAATACTGCAGTTGAACTGCGTTTCCTGGTAAGGGGTAATCTGGAGTCTGAGTAACAAAAATGATCAATCCAACCTCATCACTCTCCCACAGCATTGTACTTATAAGCGACTTACATGCCTTTGCTCCTAACTCTAATGCTGTTTGTCCTGGATTCACGATACGCCTGGCATGTATTCCTGTTGAAGAAACAATACGAGCCATTTCTTGTGCTCCAACACTTGATAACAGATCTGCATTCACTTTTTCCAATGCAGGTAAAACAGACACAATGCCAGATATAGTGATATTTTTAACTCGGACTGTAGTCATCTTCTATCCTAAAATTTTCAACTATAATTCGCGAAAGTGTATTGCACTCCAGAGGAGTGCAATACACTTTCAAGCTATATTATTCAATGTTATAGTTAAAACCAATATTAATCATTAATTTCAACAAGGCTATTTATGGAAGCAGTGATAAAGTCAGTCAAAATTGCAGGAATGCAAGCTGCAGTACCTCCCCACAGACACTCCTATGTTGAAACACCTGGTATTTTTACCCAAGAAGAAGCTGAAAAAATTTATTTAAGCACCGGCATACATAGCCGACGAATATTACCTTCACATTTATGTGCATCAGACATGTGTATTGCTGCAGCAGAAACCTTACTTCAAAGACTCAATTGGCCACCTGAAACTGTTGATGTACTGATCTATGTGTCTCAAGATTCTGATTATGCACTTCCCGCAACAGCATGTCTCATGCAGCATAGGCTTGGATTACCTCAATCAGCTGCTTGCTTAGATATTAGCTTAGGGTGCTCTGGTTTTGTCTATGGTACATGGATAGCAAGTCAGTTACTTAATAGTTCAAATGGCAAGCGTGCTTTGGTGTTATGCGGTGATACATCCAGCCGTCATTTACTACCAGATGATCGTGGAACACTTCCTTTATTTGGTGATGCAGGAGTCGCAACAGCACTCGAGTATGATGAAAGCTGGTCAGATTCTTATGCTGTTTTTGGAACAGATGGTACTGGTGGGCAGCACATTGCAGTAAAAGCTGGAGGTCGGCGAAATCCGACAATGCCAGAGTTATCGCCCCGCACTAGCGACGAGGAAGATAGGCTCTACAAAGAGTCACGGCTGTATTTAAATGGTGCCGCAGTATTTTCTTTCACTTTAAAAGTGGTACCTAAATTGGTAAAAGATGCTCTCGCACTAGCACAACTTGAAGTAGATGATCTAGATATGGTTGTAATGCATCAAGCCAACCATTTCATTTTGGAACACTTACGTAAAAAAGCAAAAATGTCGGTTGACAAATACTTAATTGATATGAAAGATTTTGGTAATACCTCTAGTGCTTCGGTGCCTTTAGCGATCTGTCATCAATTAAGCGAATTTTTTTCTGAGAAAACTAGAAAAGTTATGCTCGGCGGCTTTGGAGTGGGTTGGTCTTGGGGAGCCATTATCACAGAAATTGGACCAATTATTGCGCCAGAGATTATCGAGATTAAAGATGATTTCGAGCCCCTATCACTAATTCAGCAGTAATTATGATGGATTTAAAAAATAAACTATATATCGTTACAGGGGCTTCATTCGATTCTGATATCGGTCTTGCCATTTGTAAAAAATTAGATGCCCACGGTGCAAAGCTTATATTGATAGGCCGACGAAAAGATGCTCTCGAAGCAACAAAATCACAGTTAATTGGTATTCACCATGTTGTTCCTTATAATTTAAGCCAACTCGACGATATTCAGTCTTGGGCAAAAACTATAAACGAGAGATATGGACCTATTGATGGATTAGTTCATAGCGCAAGCTTCCAAGGTTACAGTCCCTTGCGTAGCATTTCAGCAAAGCAAATTAGCAACTATTTTGATGTTAATTTTTCTGCAGCCGTAATGTTAACCGCAGCGTTTTCAAAAACGAAATTTTATTCCCATAATGCTAGCTTTATATATATAGGTTCTGTCGCAGGACAGCGTGGATTGAAAGCTCGAACTTTATATGCAGCATCAAAGGCTGCACTCTCTTCAATGGTTCAATCTGCAGCACTAGAACTTGCTATTAAGTCCATAAGAGTAAACTGTGTTGCACCTGCAGTAGTTAGCGGGACAAAAGCAGATAAACAATTTCAAACCATTGGTGACCAACAATCCCAAGCACTGATCGCTGCCCACCCTTTAGGGCTCTGCTCTCCAGAAGATGTTGCTAATAGTGTATATTTTTTGGTAAGTGATTTGAGTATAAAAATAACTGGCACTACATTAATTGTAGATGGGGGCTTTCTTGCAGGATAAAGCACGTATCGTTTTATATGGTAATAGTAGTCAGCAAATTGGCGCTGGCCACATTATGAGGTTGTTAGCATTAGCGCAAGCGGCACAAACTCAATTTGAAATAGTATTTATCTATAAGACATGCTCAGACCTGCTATTACAGAAACTACACCAACAAGGTTTTTCAACTCATGCAATAAATAATCCATTAAATAGACGTGAATTAATGGATCTGAAACCAACGGCACTGATTGTTGATGATTATTATTTAACCGCTTCAGAATGGCGCATACTAGAAAATTTAGATATCTATCTTATTAAGTTAGATGATGCGCTAGATAATAATACCTTTACTGCAGATCTTATCATCAATCCAGCACCTAATGCTCCTGTAGATAGATACAAACAATTTGCACCAACAGCGACCCTTTGTTTAGGAACAAAATACACCTATTTACGCCAAGAATTTACATTATGTGACTTCATCCCCTTAGCTAAGCGAAAAAATTTACTCATAACCTTAGGTGGAACAGACAGTAAATCTTTAGCACTCCCCATATCCAAACTGTTACTTGATAGCCTCCCAGAAATAGAAATCCAGCTATTACTAGGCACAGTTCACCAACATCAGTTGTTACTTGAAGAATTGCAAAAGGAACATGCTAATTTTCACTTAATCTATAATCCTAAATCAGTTGCAGAAATAATGTCACTTTCAGGTTTAGCTATCTCATCTGCAGGGGGAACACTTGGCGAACTTGCATCAATGGGCGTACCGACCTTAGCATTGATCACTGTAGATAATCAGTTACCAGCTTTAACCTCGCCACTAAATAATACTTGGTATTATGCTATAGATCTTAGAAACTTCGAGAATGAAGATAGTGACACATCACAGAATCAAGACATATTGAACAAAATCAAAGAACAGGTACTTATTCTTTGGCATGATACCTGCAAAAGGATTCACATGAGTGAACAGGCTCGCCAATTGGTTGACACTAAAGGTTGTCAGCGGATCATCGAACATTTGATTATTGGCCTAAAGAATAAAATGGAACAGCAATGATTTCGTCACTATCCATACATCCAAAGCATTACTATCATTTACAAACGTTCAAACAAGAACTTAGTCGTGTATTTGAACAAAATTGGATTTTTGTCGGCTTTAAAGATGATCTCTCAAAAAATAATGACTTTATAACAATCACTATAGGCAATACTCCTGTGGTCGTGCAAAACTTTAATGGCCAACTAAGTGCACTGTTAAATATTTGTAGCCATAGAAAAGCAACTCTTCAACAAGATGTTCGAGGTAATCGCCCACTGAGATGCCCCTATCACTGCTGGAGCTATAAAAGCGATGGTGTACTAAGTGGTGTACCTCAAAATAGGACTGATTTTGGCCTAGATGAAACAGAAAAAAAACACTTAGCTCTAAAGCAATTTGCACTAGATATGTGTGGCGAACTCATTTTCGTACGAGTTACTGATACAGGAACTTCTCTAACTGAGTTTTTAGGACCCTATTTCAATATATTACAGCGAATATCTATAGATTTTACAGATCGTGTCCAAGAAGGTAGCTACCTTTGGAATACTAATTGGAAAATTGCATGTGAAACAGTCCTTGAAGTCTATCACGTCGCAGGTACTCACCCAGAAACCTTCGCAAACTTTGCTAAAGCAGAATGTGAAATAGAGTATTTCAATGGTCACACTACAGGAAACACCCCATTACAAGATGCCACCCACAAATGGTGGGCTGGTGCAAGAAAACATTTGAAACTTGAACAACATCCTGATTATAAAGATTATAATCATTTCTTCATTTACCCAAATCTTGCAATTGGTCTAACTAATGGCTCTTTAATGTCACTGCAAACCTATGATCCTATAGATCCAACACACACAAAATTAAAATATCAATTAAGAATGATAAAGCGATCAAACGGCAAAGCAACAAGTGAAGCCGTCAAAATGGCCGTCAACATTAACTTTACACAATTTAATCATACGATCTTAGAAGAAGATCGTGTAGTTGCCGAATCTTGTCAAGAAAATATGGCCCGCAGTAATACCCCAGGCTTACTCGGTAAATGTGAAGATAGGATCCGTCACTTTCATAATGAGTGGCGTCTTGAGCTAGATGAGCTATTAGAGGGGCAAAGCAATGTTTGATGCTACAATTTCGATCAATGACCGTAAAATTGGACCATTACATCCCCCTTATGTCATTGCAGAATTATCAGGCAACCACAAAGGTGATTTGTCACAGGCATTAGCAATGATAGATGCAGCTGCGGCAACTGGAGTGGATGCAATAAAAATTCAAACCTATAGCGCAGATACTATTACACTAAACCATGATGGCCCAGAATTTAGGCTCGAAGGTGGATTATGGGCAGGTCGGACTCTGTATGATTTATATCAAGAGGCGCATACTCCTTGGTCATGGCATCAGGCACTTTTTGAACGAGCCCAAAAGAACAATATTACCTTATTTTCTTCACCATTCGATAAAACTGCTATCGAGTTACTCGAGTCACTTAATTGTCCTGCGTATAAAATTGCTTCCTTTGAAATTAATGACATTGGGCTAATAACAGCCATAGCAAAAACTGGCAAACCTATAATAATGTCCACGGGGCTCGCAACACTTGATGAAATCAACGAAGCAGTCAGCACTATTGCCAATGCAGGTGGAACACAACTCGCGCTATTGCACTGTATAAGCGGCTACCCAACACCAATTGAAGATTGTAATTTACGTACTATTTCCGATCTATGCCGTAGATTTGACTTTCCAATAGGCTTGAGTGATCACACTATTGATAACACTGCAGCGATTACTGCAGTAGCCCTTGGTGCATCAGTGCTAGAAAAACATTTTACTCTTGATAAAACTGATGGCTCTGTCGATTCTGCATTCTCACTTGAACCGAATGAATTTGCAGTGTTAAAGCAAGAAACAATTAAAGTTTTCAAAGCCTTAGGTATTGCAGGTTATGATGTAAAACCAAGTGAGGCTGGAGGCAGAGATTTTCGCCGTTCTTTATACGTGAGTAAAACAATAAAAAAAGGTGAACCTTTTACAGAGGAAAACATTCGTTCAGTTCGTCCAGCAAAGGGACTGCACACTCGCTATTTGCCGCAAATATTAGATCAGCGAGCAATTGTTGACATTGCATTTGGTACCCCCTTATCTGAGCTACATCTTTCAATACCTTTGAAAAAGCAGAATTCAAAATGCAAAGAGTGATCTGCATTACACAAGCTCGAATGGGTTCGAGCAGGTTACCGGGTAAAGTATTGGCTCCAATACAAGGTAAGCCTATGCTTGAATATCATCTCGCACGAGTTCACCAAGCTAAATTAGTCAATTCACATATCTTAGCTACAAGTGATACAGAGATTGATAAACCTATAGTTAAATTTTGCCAGCTAAAGAAGCAGCCATTCTTTTGTGGAAGTGAGTCAGACGTTCTTTCACGCTTTTATCACGCTGCTCTGCAAACAAAAGCAACACCTGACGATATAATCGTTAGACTTACGGGCGACTGTCCATTAATTTCAGCTACCTTGATTGATGAAGCAATTACAAAGCATCGGCAAGGGGATAATTCACAATACACACATATTAGTTTGAATTACTTTCCTAGAGGCTTCGATGTTGAAGTTTTTAGCATGGCAAGCCTAACCAAAGCTTATCAAAATGCGACTAAAGCAGCAGAGCGCGAACATGTGACGCTTTACCTTTATACTCAGCCTGACTGCATTATCGTGCCTGTTGAAACAGGCCAATTAGATTGGCATGAATTCCGACTGTGCGTTGATGAAAGTGAAGACTTACAATTAGCGACAGCATTGATAGGACTATTAGGGGAAAATTGGCTCAATGCTTCCCCCCGAAAAATATGTCAACTATTACAACAACATCCTGAAATAGCTCAGATTAATGCCAAGATCATACAACGCGCGCCACACTGACCTAATGCAATCAGCTGTTAAGCCGATAACAAATTAGAAACGATAAAAAACCATACTCAGAGGTAAATAAAATGAATAAACAAGAATTTTTAAATCAACTTGAAGATATCCTAGAGCTTGATAACAACACTTTACAAGGTGATGAAGTACTGATTGATATTGAACAATGGGACTCTTTAGCCTTTCTAAGCGTTATAGCCATGGCAGATGAACATTTTGATATTGTGATCCAAGGCGATAAGTTAGAACAAATAAAGACTGTTAATGATCTTGTTGCATTAGTACAAGAACATCTCACAGCCTAGGATTGTAATCAGAATGGTATTAAATAACCCAATGGAATTTAGTGGTAAACGTGTACTGATTACTGGTGCTTCTGCTGGTATTGGTAGAGCGTGTGCCATTTTGCTTTCACAACTTGGTGCGAAAGTCATTATCAATGGACGCCAACTTGAAAGCTTACAAGAAACATTAAACCTAATGTCAGGGGATGGACATGGCATTGCTATATTTGACATGGCCAAAACTGACGAGCTCTGTGAATGGTTTAAGTCTCTGAGTAAAACAGAGGGTTATTTTGACGGATTTGTGCACTGTGCAGGTATGCAAGTAACCAAACCGATACGCTTGTTTGACCAAGAGTTTTTCGATGAAACCATGCATGTCAACCTTGCTAGTGCAATGGCTATTACTAAGGGATTTCGTCTCAAGCGAGATAGAAATAAGCAAGGCGCTATAGTATTTGTTTCCTCTATCGCTGGTCTAATAGGCCAGACTGGGAATACTCTATATGGTGCAAGTAAAGCAGGATTAATGTCATTAACCAGAGGGTTATCAATGGAGCTACTAAGAGATAATATTCGGGTTAATTGTGTGGCGCCTGCGTTAGTTGCCACCGAAATGGCGCAGCGGACAAAAAACAGCATGACGGAAGCTCAATTTCAGCACATGCTAGACCAACATCCCATGGGCATTGGTCAACCAGAAGACGTCGCAAATGCCGTCGCTTTTTTATTAAGTGATGCAGCGAAATGGATTAATGCGGTAACCTTACCCGTTGAAGGCGGTTATCTCGCCAATTAAGAAGTAAAACATGGCACTCAATTTTAAGCGCATTGATATAAATGATGCTGAACAGCTATTGAAATGGCGTACATCACCAGAAATTACCCAACATATGTTTACTGACCTTAAAGAACCATCACTTAAGAAGCAGCAAGCTTGGATTGAATCTTTACAAGACCGTAAAGACTATAGAGGCTATATGATTCAAGACGATGGAATGTCTATAGGTTTTCTCTGTTTCAGCGATATCGACTACGTACACCAACGCTGCAGTACTGGCTCATATATTTATGAAAGAGCTGCAAGATTGAAGTATGGTGTAACAATGCATACTTATATATGTAATTATGTCTTCTATCAATTAAAAATGAATAAAATTGTTAATCATGTGCTCAATGCAAATGAGAAAGTCGTTAAACTACAAACTTTGCATAAAACAAGATTAGTGGGTTTTTTAAAGCAGCATATATTTAAAAATGGCCAGTTTTTAGATGTTTATATTTTTGAACAACTCAAGGAGGATTGGCTTAGTCAGAAACAGCATTATAGTCTAGAAAAAATTTCAGCCGCATTTAACGATTGGAACTTCGTATGAAAAACCTAAATACAACCATCATTGATGAAACACGTCGAATTATTGAGGCTAAAGGTGAAATCTGTCCTAATATCTCACTCAATAATCATTTTTTAAATGATTTGCCGATGGACTCCTTGGACCTTGCAACTTTAATAGTTAGCTTAGAGATGTCAACGGGGATTGATCCATTCAGAGAAGGATTTAAAACTTTTCATACAGTTGGAGAACTGATTAATCTTTATGAAGGTATGTTAACCTAATGTTTGAGTTAAGTAGGGAATTCAGACTAATTGAACATAAAGTTTGCTATACAATAGCAAACCTTGACTCAATGATATTTGATGAACAACTTGATTATATTGAAGTAAGTAGTAAACCCGAAAATAATGGCCCATTAGTATCTAGAATGCTTAAAGCCCTAGTGATAGGTCAACAACGGGATATTCCCGTTATATTTAACCGAAATGCTCAAGTTTTTGACAGTGATAATTTGCCCAAAAAATTTGAAGTCGGTTTATTCACTTCGGGAACAACAGGAGCTCCGAAGCTTATATTTCACTCCATTGGTAGTCTACTCCCCAAAAATAGTAAATCTCATTCAGAACAGACTCGTTGGCTTTTATGTTATCACCCGATGAGTTTTGCCGGTTTACAAGTTATATTACAAACAGTAGTGTCTGGTGATACTTTAGTATCCAACGTCGATGCAAATATAAAGCAAAAAGCAAAATTGGCCTCCGACTATATGATCAATGCCATAAGTGCAACACCATCAATGTTCCGTGCAATGCTACTTGCTTGGGGAGATTCCCTCCCCAATTTTAAACTGATTAGTCTGGGAGGTGAAATAGCCACACAGTCTATTTTAGATGACATTAAAAAATTTTTCCCTAAAGTAGCACTGAGGCATATTTATGCAACAACTGAAGCTGGCGTTGTCTTTACAGTAAAAGATGGTTTAGCAGGTTTCCCTAAATCCTGGCTAAATCAGTACCTTAATGGTTGGCAATTAAAAGCAACACACACACTTATATTGAATAAAGAAGGTCTGCAGCTAGATACTGGTGACAGTATTATAGAGAGGGGGGATCGAATCTTATTTAATGGGCGTCTGGATAATCTAATTAATGTTGGTGGAGTTAAAGTTAACCTTGAAATCTTAGAGCAAAAGATAATAGCACTAGAACATATTATTGATGCTCGAGTATTTGCTAAAGCGAATCCCATTACTGGTGCATTAGTCTGTGTTGAGCTCTGCGCGAAAGATCCACAATTGGCTAGAGCTGAACTAGATACTTTTAGTTATCAGCTAGAACCGGCTGCCAAACCTAGAATTATTATATTCTCTGAACAGATAACATTAACTGATGCAGGGAAAAAACAGAGAACGATTAAATGAAACATGTCATTGTCAGCGGAGGAAGCAGAGGACTTGGGCTTGCAATAGTCAAAACTCTGTTAGAAGAAGGCTATAAGGTGTCAACTTGCAGCCGAACAAAAACAGCTGAAGTTGATCAACTCATAGCACAATATCCATTTTTTCAATGGTTTTATGCTGAGATAGGTAATGCGGAACAGACTTCGCACTTTGTAAAACAAGCTTGTGATTGGGCCCAAGATACTCCTCTGTGGGGCATAATTAACAATGCTGGCATTGCTAAAGAGGGAATTTTAGCGACGTTTCCAAATATTGAATCCGATACTCTTCTGCAAGTCAATCTACATGGTGCACTCTACTTAGCTCGTGAAGCATTACGGGTTTTCTTACGGCAAAACAGTGCAGGAAGAATTATCAACATCAGTTCAATTATCGGCAACCGTGGCTATACAGGTCTTGCCGCATACTCAGCATCTAAAGCTGGTCTTGATGGATTAACACGGGCTCTCGCCAGAGAGAATGGCCGCAGAAATATTACCGTAAACTCCATAGCTCCAGGCTATTTAGACACTGAAATGTCATCGACCCTGACAGACAAAAAGCGAGACCAAATCATCCGCAGAACCCCAATGCATAGGCTAGGTACTGTGGATGACATCACTCCAGCCATCAGCTTCCTTTTATCTGATGGCGCAGCATTTATTACCGGACAAACCTTCACTATTGATGGTGGTATCACTAACTAGGACGACCTCTATGCCCACGGCTCAATGTCAACTTTGTTACACTCAACAATGGCGGATATTTTCTCATATCTCATTTGGGATATGGGACGAAAACGGCCAAGTACTGACTCGTAAATCGTCAGATTATCCGCTGTCAACATGTCAGCATTGTGGGCATGTCCAAATCAGCAGTAAATATACATCTAAACTGTTTAAGAAATTGTATTTTCACTCCAAGCAGGAGGCAGTCATGTGGCATGAATCTCTTGTAAATGATAATCGTCCCTATGAAGAGATGATTAACTTTGCATTAGGTGATTCTGCGCCTGAAATAGTTGTCGATTTGGGTTGTGGCGAAGGGAAGCTTTTAGAAGCAGCGAATCGCGCAACACCAAAGAGTACGCTAATAGGTATTGATTTTAATAACCGTTTTTCGCAAAATAATATTCGCTATTTATCATTCGATCTAAACCATCTTAACAATCTACCAAATAATTATTGGCCTAATGGGATCGATCTTGCGATGGCGTCTCATGTATTAGAGCATGTAATCAATCCCGTTGAATTTTTGCGGCAAATAAAAAAACAATTAAGTCCAAACGGGGTTATTTTCATCGAGGTGCCAGACTTTTCAGAACGACATAATATCGATTCAATTGGTATGAGTAACTTGATTAACTTACAGCATATTCATTACTTTACAGCAGATTCACTTACTTATGCAGCACAACTCGCTGGTTTGGAAGTAACAAAACTAACAAGAGTGACGACAGGGTATATCCCTAGACTACTAGTGTTACTATCACCAAGCCAACTCGAACAGATCTGCATTTCAACTTTAAAATTCAATACCGCTGATGTTATATGTCATTATCAGGCGCAATGTCGTGCACTCCGTTCGCAATTAGCTAACGTACTACGCGAAAAAATAAATCAACAAGGCAAGGTTGGCCTCTGGGGAATTGGTGCTGATTTTTATAATCTTATTAATGAAAATACCGATCTTAATAAACATATTTCACAAGGGGATATAGTACTTTTTGATTATATTCTCAAAGACAAAGAGATTCAATCTCAAAGAATATTGTGTAGTAGCAATATTCCAACTTTCAACTATAACGTATTTATGAGTCCTATGCTTGCAGAAACACGCATTAAGATGCGAGCAATATCCCGCGATTGGCACAACGTTATAGACTACTATTTTAAGGAGAATGAATAAAATGAGTACTACTTTCACTTCGCAAACATCGTGCAAAATATGTTCTCATAAAAATTGGAAAATCATAGATACACTTATTTCAGGTATTTGGGATAAAAGCAATACCGAACTAGTGAGAAAAACGCTTTCTTTTCCAATCGGCCAGTGCCAGCATTGCCATCACGTTCAAGTCACCATTCCTTATACTCCTAAAGTATTTAATGCACTTTATTTTTCAAATAATCTAGAACCTGACATGTGGTGCGATACACCTGTAGGCAATAAATCTCCTTATGAAGAAATGGCAGACTTTATCGCTGATTATATTACAAAAGGTATTCATATAGTAGACTTTGGTGCTGGAGCGGGGAAAACCTTAAAACATATTGAACTTGAGTACTCAAATCACTCATTGAAATTATCAAGCGTAGATTTCCATAATCATATCCATTCAAGTACAATTGATCATGTCGGTGCAGATTTAAATCAGCTAGATACCATAAAAAAACACTTCAGTCATAAACCTATCTCACTAGCAATAAGTACTCATGTATTAGAGCATATTATTGAACCAGTTAATTTTCTGAAAAATATAAGTAGTTGTTTAACTAATAATGGTTACATATTTATAGAAGTCCCTGATTGCAGCCAAGATGCATTTCTCGACAACTTAGCTGTAACTAATCTCGTGCATGGTCAGCATATTCATTACTATACAAAAGACTCTATGACATTACTGACCCAAAAAGCGGGGTTGAAAATTGTTAAACAGCAACAACTAACAACAGGGAACATTCCAAGATTGATGCTTTTATTAGAAAGATCTACCACTACAGAGTCTATAGTCAGTCAAACGATCGTAAACACAGCAATGTCCGCGATAGTAAGACGATTCAGTAAATACCAGCAGTATCAGAGTGCTCTTTTTGATGCCGTCCAGCAGAGTTTAAAACACAATAAAAAAGTTGGAATTTGGGGGATTGGTGGGGATTTTTATCTATTAACTGAATTTTATCCAGAATTGATTGATGCAATAAAATCAGATTTAATTTTACTTTATGATTACGAACTATCTGGTCATACTTATAAAGAAAAAAACATTTCATCAAGTATAGAACTTGCTAATAGCAACATTCCAATCTATATAATTCCTACTTATGCCCCAACACGCGGTAGAATGAAAGAAATATCTCAAAAATGGGGCAGTAATGTAATAGATATCTTTGAAAAAATAAAATGAAAGAAATATTTATTATTTACTTATAATTTTTACAAGCTCATCAATGATAAAATCATGTTCAATTTCATTCAACTCTGGAAACAGTGGCAAGGTAAGACAGTTAGCATAGTAGGCTTCAGCCCCTGGACAATATCCTTCTACAAAGCCCATCTTCATATAATATGGTTGAAGATATACAGGAAAATAATGCACATGAACACAAATGCCAGCCAAACGCATTAGGTTAAATGTTAACTTACGATCAATATACGTTGGTAACTGTATAATAAAAAGATGATAAGCACTCAGACTATCAGTAAGAGGCTGGATAAATTCAATATTTAAATGAGTAAGTACCGACTCGTAATGTTTAGCGAGCTTATTTCTTTTTTCTACAAACTCATCCAGTCGCTTAATTTGGCTATTACCTAATGCCGCCTGGAGTTCAGTCATGCGGTAATTAAAACCTAAATGATGTTGTTCATAGTACCAATCCCCTTCATCGGGTCGTACCAATACTCCTGCAGATTTAGTAATCCCATGACTCCTATAACTCTGCATTGCTTGAGCTAATTGTGTATCATTAGTCGTAGCGACGCCGCCTTCTGCAGTGGTAATAATTTTAACTGGATGGAAACTAAACACAGTTATATCACTATACTGACATGAACCTATTTTCTGCGATTGATATGAGCCACCAATACCATGGGATGCATCTTCAATTATCTTTACACCATATCGTTTAGCAAGTTGTCCTATTGCTTGCATATCACAGCTATGACCAGCCATGTGCACAGGTATAATAACCTTCGGGAGTTTGCTAGCTGATTTGGCTACGATAAGTTTGGCTTCTAATGCTTGAGCACACATATTGCCAGTTGAAGAGTTAACATCAACAAAATCGATCTTGGCACCGCAATAAAGCGCACAGTTTGCCGAAGCAACAAAAGTGATGGGGGATGTCCAAACAATATCACCGATACCAACATTAAGTGCAAGACATGCAATATGTAAAGCAGATGTCGCACTATTAACTGCAACTGCATAATTTGCAGCGACATAGTTACTGATAGCTTGTTCAAACTCAGGCACATTTGGCCCCTGCGTTAAATAGTCAGAGTTAAGCACTGCAACAACGGCATCGATATCATCTTGATTAATATCTTGTTTACCATAAGGGATCATACAGTCGCATCCATAGCAAGGATTTCATCAACAGTTAAAAAGTGTGGATTATTACCTGAATGATATTCAAAACCTTGTTCGACTAATCTACCCTTTTCACCCAGTAAATTAGATGTGTAATCATTTTCACGATTGAAGAATTTAATACTAGGGGTTATGACAAAATGATCCTCAAACTCAATAGTATGATGTGAATCATCGCCAGGACACATCACTTCATGCATTTTTTCACCAGGTCGTATACCCACAATTTCCTGTTTAAGTTCAGCGCCATAGGCCGTTGCAAGGTCAATTAATCGTATGGATGGGATTTTTGGCACAAAAATTTCGCCACCTTGCATACGAGAAAAATTTTTAAGCACAAAATCCACTCCATCTTGCAACGTAATCCAAAAGCGGGTCATCTCAGGGTGGGTAATAGGCAAAGATGTAGCACCATTGGCAATTAACTGTTTAAAGTAAGGAACGACAGATCCACGCGATCCGACAACATTACCATAGCGAACCGCTGAAAATCGCGTTTGACCGTCACCAACAACATTGTTTGCCGCTACAAATAATTTGTCAGAAACTAGTTTAGTCGCACCATAGAGATTAATTGGGCTTGCCGCTTTATCCGTCGACAAAGCAATCACTTTCTTTACATTGTTACTGATAGCGGCTCGAATGACATTTTCAGCGCCATGGATATTTGTCTTAATACATTCCATTGGATTGTATTCAGCAGCAGGAACTTGCTTTAACGCAGCAGCATGAATAATATAATCAACATCTTTAAATGCTTGTTTTAATCTGTCACTATCGCGCACATCACCTATAAAATATCGCATGCATGGCGCATTATATATCTGTTGCATCTCGTATTGCTTAAGCTCATCGCGGGAGAAAATAATAAGTCGTTTAGGCCTGTACCTTTCAAGAATTGCTTTGGTATATTTTTGCCCAAATGACCCTGTGCCACCAGTAATCAAAATCGTTTTGTCATCAAACATAGACTTTCCCCACTAAACTATCCAAATTTTCGATTAGCAACATGAGACAACAATAAGTAAATTTGTCAATACTGCATCTCTAAGCATAATTTGCGCCAAAAAAAACTTATGGTGATGACACAAGAACATCATACGACTTAAGATATGTGATTATAGACAAGTATAGATAAAATATGAAGATTTTATCTATCCATTACTGTAGACGACTTTAAATATTACATTTATGCAACAAAAAAGCCAGCTTCATTGTGTCAAAATATTGTTGGAGCGAAATTTGCACCGCTGTGTCGTTCTTGCAATGAACCTCAGGGAAGTGACACTATAGTTATTACTCTGAAAGCACACTTTTAAGTTGTTCGTAAGAAAGAGGAAAACATGCAACTACATACCTACATATTGAATAACTTTGCAATAAGTCGCTTCAACGAGTACTACTTGCCCAGTGTAAATCGCCATACTTTTGAGAAAGCTGACTCAAAAACAATCTATAGTAAAAAATTTAAAAATTCATTCAGTAAGAAAGATAGACTGAACATTATCATTGGTATGGACTCTGGGTTATTAACAAATTTCATACTTGAAAACAACATCCCTGACGGTAGTAAATTTGTCTTTATAGAACTCTCATCAATCACTCCACTTTTGGTTATTGACATTCCTACAGAACTTAAGAATAAAATAATTATTATCGATGAATCTGGCTTAGATGAGCTATTTAGCAAAGATGATATTAAGCTATTCATAGCTAAAGATGAATGTTATCTTTATGCCTCTCTTGCCGTTGCCGCTCGGCACATCGAAGATTACAATGTTCTATTTAACATTTTAGAGTTAAGATTACAAAGTGAGTACTTTGATAACCGAGTGAACTTTACTCAAAAAATATTTTTCCATGCACAACTAGATAATATTGCAGACAATCACACTCAATCTAAGTTGCTGCGAAATACATTTAAAGAACAAACCTGCATAATTATTGCAGGTGGGCCTTCATTAGATGAAAACATTGACTGGATTAAAGATAACCAAAATAAATTATACATAATTTCAGTTTCACGTATTGCAGGAAAACTAGCTAATTCAGGGATAGTTCCAGACATTATCGTAAGCGTAGACCCACAAGAAGTAAGCTTTGATGTAAGTCGTGGTATGTTTGATTTACATGATAAAACACTTCTTGTTAACTCATATCATATTAGTCCAAAAATTTTATCTCAATGGCAAGGAAAGTCTCTTTACATGGGCCAAAGGCTCCCTTGGAGCAATAAAATTGATAATGATAATATTCCTACAGTTGGACCAACAGTAACGAATAGTTCTGTGCGTTTAGCCATTGAAATGGGATTTTCTAGAATATTACTAAGTGGTGTTGATTTTTGTTACTCAAAATCTGGTTACAGTCATGCAAATGGTACAATAGAGGCGAGTCTTGGCCCTAGTTTAGGACATAATACAATATGGGTAGAAACCTATGATGGCTATCAAGCGGAAACATTATTACAACTCAAACATGCCATGGAGTCTCTTGAACATGAAGCAAGAGTCTATCTTGATGTTGAAATAATTAATTTATCCAACAGTGCGGCAAAAATACAAGGCATATCTTACAAAAATACAAATGAAATTAACCTTGCTAAATATGAATCTAAAGAAATAAACTGTACAGACATATTTATTGAAAATAAAAAAAATGATTTACTTAATGTACTAGCCGATTGTTTAACAAAAAAAACTGAACTATCAAAAGCATTGAAAATAATTAAAAAAGCACAAAGACTTTCTCAAACCTTAAATTTAAACTCTAAATCTTCCGCATTGACTCTTAATAAAATAAACATGATAGAAGAGGAACTAAATAATAAATACGGTGACTTATCAAAAATAATAAAAGTATACGGCTATTTTGAGTTTTCAAAGTTCTTGACAACTAGAGATACTGAAAGCTGGACTCAGCATCATATAAACACTATGTCAATTAGATACTATAATGCTTTCTCATCAATTTGCTCGATTATTCTAAGATTGGTTGAAAATGCATGTCAAAAACTCCAATTTAGATTAAACGAGATCAGTAATACCCCTCTGATAGAATTAGCTATAAAATGGGAAGAGGAGAATCAACCGGGTAGAGCTTTTATATGGAAAAAAATGCACGAGTCTCATATTTTTAATGCTGATGAAGAAAATATATTATCAAAACTTAATCTGTTATATAGCAATAATCTTACCCAAGTCAGACAAGCCTACGTCGATAAATTGAACTCAGGTGACGCTATAGAGCATGTTTACACAAAAATAATACGACTAAATCAGTCCAAAAACAGTTATGGTTTAGCCATAACTGTGAGTAACTTGCTTCCATTCATTGAAAAAGATAACGAAACAAAAAGATTATATCACCTCGCCTTATCATTCCAACTCAGCCTTGAACAGCAGCCGCAACAGGCATTAGATACTTTACTTGCTCTGCCTGAAGAACTTTGTACTGAGATGGAGTTAAAGCATATTATTTTACTGGCGCTCAAACTAAGTAACCTTGAGCTTGCAACAGCAACTCTAGTCAAAATTTTGGCTTATAGTGATGAGTACATGCCTCAGTATGCGCATATTTTAAAACTCCAAGGCAAGATTCAAGACTCAGTTAATGTCTACCTAGATTACTTAGAGAAGTATCCATCGGATACACAAACATGGATAAAACTTGGATTATTCATGTTTGAAATCAATCAAGTAGAAGCTTCGCACACTGCATTTTCTAATGCAATTAATGCCGATCCCGATAATCAAGTGGCACGTGATTACTTATCTGAACTCACAAGACTAATGAACGTCTCACAATAACAGGCTCAAAATCACCGAACTC
This sequence comes from Shewanella sp. NKUCC01_JLK, assembly GCF_019345615.1. NCBI lineage: Bacteria > Pseudomonadati > Pseudomonadota > Gammaproteobacteria > Alteromonadales > Shewanellaceae > Shewanella > Shewanella sp. NKUCC01_JLK. Next base: position 152,104 of record NZ_JAHKRD010000003.1, on the reverse strand, counting down.
GCATATTCGTGTTCGGTGATTTCACTATTACCTCGCTAGACCGTATAATTAGCCTCGTTTCAGCATTGCTCATCTGCATATCCTAGGAGATTTTGTTTGGCTCATACCTATATACCTTTAGAAACTTACCGCCGTAAGTGGATTTTCAACCACAAAGACTTGCCTGTCACCGACGAGGACAAGGCGCATATCCTGCCGTTAACAGATAAAAGTGCGATGGAAATCTGGAACCAATGGATCAGCAACAAGAGTAGTCGTGCGGAGCAATTTACTAAGGGAGATTGGGCGGCGAAGGCTGATGCTTGGGTGGAAACAGATCATTGGCAGAGCGCTTGGGATAGTGAAGATAGCAGTTTACCCACCATGTTAGCTGAGTTTATACAATGGCCCGATGAGACGCTGGTGTATTTTTGCTATGAAAAATATCAGATTATTGAAACTCGTTGGGATGTGTTCGTCCGCAATTGGAAGTGTTTTCTTTTCTTTGACGACGGTCCCATTTTGATCTCGCCAAAACAGAAACAAGCGGTGATGTTCGAACAGAGTGGTCAGTACAAGCTAGGCACTCGCGGATAATTTATACAGGGTGCTTAACGCTGATGATTTCCCATCGATAGCTTTACGCCAACACTTTTACGCCGATAATTTAGCGCGATGAGTCATCTTGTTGGCATGCTCATATTTAATGATGAGTATGCCATATTTAACCATGTTTGAATGATGCGTAAGCACACTTAGCCTATCACTCCTCTCTTCTTTAGATTAACATCCGTTTTCGGTGCCGAGTATTTGAGAAGTTGGGGTCAACTTTTTGCTGTAAATACTCATAAAAATCTGCTTAAAACCCAATAATTAAAATAGAAAAATGAGGTGTATTATGAAGTTACTCTCCACTCTTACCCTAGCAAGCGCGCTGTTATTACCCCACACATTAATGGCCAAAGAAGTCTCAGGAGTGCAAGTCGCCGAGACAGTGACATTAGATAGCCAAACATTACAGCTCAATGGCGCGGGCGTTCGCAGTAAGTTCTTTATGGATTTATATGTAGGTAGTTTGTATTTGCCAGCAGCATTGAGTAGCACAGCAGCGGTTATTGATGCACCAGTTGCAGCGATACGCCTTAACATTACCTCTGGCATGATCACCTCAGAAAAAATGCGCGATGCGATCACTGAAGGTTTTGAACAAGCGACAGCAGAAAACACCGCCGATATTCAACCGCAGATAGATACCTTTATGGCGCTGTTTAAGGAAGAAATTAAAGAAGGTGACCAATTTACCTTAGTCGCCAATAAAGCCCGCGGCGTGACGGCCTATAAAAATGGTCAGGAACAAGCCACCATCGAAGGTGAAATGTTCCGTCAAGCACTGTTAAAAATTTGGCTAGGTGATAAGCCAGCCCAGAAAAGCCTCAAAGAGGCCATGCTGGGCAAATAACTGACATTAACGTTAGAATTTGAATTCGATATCCAAGGCCGCTGCGCCTTGGTTATCCATTTCAAGCGCGGCTTGATTTGTCACTTCTAACTCACCATCAAAGTAATAACCAGCATAGAGATTTACGGTTAAAGCAGGCGTTGCTCGCCAACCGCCACGCAGATAACTCACCCATTCGTTCGTTTCTACAGCAATATCATCATCCTCAATAAGGAATCGCTCAGTACGACGTGAACTACCCAAACCAATATTCCAATCAGGATTGAATTGATAACTAAGCTCTAGTCCTGCTGGACCACTAAAACCAGCTTGGAATGGATTAGCTAGTGTCCAATGTTCATCTATCTGCCAACGCATGGCAAGATAAGGCACTGTGCGAACTTCATCGATATCATTAAGATACGCGACGCCAAAGCCAATCATGTTTCCCGAATCAAATGCATACATGGCCGATGCCACAATACCGTAACTCTGAGCTTGGCTAGCCGATGCAGTATCGGCGTAGGCATATTGGATCTGCGGCGCTAAAAAGAAGGCCCAATGTTTATCCATGCGATAATTTAACGACACTCCGGCACGGTAACGATTAATATGATCCCAATTCTGTCCGTCGGTGCCAAACAGCGGTGCGACATTGTTTGCGCCAGTAAGCGTGATGTTACGCCAGTCATAATCAAGTCTGTCATAGCCCACACGAAAGCCTAGCGACCATTGCTTATCCAGCGATACATTCATCCCAGCATTCAGTAATAAGCTGTCCCTTTGTAGCTCAGTATTGCCATTAGCTACCTCGGCGCTTTGGGTGCTGATCTGCGTGACACTTAATCTAAAAGGTTTGTATTCCTGCGAAGGTTTATCCGCTGCAATAGCGGCACAGCTCATTAACGGTAACAATAACAAACTGCCTTTCAGCAACCGCTGTTTTACGCTTAATGGTGCGAGTTCTCGATTAGCCACGCTAGCTCCTTGCATTTAAAATAATGAATAAATTTTTGTGCATAATACGCGCTATTGAATAAAAAGGTTCACACTTTCAAAATGAAAATACAAACTAATACCTCTAAAACAAACAAGCCTTCACTCTACCCGATACGCCCTCAAGAACATGTCAGCACAACCCAATATATAATGATTCCTGTCGTCAAAAAGTTCATCGGCCACTAATCCCAATTCTAATTTAAGTTTTAACTCACCAAACAACATTAAACATAAACGCACTGCACTATGATGAGCATTACCAAATCGATATTGCCCTAACGCCTCTACAGCGACTAAATAATCCGCCAATAAGCCCACTATGTGTTTAGGGCCTGCATCAAAGAACAATCGCGACACTTCAGGATGACTTTCGGATTGCGCCACACAGGCTTTGAATACAGTAATAGCTTCAGGACTGACAATCATCTCCCCAAATTGCAAGGCAAATTGGGTTAATGCCGATTCCGGTTTAGTGGGATCACTTAACAAATCATCATTAAGATTATGGCCAACACACTTAGATTCAATTGCCGCAACAAATAATTCATCTTTGCTACCGTAATGGGAATATACGGTTTGTTTCGACACGCCCGCAAGCTTTGCAACCTCATCCATACTGGTATGAGGGAAACCTTGACGACAAAACAAATCAATAGCAGCCACAAGGACTTGCTGACGTTTTTGTTCACTACGGCTCAAAGGTAATTGCGTCTCAGAGGAATGCGTCATATCAACTCTCAAATAGATAGACATAATTAATTGGCATTAGTTAAGCACAAAATAGACTAGACAGTCTAGTTTTGTGCAACTAGACTAGCAAGTCTAGTTACATAGTATTAACGTTTAACTTACAGCGGAAGCCTTTAAAATGGATCGAACTGCCCGACTTTCTTGGCGTACTCTTAGCGTCTGCGTGTTTGCTTTAGCCACATTATCCGCCTGTCAAAAGGAAGTCACCGAACACGCTACGACAGCCACGCAACCCACAGTCACAAGCCAAGCGTTGATCCAGACCCCAAGTTATGAACACTTTCAGACCTTCACTGGCACCATCCGTGCAGGTAATACCACAGGTGTAGGCTTTGAACTAGCGGGGAAGTTAAACAATTTACAGGTCGATTCTGGGAGTAAAGTTAAGCAAGGACAAATACTTGCCGTTCTCGATACCCGGCTACTCGAAGCCGAGCGTCAAGAGATCCAAGCAAGTCTGGCACAAACCCAAGCCGATGTTGATCTGGCCACCAGCACTCTAAAACGTAATCAAGAATTGAAAAAATCGGGCTATGTCTCTGAGCAGCTATTAGATGAAAACCGCTCACAATTAAATAGCTTAGCCGCAGCGAAAAACCGCCTATTTGCCTCACAGCATGCCAATCAACTTAAGCTCGATAAATCCATCTTAGTGGCGCCCTTTGACGGCACCATAAGCCAAAGGCTACATAATCTTGGCGAAGTGATTGCCGCGGGCAGTCCTATCTTCACCTTAGTGGGTAACATCAATCCTGAAGCTTATATTGGTGTTCCTGTTGCGCTAGCAGAACAATTTCACACCAAACAGCAAGTGCAAGTCAGCGTGCAAGATCAAACCTTTACTGCTGAAATTGCCGGTATTAGCGCAGAAGTCAATCCCATCAGTCGTACCCTGCAACTGAGAATAAGCCTACCCCAAGATGCCCGTGTGATTAACGGTGAAATTGCGTATCTGCATCAACAACAGCAAATCCCGCAACCGGGCTATTGGGTACCTATTTCCGCACTGACGGATGGTATTCGCGGATTATGGAATCTCTATGTCATCGCAAACGATGAACAGCAATCCATCATAGAGCGCCGCGATGTGGAAATCCTCTACACCACCCAAGACATGGCCTACATTCAAGGCGCGATTCAGCCTAATGAAATCTATGTCAGCCAAGGGCTGCATAAGCTGGTCGTAGGCCAAACTGTATCTCCCATTGCTGCAGCCACGAGGTAATTATGATTAAAGCCTTTGTTGAAAACGGCCGCTTAGTCAGCCTCGTTATTGCACTATTACTTGTCGCAGGCTTTGGTGCAATATCGAGCCTACCGCGTACTGAAGATCCCCACATAACTAACCGTTTCGCCTCTGTGATCACCCCTTATCCTGGCGCCTCAGCCGAGCGGGTCGAAGCCTTAGTGACTGAAGTCATTGAAAACCAGCTCAGACGTTTGGAAGAAATTAAGTTGATCCAATCAACCTCTCGACCAGGGATTTCAGTTATACAGTTAGAATTGAAAGACACAGTTAAAGAAACGGCTCCCGTATGGTCTCGAGCACGGGATTTATTGGCCGATGCGAAAATTAATTTACCTGAGGGCATACAATCTCCCACACTCGATGATCAAATTGGTTATGCCTACACCGCCATCTTAAGTTTAGTGTGGAATAGTAATACACCCGTACAAGTCGACATGCTAAACCGCTACGCAAAAGAATTACAGAGTCGGCTCAGGCTGTTATCGGGCACGGATTTTGTCAAACTTTACGGCGCCCCAACCGAAGAAATGCTAGTGCAGCTTGATGGTAACAAGATGAGCCAGTTACAGCTCTCTCCTGCGTCTATCGCCCATATTCTCAGCGGCGCCGACAGTAAAATTGCTGCCGGTGAAATCAACAACCGTGAATTTCGAGCCTTAGTTGAAGTATCCGGCGAGCTTGATTCTTTAACCCGTATTCGCCAAGTGCCGCTTAAAATTGATAGCCAAGGGCAAATTATTCGCCTCGGCGACATAGCCACTGTGACTCGCCAAGCTCAAACCCCAGCGGATAGCATAGCGTTAGTCGATGGTGAACAAGGCGTAATGGTTGCAGTGCGAATGATCGATAATACCCGTGTTGATCTTTGGCAAGCACAAGTCAATAACGTCGTTGACGAACTCAATCGCGACGTCCCCGCCAACATCCAGATCCAGTGGCTATTCGAGCAAAACAGTTACACCAGCGAACGACTTGGCGGGCTAGTGGTTAACCTGCTGCAAGGATTTGTCATCATCTTACTGGTATTACTCCTCACCCTAGGCTTAAGAAACGCCATTATAGTGGCGATTTCATTGCCGCTCACAGCGCTGTTTACCTTGGCCTGCATGAAATATATCGGCCTGCCGATACATCAAATGTCGGTGACAGGACTCGTCGTCGCCCTTGGGATCATGGTGGACAATGCGATAGTGATTGTCGATGCCATATCACAAAGGCGTCAGCAAAGAATGAGCCGTTTAGCCGCAGTGAGCGAAACCTTACACCACCTTTGGCTGCCCTTAGCGGGATCGACTATCACCACTATTTTGGCTTTTGCGCCCATAGTACTCATGCCCGGTGCTGCGGGGGAATTTGTCGGTGGTATTGCCATGTCAGTGATGTTTGCGCTGCTGGGCTCTTACGTGATTTCCCATACGTTAATTGCAGGGCTCGCGGGACGTTTTAGTCATGAAGGTAAACAGGATGTCTGGTACCAACACGGGATCAACCTCCCGCTAGTGAGCCAATATTTTCAAGCGAGCCTGAGAATTGCCCTTAAACGCCCCATCGTCAGCGCGCTGCTTATCGGCATTACGCCAGTATTAGGTTTTTTAGCCTCGGGTAAGATGACGGAGCAGTTCTTTCCGCCATCGGACAGGGACATGTTCCAAATTGAAATCTATCTTGCGCCCCATGTGAGTTTAGAAAACACCTTGAACCAAGTGCAGTTGATGGATAAAAAACTCCACGCAGTCACAGGGATCACTCAAGTCGATTGGGTGGTCGGCGGTAATACGCCCTCATTTTATTACAACCTGACGCAGCGCCAACAAGGGGCGACTAACTATGCACAGGCCATGGTAAAGGTGACTGACTTTGAGCGTGCTAATGAGTTAATCCCCGAATTACAACAGCAATTTGATAGCGCTTTTCCCGGAGCGCAAGTACTAGTACGAAAACTCGAGCAAGGCCCGCCCTTTAATGCGCCAGTGGAGTTAATGATCTTCGGCCCGAATCTAGATACTTTGCGATCATTGGGCGACGACGTTCGTAATATTCTCGCGCAAACGCCGGACGTACTTCACACACGTGCAACCTTAAGTGCTGGTGCACCTAAGCTGTGGCTACAGGTAAATGAAGATGCCAGTCTAATGAGTGGGTTAAGCCTGACGGACATTGCCAAGCAGATCCAAATGTCAACCACAGGCGTTATCGGTGGCAGCGTGCTTGAGCAAACAGAATCCTTACCCGTACGAGTTCGCCTTGATGATGACAGTCGCGAGCAGGTGAGCCGCCTTTCTGAAATTCAATTAATGACACCTTCGGGTGAGTCTGTTGCATTATCCGCCCTCGCCCACAACGAAGTGCAAGTGAGCCGCGGCGCCATTCCAAGGCGCAACGGCCAAAGGGTTAATACCATAGAAGCCTACATCGTCAGTGGGGTATTACCAGCCCAAGTGCTTAATGATGTCAAAGATAAAGTGGCTCAATTACCGTTGCCATCGGGTTATCGCATTGAAATCGGCGGTGAAAGTGCTAAGCGTAACGAAGCAGTCGGTAATTTACTGTCCAATATGATGTTGGTCGTCACCTTGTTATTAGCCACTGTGGTGTTATCGTTCAACTCCTTTAGGCTTACGGCGATTATTCTATTGAGCGCGATACAATCGGCAGGACTTGGCCTATTAGCCGTGTTTGTATTTGGTTATCCCTTTGGATTCCCTGTCATCATAGGACTACTTGGATTAATGGGACTTGCCATTAACGCTGCGATTGTGATCTTGGCCGAACTAGAAGATATGCCAAGCGCTCGGCTCGGCGATATGGAAACCATAGTGTCTACCGTCAGCAGCTGTGGTCGTCATATCAGCTCAACGACTATTACCACCGTGGGCGGTTTTATTCCGCTCATCATTGCTGGCGGCGGGTTTTGGCCTCCCTTTGCCATTGCTATCGCGGGCGGCACCCTGCTGACGACTTTACTTTCTCTGGTATGGGTTCCAACCATGTATTTGCTGCTGATGAAAACCCGTACGGCGAACAACCCATCCGCGATTCAAGCTCAAATCGCATCATGAACTAGATATTGGTACAGTTTATCTTTAAGGTTTAATCGCTCTAATTTTAATGCTAAAAAGTGCTCATCGGCGGTGGGCACTTTTGTTAACTCCAGCGCCCTAATTTTATTATCGAGCTCATGGTAACGACTAGCCATGGTCGCGAAGGCAGTATTATTGACTTTTAAATGCTTAATTTGATCGACAAAATCAGGAAACTCATAAACCAACGCATGATTCTCACCTAGCATATACACTTCTCCTATAATGTGGTTCTAACACTATGAACTCCATTCACCTTAAGCAGCTTAGTCTATACCCTCATAATACAGCCAGTACTTGGGCATGTTATCTGCTAACATTTCTGCAAAATAAGCCGATGAGTCCAAGTCTAAAACTGCAAAAATATCAACGAAATGAGTTTAAAATTGCAGAAGTTTTAGACCCACATCAAGACTACAGAGTAAAACTTAGGCTACATTAATGTAACCGTTACCTATAGGATCTTACGATGAATTATAAAAATTGGCCTATTGCAAAACAAATTGGCGCCCTCGCGTTTATTCTTACTCTTCTCATCTTTGGCGTATTGAGTACCGTCTCCTATAAAGCCGCTTCAAATGTATTAGAAGATAAAGGTATCAGTGCCATGAAATCTGAAATGCGTGCAGTTTCAGACATGTTAGAGCTGCAGTACGATAGTCTTCTGCAGCTTGCGAGACGCAACGCCGATGTTTTTAAGGAAATGTATCCTGGACAATTTAGTCTGCAAAATAAAACTGTCAATGTGATGGGAGTTGGCTCTCCAGCCCTAATGCACGAACAAGAACAAGTGAACTCATCAAAAAGTAAAGTCGATCGTTTTGCTAATCTAACTGGCGGTACCGCTACAGTATTTGTGCGTGATGGCGATGACTTTATGCGAGTTTCGACTTCGCTCAAAAAAGCCGATGGCAGCCGTGCACTAGGTACTTCCCTTGGCAAAACACATCCAGGCTATCAAGTGCTGATCAGCGGTAATGAATACGAAGGTTATGCCAAACTTTTCGGCAAAGACTACATGACAGTCTATCGTCCAGTGAAAGACACACAGGGCAAAGTCATTGGTATCTTATATATTGGCTTCGACATCACCAGTTCCTTAAAACAATTACAAGAAGCAGTTAACAGAATCACCTTAGAAGAAAGTGGCCATTTTCTATTAGTACGCAAAGCGGACAATGTGTTAGTCGCCCATCCTAAGTTCAACGCAGGTGACATCATCACCGAAAGTATGCTTGATGGCTTAAGTGTTGCGTATGTCACCCAAGATGATGCGGAATCCCATTACAACAATAGTAAAAATGAGCCCATGTTTGCCTATAGCCAAACCGTAACAGGCTGGAATTGGGTGCTAGTGGGTCAAGTCAAGGCAAGCGAGCTTAATGAAGAAAGTATGCAATTGCTCACCATCAACGCCATCGTTGCTATCACAGGGATCGCGCTGATCACAGCGCTATTATCAGTTGTCTTAATTCGCGCACTCAAACCTTTGCATGCCCTCCAAGTGCATATGGAAAATTTAGGCAGTGGCGATTTTAGCCATCACTTAGCGCCATCAGAGCCACAGAGTCAAAACGAAGTGGATCGAATTACGACCAGCGTATCAACTATGTCCTCAGAGCTCAGGCAATTGATTATTGCATTGCAGGATTCAGTCATGAGTCTAGAGCAACAGGCCTCCAAGGCACAGAGTATCGCGAAGCAAAATGGTGAAGAAGCTCAAGCTCTAATGCTACAAACGGATCAAATCGCAACTGCCATCGAAGAAATGTCGACCTCGATCCGTGATGTAGCTAATCATGCCCAAGATGGCGCAGTTCAAAGCCAGCAAGTGGATGCCGCAGCCAAAGAAGGTCAAAACCAACAGACGAAAGTGGTGCAGGATTTACTCAAACTCAGTCAGCAACTCAGTAATAGTCATCAATCGGTTGAAAAAGTCAGCCATGAAAGTGAAGCGATCAGCAAAGTGACCGAAGTCATTAACAGCATTGCAGAGCAAACTAATTTACTCGCATTAAATGCAGCGATTGAAGCGGCGCGCGCAGGCGATCAAGGTCGAGGCTTTGCTGTCGTTGCCGATGAGGTGAGAACTCTCGCCCAGCGGACCCAGTCATCCATTGTAGAAATTGGCCAAACGATTGAAAAGCTGCAAACTCAAGTGAAAAGCACCGCAGAACAAATGAGCCAAAGTCATCAATTAGGAATGGAATCTGCAGCACAGGGTGAAGCAACGGGTGAACAACTGAAGGAAATCACCCGTAGGATTGGCGAACTCGCGATTAGCTCACGCAATATTGCCTCGGCTACTGAGCAGCAAAGCAGTGTTGCACAAGAGATAACCCACAATTTGCATCAGATCAGCGAACTCGCTAACGAAGGCGAGCACCGTGCCACTGAAACAGTGCATTCTGCCAATGAACTGTCTTCCTTAGCCGCCGCCTTAAAACGCCAAATAAGCCAGTTTAAGGCCTAACTCAAATACGGACTTAGATACAGAGTTAGTGCTTTATCAAACGTTAAATGCCGCCCTAACAGGGCGGCATTTTTTATAACAGCACTACATCAAAACGATAGGAGCCACATTTAAGAAATGGATTTGGGACTTTGATTTAGGATACTGACGTAAAGGAGTAATGGAGAAAATATCTTAAGCCATGCAGAGCAAGCATCTGCAGAGAGCACAATCAAAAAACAATAATATCAGACCTATTCGTTGCAGTTACATCACCACTCTGCAGCGAAGTTAACTGCTTGGCCTAATACGATAGCCTAGCTCTGCCTCAAATTAAAATAACCTCAGCCCATCAAAAAATCCCAATAAAAAACCCCGCTGATGCGAGGTTTTTAAATCGAGTTTAGACGCTACTCGGCATCTTCTGCCGATCTGTCCATGTTCTCAGTATTCTCAAGCCACAGGGCATTGATAATCCCGAAAGAACAGGCCAACAAAACCCCTAATATCCACGTAAAATACCACATAGCAGATGCTCCTTAATGCCTAATAGAGTGAGGCTTTGTTATCTTCAATATGCTTACGGCCGATACGACCAAACATCTTGTAGTAAGTCCAGACAGTGTAGCTCAACACTATAGGTACGAAAATCGCTGCAGCAGCAGTCATAACACCTAAGGTCATTTTACTGGCTGTTGCATCCCACATAGTCAAACTGACGTTAGGGTTAAGTGATGATGGCATGACGAATGGGAACATTGCTGCACCGCAAGTCAAAATCACCATAGCCACAGTGAGTGAGCTGAATAGGAACGCAAAACCTGAACGGTTAAAGCGGCTAACCAAAATCACTAGCAGCGGCAATGCCACACCTAAGATGGGGAACAGCATAGTGATGGGGTATTTGTCATAGTTGGCAAGCCAAGCACCCGCTTCAATTGCGACGGTTTTCATGGCTGGGTTAGAAACCGCATTATGGTCCAGTACTGAAGTCACTACATAACCATCAATACCATTGGCTAACCACACACCCGCAGCAGCAAACAACACAGCCACTAACAGTGCGAAGAATTGCGTGGCTTTCGCAGCACGAACACGCAGCTCACTGTCAGTCTTCATTTGTAGCCAAGAAGCGCCTTGCATCATAAACATGCTCACGCTCACAAGACCTGCCAGCAAACCGAAAGGATTCAACAGGCCGAACAGACCACCGTGATAAGTCGCACGTAGGAACTCGTCGAATTCAAAAGGCACACCTTGCAACAAGTTACCAAAGGCCACGCCTATGATTAGCGGAGGTACAAAACCACCGGCAAACAAGGCCCAGTCCCACGACTTACGCCATTTTGGATTTTCGATTTTAGAACGATAATCGAATCCGACTGGACGCATGTAGAGGGCAAACAGCACTAACATCATGGCGACATAGAAGCCAGAGAAAGACACTGCATACACCATAGGCCAAGCGGCAAATAACGCACCGCCTGCTGTGATTAACCACACTTGGTTGCCGTCCCAATGGGGAGCAATAGTGTTAACCATGATACGGCGTTCAGTATCGTCTTTGCCTATAATTGGCAGTAACGCACCGACACCCATGTCAAAACCATCAGTAACCGCAAATCCGATGAACAGTACGCCGATCAGAGCCCACCAGATAACTCTTAATATTTCATAATCAAACATAATGAAATCCTCTGCTTAGGCTTCTAGGTTCTCGAAATGATAACGACCAGTTTTCAAACTGCTCGGACCAATGCGGGCAAACTTAAACATCAAGAACATCTCAATCACCAGCAGTACAGTGTAGAACAAGGTGATAGAAAGGATACTGAACCATAAGTCGCCAGTCGTTAAGCTTGACGCAGACATAAAGGTCGGTAGTACCTCAGAAATCGTCCAAGGTTGACGACCATACTCAGCCACAAACCAACCACACTCAATCGCGATCCAAGGCAATGGCAAGCTATAAAGTGCAGCTTTAAGTACCCATTTTTTCTCGGCAATTTGATGACGTGTGCTTTGCCAGAATGCCGCAGCAAATACGAACAACATGATAAAGCCTAGACCTACCATCACACGGAAGCTCCAGAAAATCGGTGCTACGTTCGGGATAGAATCTTTAGCTGCTGCTTTAATTTGCTCTTCAGTCGCATCAACCACTTTGTCTGTGTAGCGTTTTAGTAAGAAACCGTAGCCTAAGTCGACTTTCGCTTCTTCAAAAGCAGCACGTAGTTCAGGCGTTTCTTCACCCGCACGCAGTTTCACTAGCATGGCATAGGCTTTCATACCGTTACGGATACGCACTTCATGCTCAGCAATCAAGTCATGAATACCAGTCACTTCTTCATCCAACGAGCGTGTTGCCACTATACCCATCGCATAAGGAATTTTGACTGCAAAATCTGTTTTCATGGTTTCTTGATTCGGAAAACCGACAGCAGTAAAGGCCGCTGGAGCAGGCTCTGTATGCCACTCAGCTTCAATCGCTGCTAACTTAACGCGCTGTGCTTCACCCACTTTATAGCCAGATTCGTCACCTAACACGATAACCGACAGAATCGCCGCCATACCAAAGCTTGCCGCAATCGCGAATGAGCGACGAGCAAAAGGTAAGTCACGTTTCTTGAGGATGTAATAAGCACTGATCGCCAGTACAAACATGGCACCCGCCACATAACCAGAAGCGACGGTGTGAACAAACTTAACCTGCGCGACAGGGTTAAACACAACTTCAGCGAAGCTGGTCATTTCCATACGCATGGTTTCGTAGTTGAACACTGAACCCACAGGGTTTTGCATCCAACCGTTTGCCACTAGGATCCACAATGCCGACATGTTAGAACCAAAGGCCACTAACCAAGTCACGACTAAATGCTGACGCTTAGTGAAACGATCCCAACCGAAGAAGAACATACCCACGAAGGTAGATTCAAGGAAGAAGGCCATTAAACCTTCAATAGCCAGAGGCGCACCAAAGATGTCCCCTACGTAATGCGAATAGTAAGACCAGTTAGTACCAAACTGGAATTCCATTGCCAAACCTGTGGTAACCCCCAAGGCAAAGTTAATACCAAATAACTTACCCCAGAACTTAGTCATATCTTTATAAATTTGTTTATCTGTCATCACATACAGTGATTCCATGATAGCCAGCAAAAATGCCAACCCCAAAGTCAAGGGAACAAATAGGAAGTGATACATGGCTGTCAGCGCAAACTGCAACCGCGATAGCTCAACAACCTCTTCAACAATCATCGGTGACTCCTTACTTGGTGCGTCCAATTGCTATGACAAAACCCGCGTCAATCACAGCAAGTGCCTTTGTAGGATAGTGAGTTTTCATTTTGTGTTTATATCTGCGACAACAGTATAAACCGTTAAATTTAATCTTTTGCATTAGTTCGAAGCAGCAAGGGCTAAAAAGTACCAATATCTGTTGCATATTGAGACGCGAGTCACACTATCGCAAGTAACTGAGACCGACGCCCTACCACTCACTCAATCAAATGATTTCATCGATATAAATATCAGATAGTTAAGATATTTATTCATTTTCATTTGTGGCTATTTTATACCACCCCGCTTTGATGCAAATCAATCAAACTCAGGGGTTTAGGTCGGTTTTGCGGTGAGGCACACACTTCCCCACCAGAGAGGATTGACAATCGAGGAAAACAAGAGTAGTGAGCAGCTATTAATTAATATAAAGTCATACTTTTACCAACTAGGCAGTAAAAATCAGCTCTAATCATCAAAAAACCAATAAATAAATAATGTTGCAACAAATTAACTAAAAAATATTGTCACAAATTTAAGTGAACCATAATTTAAAACCTTTAAAATCAAATATAAATACATATAAATATAAAAAATCACAATAACACACTCTAAAATACATTAGTTTTAATAATGAATATTTGTATTTTTTCTCGTTTGAGAAGCTAACCTAAGTTGTTTAATATATGTCCTGTGTTAAGGAGACAATTTGGTAGAACTGGTGTCGTAGCCCAGCCAAGACCAACTTCGCGCACATAGGTACTAACTTTTGGTGTGGAGATATCGATATGACTAAATTATTTGAACGTCTGGTTAACAGCTACAAGCGTGTTTTTGTTGAACTTTATACAGCTAATGAGCTGAAATAATCCCCAGAATTACTCGTGAAATTGATTGCATTTATGTGAAGTTTTGTTAGCGCAAAACGGGCCCCCATCTCCCTGAGATTGGGGGCTTTTTCTATATTAAGACCCTAGCATCCCCCAACAACTCCAGAACCCCATAAAACACCACGCCCCGTATCAAATGCGCAACATACCTATTAATAGGTATTTACCGATTAAAGTGGCTATTTTGCCACTTTAGTCCATTAGATTATTTGCAATAAGCGTTAATAATTTGAAATACAATCACTTCCATAAAATGCATTTTATATATAAAAAAAGGAGCGAAATTATCGCTCCTTTTTTACGCTTTCATTAACCTGCTTTTACCCCTCAACAAAGGCAAAAGCCGTTGACTTTAAACGCTTAACCTAAGGTCACTCGTGCATTACGGAACATACGCATCCAAGGGCTATCTTCACCCCAAGCATCTGGATGCCAAGAGTTAGCCACTGTTCTGAACACACGTTCGGGGTGCGGCATCATCAAGGTTACGCGGCCATCTGTGGTACAAATCCCAGTCAAGCCATTTGGCGAGCCGTTCGGGTTTTGTGGATACTGAGTCGCGATATCACCTTTACCATTGACAAAACGCAGCGCAATCGTGCCTGACGCTTCGGCAATCGCCAGCGCTTCAGGGCTAGCAAACTCAGCCAAACCTTCACCGTGGGATACAGCAATGGGCATACGTGAACCTGCCATACCTTGGAAGAATAACGACGGGCTCTGTTGCACTTCAACTAAGCTGAAACGCGCTTCGAAACGCTCCGAGCGGTTACGCACAAAACGTGGCCAGTGCTCGCTACCTGGGATAATTTCTTTCAGGTTTGACAGCATTTGACAGCCATTACACACGCCAAGGGCAAAGCTTGAGTCACGTTCAAAGAAACGAGAAAACTCATCGCGAGCTCGCTCATTAAACAGAATCGACTTAGCCCAACCTTCACCTGCGCCTAATACGTCACCGTAGGAGAAGCCACCACAGGCCACTAGGCCTTGGAAATCCTCTAGGCTGATACGGCCAGATAAAATGTCCGACATGTGTACGTCGCGGCTTTCAAATCCAGCGCGGTCAAAAGCAGCTGCCATTTCCACTTGGGAGTTAACGCCCTGCTCACGCAAAATCGCCATCTTAGGCGCAGCGCCCTTAAGGATATAAGGTGCGGCAACATCAGTGCTTGGATCAAAACTTAAGTTAACGGTTAAGCCTAAATCGGTTTCGTCTTGCTTAAGTTTGAACTCTTCAAGCGCGCACGCTGGGTTATCACGCAGAGCTTGCATACGATACGTGGTTTCTGACCACACAGTACGCAGCGCTACACGGGTATCACTGAAGATTTCACGCGCGCCATCTTTAATGGTGATGCGTTGATCGTCGGCTAGAGTTCCGATCACATGGCAAGGCACGCCAGCGATAGCGAACTGAGCGGCAATTTTCGCAGCATTGTCACGGCTCACTTGCAGCACAGCGCCGAGCTCCTCATTAAAGAGTCGTTCTAAATCAGTGCCCTGCAAGTCCTCTACATCTATGTCTAAACCTGTATTACCGGCAAAAGCCATTTCCACTAAGGTAGTGAATAAACCACCGTCGCTACGGTCGTGGTAAGCGATAACCGATTTTTTAGCGACTAGATTTTGCATCGTTTCGAAGAAACCACGCAGCAGTGCAGCATCGTCAAGATCCGGCGCAATATCACCCAGCTCACCAAACACTTGGGCTAAACAAGAACCGCCTAAACGATTTTTGCCCGCACCTAAATCCACTAACAGTAAAGACGTTTCGCCTTTATCTGTGCGTAGCTCTGGCGTCACTGTATTGCGAATATCTTGCACCACACCAAAGGCAGTGATGACCAATGACATAGGCGACGTCACGGTTTTATCCGCGCCATCTTGTTGCCATGCGGTCTTCATCGACATAGAGTCTTTACCGACCGGAATGGTCAGGCTCAGCTCTGGACACAGTTCTTCACCTACGGCTTTCACCGCTTCATAAAGACCCGCATCTTCACCAGGGTGACCCGCGGCAGACATCCAGTTGGCAGAAAGCTTGATACGCTTAAATGAACCGATATCGGCACCGGCGATATTCATGATTGACTCAGCCACAGCCATACGGGCAGAGGCGCCAAAATCAAGCAGTGCTAGCGGTGTACGTTCACCCAGTGACATAGCTTCACCGGCGTAGGTATCAAAGCTTGCCGCAGTCACCGCGCAATCGGCCACAGGCACTTGCCATGGACCCACCATTTGGTCACGGTTCACTAAACCCGTGACGGTGCGATCGCCAATAGTGATAAGGAAGGTTTTATCCGCAACTGTAGGCAAGCTCAGTACGCGTTTAACCGCTTCTTTAACATCAATCTTGTTTTGTTCGAGCGCTGGCAATACGGCTTTGGCCGATACCACATCGCGGCTCATCTTAGGCGCTTTGCCTAATAAGACTTCGAGCGGTAAATCGATAGGATTATTGTCGAAATGGCTGTCGCTAAGCGTTAAATGTTTTTCCGCCGTCGCTTCACCCACCACCGCAAACGGTGCGCGCTCACGCTCACATATGGCAGTAAATAGCGCGAGGTTTTCAGGGGCAATTGACAGCACATAACGTTCTTGTGATTCGTTACACCAGATTTCCAGCGGACTCATGCCAGGCTCATCCGAAGGCACATTACGCAGATTAAACAAACCGCCGCGCTCGCCGTCATTCACGAGTTCAGGGAAAGCATTCGACAAACCGCCAGCGCCCACATCGTGGATAAATTGGATCGGGTTTTTATCGCCAAGCTGCCAACAGCGGTCAATCACTTCCTGACAACGACGTTCCATTTCTGGGTTTTCACGTTGCACAGAAGCAAAATCTAAGTCTTCACTCGATTGACCCGATGCCATAGACGAAGCGGCGCCGCCGCCCAGACCTATGTTCATCGCAGGCCCACCCAGCACAATCAGCTTAGCGCCAACAGTAATTTCGCCCTTTTGTACGTGTTCTTCACGAATGTTACCTAAACCACCGGCTAGCATAATAGGCTTGTGGTAACCGCGAACTTCAACGCCGTTGTGGCTGCTGACTTCCTGCTCATAAGTACGGAAATAACCGACCAATGCCGGACGACCAAACTCGTTGTTAAATGCCGCGCCGCCCAGTGGGCCTTCGGTCATGATGTCCAGCGCGCTCACGATACGTTCTGGCTTGCCATAGTTACCTTCCCATGGTTGAACAAAACCCGGGATTTTTAAATTGGATACACTAAAGCCTGTTAAACCCGCTTTAGGTTTAGAACCACGACCCGTCGCGCCTTCATCACGGATTTCACCACCTGAACCGGTTGCGGCGCCAGGATAGGGGCTGATGGCGGTTGGATGGTTGTGGGTTTCCACTTTCATCAGGATGTGCATAGGTTCAGTGTGGTAGTTGTATACCCCATCAGGATCGGGGAAGAAACGACCCGCAACCGAACCTTCCATCACAGCGGCGTTATCTTTGTAGGCAGATAACACGTGATCAGGCGTGGTTTCAAAGGTGTTCTTAATCATTTTGAACAATGACTTAGGCTGAACTTCACCGTCAATGGTCCAATCTGCATTAAAAATCTTATGACGACAATGCTCAGAGTTCGCCTGAGCAAACATCATCAATTCGATGTCATGGGGATTACGGCCTAAACGGACGAAGTTCTCGACTAAATAGTCGATTTCATCTTCGGCTAAGGCAAGCCCCAATTCAGTGTTAGCCACTTCAAGTGCGCGGCGACCTTCGGCAAGAATATTGACGCTCTTAAACGGCGCAGGCTCAGTGCGTTTGAACAGCACATCGGCTTTGGTAAAATCATCAAGGATAATTTCAACCATGCGATCGTGCAGCAACGCATTTAAGGCTTGTTGCTGAGGCGCTGTCAGTGCATCTGACTCGACATAATACGCAACGCCTCGCTCCAAACGCTTCACTTTACCAAGGCCACAATTGTGCGCGATGTCAGTGGCTTTTGAAGACCAAGGAGAAATAGTACCGGGGCGAGGAGTGACAAACAGGAGTGAACCTTGGGGGATATGAGCTTCTATCGCAGGTCCATAGGTGAGAATTTTTTCAAGTTGCTGGCGTTCATTTGTGTCGAGCAACTCGCTCAAATCCGCTAAATGGACATACTCAGCATAGATTTGTCGTACCGGAAGCGCCGCGTTTTCGCAGGCCTCCATCAGCTTTTGCACCCTAAACGTCGAGAGTGCAGGGGCTCCGCGGATGATCTCCATCACGTCTATTCACCTTATTATTTATTATTGCAGGGGTCAGAGGTGGCGCTATTATAAGGAAATGTCTGTCACAAATCACCTGCGACCTTACGCAAAACAGTGTTTCCTGTGATATAAAAAGCCCAGTATTGTGTCGGCTGTACTTTCCCCCAGAATGATTTTTTTTCGAAATCGCAGACAAACGGATATAATCCCACCAATGTCAGCCAGTTCACCACTAATGCCCCACTGTTAACTCGCTATCTATAATATTGATTTTATTTACTATAAGTACATTTAATGACTCGATTTCTGTTCGCTCTTATCTTAGGTTTCCTACTGACTGCCTGTCAGCAGGTAACCGTGGACGAAACAGAATTCGTGCCGAAAAAATTAACTGAGCTAAGAGTCGGTACACTTTACGGCCCACAGATTTATATGACCTCGGGCCAAGGTGATAGCGGTTTCGATTACGATATGGCGGTATTGTTTGCCGAATACTTAAATGTGCCCTTAAAAATGGTGCCCTACACAAACCGTATCGAGCTGTACGAAGCCCTCAAAAAGAATGAAATCGATATTATTGCTGCAGGCATGACAGAAACGCCCACAAGGCGAGAACAGTTCCGCTTAGGTCCACCGCTATACCGAGTGAATCAAGTGTTGGTGTATCGCGAAGGCATGCCAACTCCAAAAGACATCAGCGACTTAAAAGGCAAGATCACCGTTATCGCCGACTCTTCCTTCGTCGAGACCTTGACCCAGTTACAAAAGCATTATCCAACGCTGGTGTGGGATCAAATTACCGACAAAGACAGTGAAGAGTTGTTGGCTATGATTGCCAACAAAGAAATTGACTACACTATCGCCGACTCCAGCAGCGTACAGATCAACCGTCGCTACTTGCCCGACTTGCGCTCAGGTCCTGTGCTAGAAGAAAAACTCGATGTGATCTGGCTGTTACCTCCCACTCACAGTGATGAACTTATGAGTAAATTGCTGGCCTTTTGGCACCAAGAGAAGCTTGCCGGTACGCTTGATCATCTCAACGAGAAATACTTTGGTCATGTAAAACGCTTCGATTATATTGATACTCGCGCATTTATCCGTGCCATTGAGACAGTATTGCCGCGTTATCGACAATTATTTGAAACCCATGCAGGCAATTTAGATTGGCGTAAACTGGCAGCAACCAGCTATCAAGAGTCACATTGGAATCCTAATGCCCGCTCGGCCACAGGAGTGCGTGGCATGATGATGTTGACTCAGCCAACCGCCAAAGAGATTGGGATCACCAACCGACTCGATGCCGAAGAAAGTATTCGCGGCGGCGCGGCGTATTTAAACGATATGATCAATCGCCTGCCAGAATCGATCCCCGAGAGTCAACGCATGTGGTTTGCGCTGGCCTCTTACAACATAGGATATGCCCATATTGAAGATGCACGTAAGCTTGCGGAATCGATGGAGTTAAATCCCAATGCTTGGCGAGATTTAAAAAAGGTACTACCGCTACTGCAAAAGCGTAAATATTATCAAAAAACACGTTATGGTTACGCCCGAGGCAGTGAAGCCGTTCATTACGTCGACAGCATCCGTCGCTACTATGACACGTTAGTCTGGGTGGATAATCAGTCGAAACAACCTGACCCCGATGATGACTCGAGCGACCTTACTGTGGAAGAACCCGTACTTCCAGCGGGAACGTTAAGCCCTGATCAACCTAAATAGCTTAACTCGTTAGCGCTCAGGTGCATGGGCCAAACGACAATCCAACAACTCACTTCTTATATATCAAGTACAGAGTTTTACGTAACAAGAACACCAACATAAAAACTCAAGATGTACGTAGATGTCTTCAACAAGGTCAGATACTAAGCAACAGGCAAGCTGAATTAAGGTTTATCAACCTAACTCAAATTTGCGATGAAAAACATCGCTTAGTTCAGCTTATCTGACCAGTGCTATTGCTGCACTCCTGTGCAACTGCTACTGTCTTGGGTTATGACCTAAGATAAATCTCTGTAGGGCATCGATAATAACAATTAATGGGGTCAATATGAGAAGAAAAACCATCAACAATACCGTTGCGCGTCGTCGTACATTGCTAAAAATTCGTCATCGCCGTATTTTAAATCGTCAAAAACTCTTCTTTACTTTTATTCAGTCTCAGGATTAATCCTGTCACGTTAATCGTCACTTACCCAATAGCTTGCTGCGCCTTTTGAGCCTGTTTCAGGGCTTTTTTCTCTTCCCTGCGACGTTTAAAAAAACGACTCAATTGCGCGCTACAAGCATCGGCCAGCACACCCGATGTCACTTCAACTTGGTGATTAAACGCCGGATGTTGCAGCAAATTCAGCACAGTACCCGCTGCACCCGTTTTCTCATCCCGAGCACCAAATACCACACGAGCAATTCTGCTATGCACCATAGCGCCCGCACACATAGCGCAAGGCTCAAGGGTAACATATAAAGTCGCATCTAAAAGACGATAGTTTTCGACCAAACGCCCTGCTTCCCGCAAACATAAAATTTCCGCATGGGCGCTAGGATCGTGTTGGCTAATGGATAAATTGTAACCCGTCGCAATCTGCTGACCGTCTTTGACCAATACCGCACCCACAGGCACTTCGCCCTCGGCTTCAGCTTTCTCGGCCATCAGCATCGCGACTTGCATCCAATGTTCATCTTGCTGAGATTGTTCGTCTTGTTGCGTTTGCACCACTTACACCTTATCTCTTTTAGCAAAAAATAAAGCCGGATTATATCAGTCAAGCACAGATATTTCACGGCTGAGCCATTCAACCTAAGTTAATCCATCAAACAACAAAAAAGGCGCACTCGGCGCCTTTTATTCGTTAATTCAAATAATTAACTTATTCCCATTCGATAGTCGCTGGCGGCTTGCCAGAGATATCGTAAACTACGCGAGAAATGCCATCGACTTCGTTAATGATGCGGTTTGATACGCGACCTAAGAAATCATAGGGCAGATGTGCCCAATGGGCTGTCATAAAATCGATTGTTTCAACTGCGCGCAGTGACACAACCCAGTCATATTTACGGCCATCGCCCATCACGCCAACTGAGCGTACAGGTAAGAACACGGTAAAGGCTTGGCTGACTTTATTGTACAGATCGGCTTTATGCAGTTCTTCGATAAAGATTGCATCGGCGCGGCGCAGCAAGTCACAGTATTCTTTTTTCACTTCACCTAATACGCGCACACCAAGACCGGGGCCTGGGAACGGGTGACGATAAAGCATGTTGTATGGCAGGCCTAACTCAAGACCAATTTTACGCACTTCATCTTTGAACAGTTCACGCAGAGGCTCGACTAAACCGAGCGCCATATCGGCTGGCAAACCGCCAACGTTATGGTGAGATTTAATCACATGTGCTTTGCCTGTGGCACTACCGGCAGATTCAATCACGTCTGGATAAATCGTGCCTTGCGCTAACCATTTGGCATTAGCGCATTTTTTCGATTCTTCATCGAAAATTTCCACGAATACGCGGCCGATGATCTTACGCTTAGCCTCTGGATCGGCTTCGCCTTTCATCGCATCGAGGAAACGGTTTTCCGCATCAACGTGAATAATATTCAGGCCGAAATGATCGCCAAACATTTCCATCACTTGCTCGGCTTCGTTCAAACGTAATAAACCGTTATCAACGAATACGCAGGTCAGTTTTTTGCCGATAGCGCGGTGCAGCAACATAGCCACAACAGAAGAATCAACACCGCCCGATAATCCTAAAATCACTTCATCATCACCGATTTGCTTCTTCAAGCGCTCAATCGCATCTTCGATGATAGAGGAGGGTTTCCAGTTAGCCGCACAGCCACAAATGTCTAAGGCAAAGTGCGATAACATGCGCATACCTTGGCGAGTGTGGGTCACTTCTGGGTGGAACTGTACGCCGAAGAATTGCTTCTCTTCGTTTGCCATAGCGGCAAATGGACAAGTGTCCGTTTTAGCGACCGCCACAAACCCTTCAGGAATAGCCGACACTTTATCGCCGTGGCTCATCCATACGTCGAGTAAGGGTTTGCCGTCACTGCTAACCGCATCTTCAATGCCTTTGAATAGCAATGAATCTGTCAGCATTTCAATTTGAGCGTAGCCGAATTCACCTTCGCCCACACCTTGGATCACTTTACCGCCCAACTGCTCAGACATAGTCTGCATGCCGTAACAAATGCCCAGTACCGGCACACCTGCGGTAAAGACGTATTCAGGCGCACGCGGCGAGTTTTCAGCCGTGACACTTTCTGGTCCGCCCGCAAGAATAATGCCGTTCGGGGCAAATTCGCGGATTTGGGCTTCGGTAACATCCCAAGCCCATAATTCACAGTAAACGCCGATTTCACGGATACGACGGGCAATCAGTTGAGTGTACTGGGATCCAAAATCGAGGATCAGTATCTTGTGCTCATGAATATCGCTCATGGGTAACCTTTATCTCATCTATTGTTTTAACATTGCTCAAAGCAGCGACTGCCAGCTTTAAGTATTGGATCATACGCTTTATAAAGAGGCGGCTTACGCCGCCCTTCTTATCAAACGATTAAGAACCTGAACGGTAGTTCGGCGCTTCTTTAGTGATAGTCACATCGTGTACATGGGACTCGCCCATGCCCGCTGAAGTCACTTTCACAAATTGGGCTTTTTCATTCAGCTCTAGAATGGTGGCGCAGCCCGTTAATCCCATACAAGAACGTAGGCCGCCCATATGTTGATGGATGATTTCCTTCAACTTACCTTTATAAGGCACACGCGCTTCTACACCTTCGGGGACTAACTTGTCTGCAGCATTGTCCGATTGGAAATAGCGGTCAGATGAACCTTGAGACATAGCGCCTAATGAACCCATACCACGGTAGGATTTATACGCACGGCCTTGATATAACTCAGTTTCACCTGGTGCTTCCTCAGTTCCCGCAAACATTGAGCCCGCCATGATGCAAGATGCACCCGCGGCTAATGCTTTGGCTAAATCGCCAGAGAAACGAATGCCGCCGTCGGCAATCACAGGAATACCTAGGCTCTTCATGGCTGCAGCGGCATCGGATACCGCGGTAATTTGTGGTACGCCCACGCCTGTCACGATACGAGTCGTACAGATAGAACCAGGGCCAATACCCACTTTAACTGCGTTAACACCCGCTTCGACTAAGGCTAATGCACCTTCTGCCGTGGCAACGTTACCGCCGATAATTTGCAAATCAGGATGTTTAGCGCGCGTTTCACGAATGCGTTGTAAAACGCCTTCGGAATGACCGTGGGAAGAATCGATAAGTAAAACGTCAACACCGGCTTTAACCAGAGCGTCAACACGCTCTTCATTACCAGCGCCCGCACCTACGGCGGCACCAACACGTAAACGGCCTAACTCATCTTTACAGGCATTCGGTTTACGTTCGGCTTTTTCGAAGTCTTTAACTGTGATGAGGCCTTTCAGCTTATAGTTATCATCAACCACAAGAACTTTTTCGATACGATGTGAGTGCATCAATTTTTGCACTTCATCTAATTTAGTGCCTTCGGCAACAGTGACTAAACGCGCTTTAGGCGTCATCACTTCTTCTACCGTTTTGCTCCAATCTGTCACGAAACGTACGTCACGACCAGTGATGATACCGACCAGCTCGTTGGCTTCGTTGACCACGGGATAACCCGCAAAACCATTCTTCAGTGTTAACACTTTCAGATCGGCTAAGGTCGTTGATGGGGTCACTGTCACAGGTTGTTGAACCACGCCCGCTTCGTAAATTTTTACTTTACGAACTTCTTCGGCTTGTTTTTCAATGCTCATGTTTTTATGAATAAAGCCTAAGCCGCCTTCCTGCGCCATCGCGATCGCAAGACGAGCTTCGGTAACTGTGTCCATAGCGGCAGACACAAGTGGGATATTCAATTCAATGGTATTGGTCAGGCGAGTTTTTAGAATGGCGGTATTTGGGAGTACAGTCGAATGCGCAGGAACAAGCAACACATCGTCAAAAGTAAGCGCTTCTTTAATTAAACGTAGCATATGCAACATCTCCCCAGTTGAGTAGGATTTAGAGGTGAAATATTGCGGCGGGATTATACCTTGCATATCGCCACTGGTAAATGGAAAATAGTAAATATCCCCATTTTATTGAGTTATTCGATGCAAGGCACCAAAAACAACATTTATACTGTCTCGCGGCTCAATGGTGAAGTCAGACAAATTCTCGAGGGACAACTGGGTAAAATTTGGCTTAATGGCGAAATATCCAACTTTTCCTCCCCCAGCTCAGGTCATTGGTATCTCACCTTAAAAGATCACTCTTCGCAGATCCGTTGCGCCATGTTTAAAGGCCGTAACCAAACGGTCAGCTTTAAGCCCATCAATGGTCAGCAAGTGCTGGTCAAAGGCGCGATCAGCGTGTATGAACCCAGAGGCGACTATCAATTATTAATTGAGTCCATGTTACCCGCAGGAGATGGATTACTCGCCCAGCAGTTCGATGCACTCAAGATGAAGCTCGCCGCCGAAGGCTTATTTGCCGCCGACACCAAAAGATTGCTACCCAAAAATATTCAACGCATTGGCGTTATTACGTCACCTACGGGTGCGGCGATCCGTGATGTATTACATGTATTGGCAAGGCGCGATCCTTCGATTGAAGTCATTATCTATCCGACTCAAGTTCAGGGCGAAACCGCAGCGCAGAGTATTTGTCAGGCAATCAATATCGCCAACCAACGTTTAGAAGTCGATGTATTACTGCTCACCCGTGGCGGCGGTTCGCTTGAGGATTTGTGGTGTTTCAACAGCGAAGCCCTCGCCCATACGATTTATAACAGCGCCCTGCCCATTGTCAGCGCCGTCGGCCACGAAGTTGATACGACTATCAGTGATTATGTTGCTGATATCCGCGCCCCAACACCCTCTGCAGGCGCGGAGCTATTATCACAAGACAGTGATAATAAGGCGCAAAAACTCGCCACAGCCTTATCGCGCCTGCAACAAAGCGCGAAACATTATCAGCTTAAACAAGAAAGACGACTTAGTTTGCTAGAGCACAGACTGCAACGCCAAGACCCTAAACGGACTTTGCAGCAGTTCGAACAAAGATTCGATGAGATGCAATTACGACTAGAGTCCGCGCTGTCGAATCGCTTGCATCTGCTCAGCCGCCGTCAGCAGTTGCTCGCAAGCCGCCTTGAACAGCAATCTCCCAAGCATAAACTCGCCATTGAGGGTAACCGCTTAAGTTATCTTGCGAGCCGCTTACAGGATGCATTGCAGGACAAACTCAGCCAAAGTGAGCAACGGATAAAGTACGCGGCCCATCAACTCGAAACCGTCAGCCCGCTTGCCACTTTAAGCCGTGGTTACAGCATTACCACTGACATCCACAATCAAGTGGTCGACTTTGCCGATAAACTGGCCATAGGTGATAGTTTGCAGACCCGCTTGCGCCATGGACAAGTGATATCAACCGTCACTCAAATAAAACCGCTCGAATAAATCTACATGACGCTGAAATAGTCTTAAAACACAAAAGGAACCCTAAGGTTCCTTTTGTTTCAAATGTGTCTGGTAAAAAACACTATTTGGTTTTTCTGTCTTTGATATGGCTTTGTGCGCGCTTGCGACGGCGCTCTTGGCTCATAGTTAACTTCTCAGTCTTGTTTTCAAATGGGTTATCACCCTCTTGGAAACGCAGCTGGATTGGCGTACCCACCACTTTCAACGAACGACGGAAGTAGTTCATCATGTAGCGTTTGTACGAGTCAGGCAGTCTACTCACTTGGTTACCGTGAATAACCACGATTGGCGGATTGTAACCACCGGCGTGAGCGTATTTAAGCTTCACACGGCGACCATTCACTAATGGCGGCTGGTGATCGTCCTGCGACATTTGCATAATACGAGTCAACATAGAAGTGCTGACGCGGCGTGTAGCACTGTCGTAAGCTTCTTCAATCGATTCAAATAAATGGCCAACACCAGTACCGTGCAGCGCCGAAATAAAGTGAATGCGGGCAAAGTCGATAAAACCAAGACGACGGTCAAGCTCGCTCTTCACGCGATCTTTAATGCCTTGGTCGATACCATCCCACTTGTTGACGGCAATAACCAAAGCGCGACCCGCATTGAGTGCGAAACCTAACAGACCTAAATCTTGCTCGGCAATACCTTCACGGGCATCGATGATAAGCAAAACCACGTTAGCATCTTCAACCGCTTTCAAGGTCTTGATCACTGAAAATTTCTCAATGACTTGATGTACTTTACTGCGGCGACGAACACCCGCAGTATCGATAATCACGTACTCGCGACCTTCGCGTTCCATTGGAATGTAAATACTGTCACGGGTCGTACCTGGTTCATCAAATACCACGACACGCTCTTCACCTAGAATACGGTTAGTCAGGGTTGACTTACCGACGTTAGGTTTACCTATGATCGCCAGCTTGATAGGCAAATCTTGCAGACGCTTTTGCTCAGCTTCGGCTTCTTCTTCGGTATATTCACGCTCTTCAGTAACTTCGTCTTCACCTTGACGCACAATGCCCATCGCTTCGGCATAAGGAGTCAGCGCGTATTCGATCATATTGGTCACGCCGCGTCCTTGGGACGCCGCCATTTGGTAAACTTCACCAAGACCTAAAGACCAAAACTCGGCACAAGCTGAATCGGCATCAATACCGTCAACTTTGTTAGCAACCACAAAGGTGGTTTTTTCACGGCTACGTAAGTGCTGGGCAATCGACAGATCCGCAGCGGTTAAACCCGCGCGCGCATCGGTCATAAATAGAACGACATCGGCTTCTTCAATGGCAGCAAGGGATTGCTCAGCCATTTTCGTCTCGATCCCTTCTTCAGTGCCATCGATACCGCCGGTATCGACCACAATGAACTCATAGCCGGATAAGAATGCTCGACCATATTTACGGTCACGTGTTAGGCCAGGAAAGTCAGCAACCAGCGCATCACGCGTGCGCGTAAGACGATTAAATAGGGTGGATTTACCGACGTTCGGCCGACCAACAAGGGCCACTACAGGGATCATGATTTTGCCTCTAAAAAACTTTTCAATAAAAAGCCCCCGGAACACACTTCCAGGGGCTCAGCAAGGATAACACTTTTAACTATGGAAGTGTTACAACAGCCAACTTTCCGCTGCGACCTTGAACATAGATTTTATCATCCACCACTAACGGCTGGCTGTATAATCCTGAGCTGTCCACTTGGACACGACCCACAATCGTCCCTGTACTGCGATCGATGAAGTGCAAATAACCTTCGAAATCACCCACAACTAAATAGTCTTTATACACAGCCGGAGATGTCAGAGTGCGGTTAGCTAACTCAGAATTACTCCACAGTTCCAAACCGTTACGTTTATCAACTGAGTAGATACGGCTGTGATCGTCAACTAAGTACAAGCTTAGGCCCGCTGATGCTAACTCGTTAAAGCTAGAATACTTACGTGTCCACACAACTCGACCCGTGCGCAGTTCCATCGACACTAAGTTACCGTTGTAGCTCACCGCATATAAATTGTCGCCAAGGATCAAGGGGGTCATATCCACGTCGGCCATACGCGTAAACTCGTTACCGCCAGTTGGATTGTAAATCGCCTGTTCCCACGCAGCTTGACCATTGTTTTTAATCACAACAGCCACTTTGCCATCGGCGGTACCTATGAAGAAACCACCCGCTTCGTAAGCTGCAGAACCTGTACCGCGCAGGGTCAGATTCGGCAATTGCATTTCATACACCCACAGCTTGGCGCCAGTATCAACGTTAAACGCTTCGAGTGAACCAGAGCTGGTACTGACCACCACGACGTCATCGGCCACAGTGGGAGCAGACAGTAATTCACCGCCAGCAACGACATGCCATAACACTTGACCATCTTCAGCGTTCAATGCAGCAAGCAGCCCACTTTCGCCACCTAAAAAGACTTTATTACGCGCAGCAGTCACACCAGCAGCAATACGCGCACCTTTATTTTTCGCTAAAGCGTTATCACGAAACTCTTCGCTGAAATCTTTAGTCCAAACGCGCTCGCCAGTGGCCTCATCGAAGGCAACCACTTCACCATAACGGTCGGCGGCAAAAATTTTTCCATAACTAACGG
Source organism: Shewanella sp. NKUCC01_JLK (assembly GCF_019345615.1). NCBI lineage: Bacteria > Pseudomonadati > Pseudomonadota > Gammaproteobacteria > Alteromonadales > Shewanellaceae > Shewanella > Shewanella sp. NKUCC01_JLK. The sequence continues at coordinate 123,635 of NZ_JAHKRD010000003.1, read as the reverse complement.
CGGGGGCGAGGCGAGAATAATAATCTCCAACACCATTGCCGACAGAGGTGCTCCAACTCACTTCAGGAAACACTGTCGCCTGAATGGCAGTTAACTCACTTACCGGTTCTTCTTCGACATCGCTCGACGAACAGGCGGATAACATGGCCAGACTTAATCCAGCGGCTAGCAGGTTTTTGCACCAAGACTTCATCAAGGGATCCCTTATGCCTGATTTAGGCTATCAAGTTTGATTTTAAGCGCAGGGCTTGTCACCACACCACCATTGTCCATGGCAGCTTGATAAGCTGTTTTTGCCTTCTCAACTTCACCTTGACGAACTAAGAAATCACCTTTCAACTCATCGCGCTGAGCGAAGAAAGCTTTATCTGTTACTTGATCTAAGGTCGCTAGAGCTGCATCAATTTGACCTTGCTCTGCTTGTACTCGTGCTAAACGCAAAGTCGCAATCACATCTAAACCAGCACCAGGTTTAGCCGCAATCACCTTGTTCAAGGCATCAATCGCTTTTGGATAATCCTTCGCTTCTACCGCAGTTTTGGCCACGATCAGTTCTAACAAGGCTTGATAGCCCTTTTGATCGTGATTTTTAGAAAACTCGGCGACACCCGCAAGCATTGCGGCTTCATCGGCAGATTTAGTGGTCAAATTTTGGAACGCTTTTGAAGCTTCTTCCGCTTGCGCCACTTTAACGTCAGAATAATAATTCCACGCATATAGGCCGCCTAAACCCACTACGGCACCGATTAAAATTGAATTTCCGTAATCTTTCCAGAACTGCTTGATAGCATCAACTTGTTGTTCTTCTGTGCTATAAATTTCCACGCGCACGTCCCCTTTATTTGATCAGTTCAGCCAAAAATGCGCCTAAGGCACTTCGAGCTACCCGTTGTTGTTCGATGTCATTGCGTAAATGTTTAACCGTAACCATACCTTCGGCAAGTTCATCTTCACCTATCAGTAGTGCCACACTCGCACCGCTTTTGTCGGCACGCTTCATTTGTTTCTTCACGTTACCGCCGCCACAGTGACTCATCACTTTAAGGTTTGGCAGTGCGTTACGTAATTCCTGCGCGACCTTGATGGCTTCAACCAGACAGCTATCACCCATGGTCGTGACATACACATCCACTTCTGGCGGAATATCTTTGGTCAGCTCTAAGGTTTCAAGCAGCAAGACAATGCGCTCTAAGCCCATAGCAAAACCGACCGCTGGAGTATCTTTACCACCTAACTGGGCGACTAAACCATCGTAGCGACCACCCGCAAGTACAGTACCTTGTGAGCCTAAACTAGATGTAACCCATTCAAATACAGTGCGATTATAGTAATCTAAACCACGTACTAGACGCGGATTAATGGTGTATTTGATACCCACAGCATCAAGTAGTTCACGCAATTGTGAAAAATGTGTCTTCGATTCTTCACCGAGAAAATCCATTAACTCAGGTGCATCAACCAATATGGCTTGGACATTTTGATCTTTTGAATCCAATACTCGCAGTGGATTGCTGTACATGCGACGCTTACTGTCTTCATCGAGCTCATCTTTATGCTGCTCTAAAAACGCTATCAAGGCATCACGATAAACAGCGCGCTCAGCAGGATCACCTAAGGTATTTAGCTGCAGCGAGACGTGCTCGCTAATCCCGAGTTTTTCCCACAGGCGTGCCGATAGCATCAAGACTTCAGCATCAATATCAGCCGAGCCAATGCCATACACTTCAACGCCAAATTGGTTAAATTGGCGATAGCGGCCTTTTTGTGGACGTTCGTGGCGGAACATAGGCCCCATATACCAAAGACGTTGCTCTTGGTTATATAGCAGACCGTTTTCGTTACCTGCACGCACTGTCGACGCGGTACCTTCAGGGCGTAGCGTTAAGCTGTCACCGTTATTATCTGCGAAGGTATACATTTCTTTTTCAACAATATCAGTCACTTCACCGATAGAGCGTTTAAAAAGATCTGTATTTTCCACTATTGGAGTGCGGATTTCGCTGTAACCGTAAGCACTGACGCTCGAACGTAGTACCGCTTCCACTTTTTGCCATAGAGGACTTTGAGTTGGCAGAATGTCATTCATTCCGCGAATCGCTTGGATCTGTTTTGCCACTGTATCGACTCGTCCGATTTCGCTAAATTAATAAAAATGTCACGCATTATAGGCTTTTGAGCGTAAAACGTAAAACGACCCCGTCGGTTTCGGGGCCTAGCTCAACATCATTAGGCGTAATCTATGCACAAATGCGGGTACATATTACTCAGTTGTGTCTTTGATTTGAATACGGTTCGCCATTTGACTGGCTTTTGCACGAATTTTCGCTTCGAGGGAATCGACAATGTTATCGTTGTCAAAACGTTCTTTTTGACGTTCACCCTCGTCGTAATATCCGCTCTTATTATGCCCACCGGTTAAGCCGATATGCGACACTAAGGCTTCACCAGGGCCGTTAACTACGCAGCCGATAATAGACACATCCATGGCGGTAGTCACGTCTTCGAGGCGACGCTCTAACTCATTGACTGTACTGATCACATCGAACTCTTGACGAGAACAAGATGGACAGGCAATGAAATTAATGCCACGGCTACGAATACGCAGTGACTTTAAAATGTCAAAACCGACTTTGATTTCTTCGACCGGATCAGCGGCCAAGGAAATACGTAGGGTATCACCTATGCCTTCGGCCAATAACATACCTAAGCCTACGGCCGATTTCACTGAACCCGCGCGCGCGCCACCGGCTTCGGTAATGCCTAAATGCAGGGGTTGACGAATTTGTTTTGCTAATAAACGGTAAGATTCGACCGCTAAAAATACATCGGAGGCTTTAACGCTGACCTTAAACTGGTCAAAATTCAATCTATCCAGAATATCCACATGACGCATAGCTGATTCAAGCAAGGCTTCAGGTGTGGGTTCTTTATACTTGTCCATTAGATCTTTTTCTAATGAACCACCATTCACACCAATACGGATAGGAATATTATGGTCACGGGCACATTCCACCACGCTACGAATACGCTCTTCATTGCCTATATTACCCGGATTGATTCGAAGGCAATCGACACCGTACTCGGCAACTTTTAAAGCAATGCGATAATCAAAATGAATGTCGGCCACTAAAGGAACATTGACCGCTTGCTTAATGAGTTTAAAGGCTTCAGCCGCATCCATAGTGGGTACAGAGATACGCACTATATCGGCACCGACTTTCTCTAAGGCACGAATTTGAGCGATTGTCGCTTCAACATCTGTAGTCTTAGTATTGGTCATTGACTGAACAGCAATCGGCGCCCCATCACCAATCGGTACATTACCCACATAAATGCGGGTGGAAGGACGTCTTTTTATGGGAGTTTCATTATACATGCTTAATACGCTCTATTTCGGTACGTGCTGCAGATCATTACGCGGTCGTTAGACTTTAGGCAAGGTTAAACGCGCGACTCGTCCCTTGGGGAAATCCGCTAGGCTAACAATTTGACCATCTAAGCTTAAGGTCGCTACATGGGGTGCACCTAAAATGACTTTAAACGGTGGCACACCGCTCACTTGCACTGTTGCGCCAGCGCCTTTAACACCATCGACTAACGCTTTACCTTTAGCATCAACAATGTTTATCCAGCAATCACCCGTCAACTGGACATCTATAATCGATTGTCCTGCAACAGCAACCAAAGTACTTGCTGTAGTGGCAGTGGTCGGTGATGTTGTGGTCGGTGAAGGCGTTGCACTAACAGGCTGTTGGACTACAGGAGCTGTCGTTTGCGGAACCGATGGCATTGTCGTAGTGGCTGCGATTGCTGAACCGCCATCTTCATTACTCGTATCAACGGTCTGAGGATAATTATTGTCCGTTGGTCCTGTGCTGACATCAATAGTGCTTGCATCAGTATCTTTAATTGGACCATCGATAGACATTGAGCCGTTTGCGGCAATCTCAGTCAAACGAGGACTGGCATCCGTTTCGGTCAATAACACATCACCTGGCAGCGTCTGATTCGCTGCTGCGACCTCTTCAGCCGTGGGTTGCGACACATCAATAGTGCTTAGCAAGGTGGTTTTTTGCATCCACCAGACGACTAACGAACCGAGTAACACTATGACGATAAAAATACTCAGCCAAGTTAAACGTGTATCGCGAGCTTGATATGTGGTTTTGCGTGAAAAACTTTGCATTGCAGGCTCAGTCACAACTGGCACTTGCTGCACAAGACAAGCTTCAATCAAAGCCGCATCGGCACTGACCATACGCGCGTAGTTTTTCACATAGCCACGTACATAAGTCGATGAGGCAATATTGGTAAAATTGTCAGCTTCAATATCTTCAATAATACGAGGACGTAGATGCAGCTTTACAGCGGCATCTTGAATACTAAGGCCCATTTTTTCGCGGGCGGCTTTTAATAAAGTACCAAGCGTGACATCTAGCGCGACTGATTGCGGTGCTACCGACTCAACTGGCGCATTGGTTTCATGATCTTTCATTGATGCAAATTAACTCTGTATTGCTTGGCCTGAGGTGATGCTGGGAATTTGGCAAGCAATAAAATACCAAATCTCTTCACAGCGGCATCATCATTCACTGCCTGCTCTATTTTGATCCCGAGCGCTAAACTTTCTGGAGTTTGCTCAGCCACTTGGTGATAGCGCGCTAATTGGTTTCGCGCCTGAATAAAATCACCTTGATCGACTTCTAACTCTGCCAACTCCAGTAATGACACCGAGCGTCTCGGGTCATACTTTAACGCCATCTGAAAATACTGTCGTGCCTTTTCTGCTTGTCCTGCTTCGCGACTACAAAGACCTAAGTTCTCATAGCTTGAGGCAGTGCGCGTATATTTGGGCATTTCAATTGCGGCCAAAAACATTTTTTCAGCTTTGTTGTATTGCTTTTGTTGGCACAAAAACACCCCGAAATTATTCATGGAATCGCCAGAGGCGTCCTTAGTACTAATGGCATTCATGTACGACTCTTCGGTACGCACTAAATCGCCCACGGTTTGATAGTAATAAGCCAGAGCGGTATGCACATCTTCGAGCTCTGGAGCATATTCTAATGCTTTATCAAGATTGTATTTGGCTTGTTCCGTGCTACCTCGATTTAAATAGGTTAAACCGAGCTGCATCCGCTCTCTTGCGGCGGCGACTTTGTCTAACTTTCGTTCCGAAACAGGAATATCTGTCCCAGTATAAGTACGCTCAGTGACGCATCCTGTCATCAATAATGACAGGCTTAAAATCAACGAAAACCTTGGCAATCCATGCTTCATGGGCAAGCCTATAAATCTGTGCAAACAAAGAGTTAATTCATTGTGACTGAAATCTGGTTTTCTTGCATGCGTTTTTTCGCTAAACGTTTCGTTCTGTCGCGAATATCGCCAGCTAACTGACCGCAAGCGGCATCAATGTCATCACCACGGGTTTTACGTACGATGACAGTAAAACCGTATTCCATAAGAACCTTAGAAAAACGGTCGATACGTGAATTAGATGAGCGGCCATAAGGCGAGCCAGGATACGGATTAAATGGGATCAGATTCACCTTACATGGCGTATCTTTCATTAACTTAGCTAACTCATGGGCTTGGTCTGTGCTGTCGTTGATATGATCTAGCATCACATATTCAACCGTCACGCGGCCGCGGTTAGCATTTGATTTAGCAATATAGCGACGAATACCCGCTAAAAACTCATCCAGCGGATACTTTTTATTGATCGGGACCAGAATGTCACGCAACTCATCATTCGGTGCATGAATACTGACAGCAAGTGCCACATCGATGGCATCGCCCAGTTTATCTAACGCTGGCACTACGCCTGATGTTGATAAAGTCACGCGGCGCTTTGATAAACTAAAACCAAAATCATCGAGCATGATGTCCATCGCAGGGATCACATTGGCTAAATTGAGTAATGGCTCACCCATGCCCATCATCACGACGTTAGTGATCGGACGCTCGCCCGTGTCTTTTGCAAATCCTAAAAAGTGCGACACGCGCCAGATTTGGCCGACGATTTCAGAAACCGTTAAGTTACGGTTAAAACCTTGCTGACCCGTCGAACAGAAAGTACATTCCAGCGCACAGCCAACCTGTGAAGATACACACAAGGTCGCACGATCATCCTCAGGAATATAAACCGTTTCCACTTCTTGGCCTTGGCCAACATTGATTGCAAATTTTATCGTACCATCGGTCGATTTTTGGAAACTCGAAATTTCTGGTGCAACGATCTCGCAGCGGGCCGCCAACTTTTGACGTAACACTTTGTTGATGTTGGTCATCTCTTCGAAGTCACTGACACCGAAATGATATAGCCATTTCATGAGCTGATCGGCACGAAAGGGTTTTTCACCCATTTCCGCAAATAATGCGCGCATCGCCTTACGATCAAGGTCTAATAAATTGATCTTCTTTTCACTCATATAGCTAACCTCAACACCAAAAACCGGATCCTGCAACAGGGCGGCGAATTATACAGACGCAAATAAATTTTAGCCAGTAACTCAATTCACCTATGATAGAATCTCCACGGGCTAATATTGGCCTAAAATACGGAGTTGTAATTCCACCTATATGTTAACCCTCATCATTATAGTGCTTGTCGCTGTCGCTGTTTCTTTTCTGTGCAGTGTGTTCGAAGCTGTTCTGTTATCGGTTACCCCAAGTTATATCGCATCACTCGAACAAACTGACAGTGCCGCAGCCGCGCGCTTACGTAGATTGAAAGAGAATGTCGAAGCCCCTTTGGTGTCAATCCTTACCCTAAATACTATCGCTCATACCGTCGGTGCCGCCGTTGCAGGTGCGCAAGCGGCTAAAGTATTTGGTGACGATATGTTAGGTGTTTTCTCGGGCGTATTAACCTTTATTATCCTGTTTTTCTCAGAAATCATTCCTAAATCATTGGGTGCAAACCATTGGCGTCGCCTCGCACCAAGTGTTTCTGTTGCCGTGCTGTGGATGAAACGTACCACTAAACCGCTGATCTGGATGTCACAGCAAGTCACTCGCCTAATGGGCAAAGGTGATGAAGGCCACTACATACGCCAAGAGATGAGTGCTATGGCCAAAATTGGCCATGAATCCGGTGAGCTTGATGAGCAAGAGTCAAAAATTTTGACGCAAATGCTGAAGGTGCGAGATATGCCAGTTACGGCAATCATGACGCCGCGCACTGTGATGTTTTCTTTACCCATAGATCTCACCCAAAATGAGTTTGTGCGCCAATACCGCGACAAACCTTTTACCCGAATTCCAGTTTACGACCAAGATCATGATGATGTGATTGGTTACATTACCCGCACCGATGTATTGCTAGCAGAGCGTTACACGCCAGAAGCACCGATTGGTGAACTTAAACGGAGTTTATTTGTGGTGCCTGAAACCGCAAAAATTCTGCCACTTTTTGAGCGTATGATTAAACGTAACACCCAAATTGCGATGGTGGTCGACGAGTACGGCAGTAGCCAAGGTATCGTAACTCAAGAAGATATCATCGAATCTATGTTAGGATTAGAGATTGTCGATCTAAACGACCCCGCGACCGATATGCAGCAATTGGCACGTAAACTTTGGACTAAGCGCATGAAGCAAAAAGGTATTCGCCTATCCGATGACGGTGATTTTGAAGCCGCATCCGATGATGATGAAGCCAAATCCGGCTGAAGGCTAACCAAGTTTAGTGCTTGTTAATATAAAGGGAGCCTAGCTCCCTTTATTCTTTTAGAATGCGGATGACTCAGAACCCTCTGAAACTCGCATTTTCAGGTTGCTTGGGTATATACTCACCCGCCGTAATAGAGGTAAGTTATGACACAGAGCTACACACTCTCACTCGCGCACATTAATGACACCCATTCGAATTTTGAACCCTGCCGCGTCCAATTTAGCCTTAACATAGGCCAACATAAGCTAGATGTGACCAGCCATAGCGGTGGTTATGCCCGCATCGGCCATCACATCACAAAAGCGCGTCACACCGCTGCACAAACCAATACTCCTTTTATTTTCCTGCATGGTGGTGACAGCTTCCAGGGCACGCTGTATTTCAGCCATTTTAAAGGTAAGGCCAACGCCCACTTACTCAATCTGTTGGCACCTGATGCTATGGTCATTGGCAACCACGATATCGATGAAGGTAACGCCAGACTTGCCGAGTTTGCCAAGCAAATTGATTTCCCATTGCTTGCGGGCAATATGGATTTAAGCCAAGAGGATCTAAACAAACCCGGTTGTCTGCGGGGTTTGCCTAATATCTTGGATTATGATCATGAGCAAAAACACGCGAAATACCTGCTTAAGCCCTTCCACGATAAGACATTAGCCATTGTCGGTATTACCTTAGATCAGATGAAAGAGATCGCTCGTCCCGATCCCGACACACATTTTGTCGATGCTATCGCCACTACCGCGCGCACGGTTGAGCACCTTAAAAATCAAGGTATTAAGCATATTATCGTGCTCAGCCACTTAGGCTTAGATCAGGATAAACGCCTCGCGGCCGAAGTCGATGGTATTAGCCTTATCGTCGGCGGTCACACGCATACACTACAGGGGGATTTTCGCGCCTTAGGTTTGAGCAACCTGCCCTACGGTGAAGTTATTAATAACACGCCCATAGTGCATGCGGGTAAATATGCCGAAGTCGTCGGCTTGGCCGAGGTAGTATTTGACGCTGAAGGTAAAATGCTGAGCTTAACAGGCGGCAACTACTTCATGCTAGATCAACACTTTATCTTAAGTGCTAACACAGCTGTGGATAATCAAGATTACCAAGCTGTGCGCCAGCAGCTTAATCAGCATCCGAATATCTTTTGGGATGATGCCGATGCCGATATCGATGGCGTGATCCGAGATATCTATAAACCCGCTATCGCAGAGATGGAAAACAAAGTGTTAGCACTGGTGCCGAAGAACTTAGTCCATACCCGCTTACCCTCTAAAGCCCTGCCCCACGGCAGTGAAATAGCACCTTGGGTGAGTCGCAGCATGTTCCAAGAAGCTAAGCTTGTCGACCCTAGGGTGAACTTTGCTCTGCATAATGCTGGCGGTGTGCGCCAATCGGTGGCCCAAGGCCAATTGACACTAGCCGATGTGATGGGGCAATTACTCCCCTTCGAATTACCATTAGTTAAGTATGAAATTCAAGGTCAGTTTCTCTATCAAGCGCTCGAATCGGCGATTAACGCGGCAACCAACAACAGTGTCCGTGGCACAGGTGCAGGCAGCTTCCCCTACACTTACGGCCTACGGTATTACTACGATGGGCGACGCCCACTGGGTGAGCGTTTATTCAAACTAGAGATGATGCAGCAAGACAGCCAATCACTATGGTATCCCGTTGAGCCTGAGTCACTGTATGTCGGGGTATCGACCTCTTACACTGCTGCGGGTAAGGAAGGCTATCATCCATTGCTGCAAGCCCGCTGGCAGGAGTCGATGGAGTCACTGACTTTGCCACAGGCCTTTATTCGATTCTTAAATCGCTCACCGAATCTGTCTGATTTATTGTCACAGCATGTGCATTACACCAGCCACAGCCAACGTATAGGTTAGGCGCTATGCTCCTCATGGCGTAAGTATCAATGCTGTGAGGAACAAAGTGAGTGGCTGCTTACAAAGCGCTAAACAAACCTGAGCTTAAAATTGCCAATCACATTGCGGTAAACGCGCAGTAAACCAATCCTGCGCCTTGCCTTCAGCATATTTACGCCATGCCATAAACACAGCTTGCGTTGGGCGCGGCATTTCCACATGACAAGCCACTAGGCTTCCCGCCGCCAACGCATCTAAGATCAAGTGCTTTGGAATGTAACCCACACCTAATCCCAATTGCTGCGCCTTAATTTTGGTCTGCATGTTCGGCACACGGATCACTTGGCGACTATCAAATAAACCACTTGATCGCTGTGCTAGGGCGGTCGAACTGTCTGCCACCACAATGGAAGGAAATTGCAACAATGCCTCGGTCGGAATTGGGCCTGCATGTTGCGCCAATGGATGCGAAGGATTTAAAGCAAATACAAACTCCAACTCCCCAATTTCAACCACATGATATTGGCCTTTGGGCAACTCCCCTGTTACGCCGATAGCGATATCGGCACGGCCAGAATAGAGCGCATCCCAGCCGCCACCTAAGGACTCTTCGCTGATATTCACAGTCACTTGCTTACCCAGCTCAGTAAACTCACCAATCAACTGCAGCAGGGGTAAATCCGGCACCACTGTATCTATGGCTAAGGTCAATGAAGACTCCCAGCCTGTCTCGAGTTGACGCACCGCCTCTTCGAGCCTTGATGTTGCCGCAAGGATTTCTCGGCCTTGGCGCAGCACAAGTTGACCGACTAAGGTCAGCTCGGCTCGCTGGCCCTTACGTTCAAATAATTTTGTGCCTAAATCGCTTTCCAGTTTCTGCACTGTGTAGGTCAGTGCCGACGGCACCCGAAACAAAGACTCGGCAGCAGCGGAAAAACTGCCTTTCTTATCAATAGCATCGAGCACGATTAATCCATCGAGACTAATAGATGGCAACATAAAAACCTCATATTCAAATTATTTGAAGTAGACATTGAAAATGTTCCGATTTTCTTTGCCAAAGGTCAAGTCTACACTGCTTAGCAATGGAGAGGTTCTGCGGAACTCACTGCCGAAATCGGATGTAGATACTGAGTAAAGTTAAGTTAGAACAGATTAAAAAACTGAGTTAAGACTGATTGAACAACACACTTAAACACTTATTAAATAATTTGAAATAAGGAATACCCCATGAAAGCACTCATAGCAAAAACACTCAAATCAGCCCCTAGTCTTGCCCCACTGGCACTGCGTATTCCTATCGGGATTATCTTAATCGCCCATGGTTCACAAAAACTGTTTGGCTGGTTCGGTGGTTACGGCTTAGAAGGCACTGGACAATGGATGGCATCGATTGGTTTGACGCCAGGTTACTTAATGGCATTGATGGCAGGTTCAAGTGAATTCTTCGGCGGCCTGTTCCTGTTGCTCGGCCTGCTGACTCGCCCAACGGCCCTCGTCTTGTCATTCACTATGGTTGTGGCGATTTTCTCGGTACATATAGGCAACGGTCTGTTCCTTGCCAATAACGGTTACGAATTTGGTCTCGCCCTATTAGCAGCCACAGTCTCATTGACGGTATCTGGTGCTGGCAAATTCGCTGTAGATAACCTATTCGCTAACCGCATCAAATAAAGGGGAAAGCAAGATGATCACATTAAGAAAAGCACAAGATCGCGGTCAAGCAGACTTAGGCTGGCTAAAGAGTCAACATACCTTCTCTTTCTCTAGCTACTATGACCCAGAGCACATGGGGATATCATCCCTAAGAGTCATCAACGATGACAGAGTGGCACCCGGCGCAGGTTTTGATACCCATGGTCATAAAGACATGGAGATAATCAGTTACGTGATATCCGGCACTATCGCTCACAAGGATAGCTTCGGCAATATCAAAACCTTACCCGCAGGAGAGTTTCAATTGATGTCCGCAGGTAAAGGCATTTACCACAGCGAGTTTAATGCCTCTAAAACTGAGCCGCTGCACTTTTTACAGATTTGGATCCGCCCAGATACTTTAGGCATAGATGCGGGTTATCAGCAAAAGGCATTCGAGCAAAGCTCACCACTGACGGCTGTAGTGACACCAAACGGTGAAAATGGCACGCTCAAAGTGCAACAAGATGCGACCCTATATCGTTTAGTGTTGAGTGAGGGCGAAAAAGTAACGATGGACAGAAGCGCCGCTCAAGCAAATCGTCATCTGTATGTTCAATTGATTGAAGGTACGTTGGATATCAATGGCACAACACTCACGGCTGGGGACGGCGCACATCTGACACAACTCGCGAGTGTCGACTTTACTGCAACAAGCGGCCCAGTTACCGCATTAGTGTTCGATTTATCGCCTAATGCGTAATACAAGTGATTTAACAAAGCGATTCAGTAATTCAGCTTCACTATTTATTAGTTATTGGTTATTACCAAGCAAACAATTAAGTAAGTGATTAGATGCCAGCTTGATAAGCACTCACCGAGAAGCACTGCCACAAGTCATCTTTGGCAGTGTTTTTTATTGGCGCTTCTATGGCGATGTTATAAGGCGATGTTATAAAGCAGTGCTAACGGCTTCGTTTAGCTACCAGAACAGCCCTTGATAAGCTGAGTTAGAGGGCGAGCGTCATGCTGAAGTTAACCAACACTTGAGCTTGGCCCTGTGCTTTATCCGCCGCATTCAAAAAACGTTTATGTTCATTACGACGAATACTGCGAAATCCCTGTTTCTCAAAAAAAGGCCGCGCGAGATAGGATGCTTCAACCGTTAATCGTTTCAGCGCTAAGATTTTAACTTCTTCAAACAACGCAAAATACAAAGAGGTAGCAACCCCAGAACGGGCATATTCTGGATGAACAAACAAACATTCCACTTCAGCAGCGGCTTCAACATCGCTGTCGGCGCCTATCTTAAGATTGATAAAACCCACCAGCATATTATCGGTTTCGGCAACCCAAATAGTGGTTCCCTGTAAGCGTTCAAGCCAATAGTTCTCACTGCGGATCTCACCTTCGATATAAGCCCAAGCAGAGCGCTCGGCAAACGAGTAAAACTCGCCAGAGCCTTGCATTACACTCGCCTCAAATATTGCCGCCAGCTGCGAGACATCCGATGGCGTAAATAGTCGAATCTTCATTCTCTGCCCTCCATCTTGAATCATTAATTGACTTAGATTAACCGAATTCTAATTTAAGCTAAACAGTGCTGATTAAGTTAAATAGTGTCACTAAACGGCGTTAAGCTAATGTTTTACTGTGGAATACCTTACATCACTTTCTAGCTGAAACCATAGTAAACGCGCGTTAAATATTCTTTCCTATATTCTTTTCCATATAGAAACCGGGGATCACTTGCCCAAGTTTTTGCTGATAACTGCGCTGTATTTGAATAAATCCCATCCGAGTAAACAACCCTTTAGAGAGATAAGATGCGTCCAAGCTCAAGCGCACATAGCCTTGTGCCTTAGCCCAAGCTTCTAAAACAAGATAAGCGCGCTCACCTAATCCCTGACCTTGATAATCTGGATGTATATATAAGCTATCTAAGTAACCTTGGCGGGGGAAATGGGTTTCGACATTGATAAAACCGCAACAAACTGAAGAAGCTGTCGCTTCATCTATGGCTAAAACCACCCACGCCTTCGAGCGGCTTAACCGTAAATGCCAATGTTTAGCCGATCTTGGCGCCGCAGACCAAGCCATAAGCTGCGCCTGCGCATAACGAACATGGGTAATGCTGTGCACGCAAAGGTGAAATAACTCACTCACTTCACGTGCATAACATGACTGATAAGGCTGGATCTCGAACTGTTCAAACGCCATAACTTGAGTGATCCCCTGCTGAGTAATAACGGCTAGAAAAATAGCCGCTATTTTGCCGCCTTTGTCCCCATCGAGATAGTCACAAACTCAGATTTAGCGGCATTGAACGCTAAAAACAAAAACGGCCTCGAAAGTATCGAAGCCGTTGAATTACAGAGGCGCTCAGGTTAGCGCACTCGATACTGCTGACTATTTCTTATCGATTTGGCCAACAAATAACAGTTTATCAAAGGTGCGGTTCAAGGTTTTGCTGGTGAATTCGTTCATCCACATTTGCTCAACCACAGCCACTTTATCGCCTTTGCTCACTTCAGTTTGAGGACCCGCGGCCCAAAAAGTGGTATCAGCTTCTTTAATCTGTACGTAGGTGTAACCACCACCGTTCATCGTATCAACAACAGTACCTTCGTGGGTGACACCCTGAGCCCAAGCACTTGACATGCCTAACGCTAAAGTCGCTACTGCCGCTAATTTTACCCATTTTGCCATCATGCCTGCGTTCCTTTTGTTTTGCTAATATGCTGCATTAAAGCACGCTAAAAACAATAAATCGCTAATCTCTATCACGAAATACAACACTTATCGCAAAAGCAGTATTTTTCTTAAAAGAAGGGAACTCATTTCAACAGCGGTTTTAGCATGCCTTCTAAGCCATTAAGTTTGATTTCGTACATTAGCGCTAATTGCTCACCAAGTTTCCCTTGAGGAAAACCTTGCTTATGGAACCATACCAGATAAGGTTCGGGTAATTCGAGCAACTTACGTCCAGCGTACTTACCAAAGGGCATTTTTTGATTAACAGCATCAATAAGGAGTTGCTGATCCATAGGTTGTTATCTCATGCAGAACGTCACGATAATCCTACGGATGCTACAACATAAGCGAACGAATGTCGCCGTTAACGACGCAAAAGTAACTATATACCCAAGGGCAAAAATACGCGCTAGCTAACACCTAAAAGGCATTCTCACACGAATATTAAGCGATAATTTTTAACAGATTAGGCCCTAAGTTAGCGCAGGGAGCATACTGAAAACCATATTCACTACATAAGCGCTCATGCTCACCATGGGCGGTCATACTGACACAAGTTCCCGCACTCGCATGGTCATCAACAAAGGCCATCACCCGCTCAAGTATTATCTTTGCTAGCCCGTAGGATTGGTATTCGGGTAAGACAATAAAATCTTCAATCATCAAATGCCCGGGCTTGTTGCCATAAACACACGCCGTTGCCAATAGATTAGACTTAGCGGCCCCAGCGCCTGCATGTTCCAATTCAGTCTTGTCACTTAATCGAATAGAGACCCAGAACAATGCCTGTACATCCGCAAGTTCAACGCCAATAGAAGGGAGGCCAACTGTGGCCCGCAGATTAAGTAGTTCATGAAATAACGGTGCAGTTTCAACGAGTTCAAACTTAATAGGCATAATAGTTTTGATATCCATTTGGCATCCCTTCTCCATGGTTGAAATTTCAAGCGATTTAGACGTCAGTCTATAGAGATGATAAAGCCAGCATTTGGCAGTTTGATGACAAGTGCCTCACCAAACAAGACCACTTTCGACTGAGAAGCTGATAATTTACTCAGATCAGCCAATAACATTTAGAAATATAAAATTAACATTTGTACCAAGAAAGAAATAAAAAACTATACCCTAAGTCCTATGCACAGTTACCGATCACCACAAACAACCCTTTTAACTGACGGATAACAGATAAAACAATGTAAAACCAATAAGATAAAAAACATTTTTATAAATCCCTCTTCTCATCTTTTTTGTCAAATTAACGGCATATGACCAGATACTGACAGAAAAACGCCTACGACAATTTAATTTAAAAGCGTCAAAAATCAGCCAATTGACCGAGATTAACATTAGGTTTACATTCGATTTCGGACATCAATGCGGATAGCTCCAAACTCATCAACTCGCTGCACAAGGGTCATCAAAAGAATTAAGGAATGCGTCATGATAGTCTTAATCGGTGGAGAAAAAGGCGGCAGCGGTAAAAGTTGCTTGGCCCAAAATATAGCTGTATTTCTAACCACAGAATGTAGCGCCTCGGTCATTATGGTGGACTGCGATCCCCAGCGCACTACCTCTGATTGGATCCATGCAAGAAACAACAATCCGCAACTTGCCAGCATCAATTGCGTGCAGCTTTACGGTAAGATCCGTAATGACTTACTCAGTCTTGAGCAACACTATGATGTAGTCATAGTCGACTGCGGTGGGCAAGATAACCTAGCGCTACGAGCAACCATGTCTGTCGCCTCTTACATTTTAATGCCCTTAAGACCTAAGCGCCGCGATTTAAAAACTGTGTGTCATATGGACGATATCGTCGCGACGTGTAAGATGATTAATCCCAAGTTACGGGCTTCTTTTGTGATCACCCAATGTCCAAGTCTACCCAATCAAGCTAACCGAATTTTGGAGGCCAAAGAAGTCTGTAAAACCTATGATATCCATGTCCTTGACGCGATAACTTACTGTCGCAATGTTTATGATGACAGTGAAGAATCAGGATTATCGGTAATTGAAATCGAGCCCACAGGAAAAGCAGCCGAAGAAATTCGCACTATCGCCTGCGAACTATTCCAAGTCGATTGTGCTGCCAGCTTAGCCAATCTCCTACATCCCGCGATACACGCTCAGGGGGTGAGTCAAATGCATCATCATTTGACCCATCAAACTCAATCCACTCACACGACCACTCAACGAAGGGGGCAAAATGGGACTCAGCGATCTCAAGAAAAACGCTATGTCATCTAGCAGCTTACAGCACTCGCTTTCGTTAGATGAGTTTATTGAGGCGGCAAACTTGTACGCAATGGGACAAAGTCTGAATAAGATAAAAAGCAATCTAGATCATAAAGCAGATACAACTGTCACAAAAACCACAGATACACAGGCAAATCACATCACAACTCACATGGCCCAGAGCCATTCCAATGTGTTGAGCTTGCACAACCAAAGCCTAGAAACAGACGTATTATTTCCGGCAAAAGTAGAAACTAAAACACACTATCGCAAAGCAACATTTTCCCTCAGTGAAGCGGCTATAACCCATCTTGCTACACTGGCAGAAGAAAGCACTATATCCAAATCAAAACTGCTTCGACTCTTGATTGAACAACACTTCGACCTACCTATTGCCTTGAGGCAATTACGAGAACAACGCCAAAACCGTTAACGATTCGCACTACTCCCACCCTTTTCCGGTAACTTAGCTAAGATCGAGTTACCGGCTTTTTACTCAAAAAGTAAAAAACACAATAAAAACCATCATAAAATCGCGGCATAAGTTCTGATCCCACCTATCCTTAAATATACATAATGCTGAATTAATGATATTAACTCAGAGTCAATACGTAACATTAAGGTGTTATTTTTGTTAAACCGGATCAGATTTATTTTTCTTTGTTTAACCGCAGCGATAATGATGCCCTGTTACGCAGAATTTTCATTGGCACAAATCCCGCCGCTAACAAACAAAACACCTATCACTTTGGTCGCTGAAAAAGGATTTTGGACCGACTATTTAACCCAAGAAATGTTGCCTAAATTCACCGCTAAAACCGGCGTAAAAGTGCAGGTGGTCAGTACTGAATTAGAGGATATGTTTAACTTACAGACCCAGAATTTACTTCAAGGTTCAAGCAAATACGATTTACTCACAATGGAAGCGGGCTGGGCTAAAGAATGGGCTGCCAATGGTTATACAGTGCCCTTAATTGAACTCGCTAAACTTTACGATCCCGATGGCGAAAAGGCCATGGAGAAATACCTAGAACCCTATTACCCATCGCTACTTAACATCTTGTCCTATCAAGGTGAAATCCATGCTATTCCCTATAACAATTATGTTATGGGAAATCATTATCGAGCAGATCTCTTTGATAATAAAACTGAAAAAGCTCATTTTCTGCGTCAGTTTGGCTATCCACTCGCACCAGCAAAAACCTTAACAGAGTTACGAGATCAAGCTCAGTTCTTCACTCGTAAAGCAGGCACTATATTGGCGGATAAAATACTGACTCATGACTTTTACGGTCTAGCGCTAATGTCGGGTGATAAACCCCATATTAACGATGAATTCTCTAGCATGATTTGGAGCTTAGGTGGCACTTGGATGCAGCCCGTCTATAACAGCCAGAAACAGATCTCCCATTTTGAAGTGCCCACCATCAACCATGAAGCCATTGAAGCGGCCAAGCAATATCGCGAATTAATGCCCTATGCCGTTCCCGCTAACGAGCAGTTTGCTTTCAATGAAGCAGCTAATGCTATTGCAACAGGTCAAGCGGCAATGTGGCCTTTTGCCTACAATAATCTGTGGTATAAATCCTTTAAAGTTGAACAGAACATTCTCGGCGCGCGTCTAGCCGTAAGCCAAGTGCCTGGCGGTCATCCCTACAATGGCGCTTATGCCTTTGCCGTTAGCTACGACAGCAAAAACCCTCAAGCTGCCTATTGGCTGCTCAAATATATGGGCACCTATGAGGCACAACATGCTTATGCTATGGGGGGGGGTAATCCCTGTCGTATGGATGTAGTAACAGCCCCAGAATTTAAAGATGAATCCTTAAGAGGCATAGCTGGCGCATTTGAGGCAAGCCACATGGCCAATATGTTTTGGTCTACTAAGGTCTTATCCTTTGGGCATTTCACCAGTACTGCCATGGGACAAATTTACCCTGAACTCAGCCACGCCTGTTTTAGCGCAAGCCGCAGACCCGCTAACAGTGAAGATATTTTCATTAAATTAAGTGCAGAGATAAAACACCTCCAAAATACCTATGGAGAGGTACCTGCTATTGACAAAGAAAATAATGCCAAGCACTAAACCACTGAAAAGTTTGAAACAAAAAATAACCTCAGCCTTCTATATCATAGTGGGCATGGCGCTATTAAATGGTGTTGTCGCCATATTACTGTCACAGCAACTCAAATCAGAAATTGAACACTTAGTCGGGGTAGATGTGGTAAAAGTCACCACCGCGCTGCAACTGGCAAAAAACAGTGAAAAACTACAAATAATTACTGCACGCTTGAATAACTATTATGATGAAAAACAAAGAACTAGCCTGTTAGGTGAACTTTCTGCACAATGGGAATTACTCATCAATGACTCACGGTTACTGGCCTCAATAGAAACTTCTACAGTCAATAAGCAAGAATTAAATCACGCCTTAGATACTCAACTGTATTACTTACAACAACTGCCATTACTCAACACGTTAACCGATACTGCCTTACAAGCCAATTCACAGGCAGCCAATATTCAAGCCAACTTAACGTCAATGGCGTCGGGATTTAGCGATGAAATGCAAACCCAATTTCAGCATATTAATACGGACTCTGAACGTCAGCTTAAGCTGAGAAACGTTGACCAGATTGCTTTAAATATCAATACCAATCAGCAGATATCTTTATTTAGTCATCTAGGAGAACACTTATTTACCCAGTTAACTCAAGTGAATATCATCGACAATCTAGTTGAACTAAACCAAACCCAAAGAGATGCTATGCGACTGCTGTTAAGCATGGAGGCTATGCTTGATAGTATCGGTGGCGATAAAAACTTATATTTTAATTTGTTATCACAAATAAAACAGACCATGGTCGGTGAAGACAACCTCTTTGAACTTTCTCGCAAAGCAATTAGAAGCACTCATATCGCCAATGCGCATTTAGAATACCAAGCTGATGCCGCACAAATCGTTGCGACCTATACGCAGGATCTCGTTAACCAAGTTGAAAGTGAAATTCAGCAAACAGGCCGCGAACTTAAAAACGATAGCACCGCATTTATCGTATTAATTTTCTGCAGTGGCATCTTATATTGCTTCTTCATCTGGCTCACCAGTTGGCACTTTATCACTAAGGGAATCATCAAGCCTGTCATGGCGACTCGAGATGCAATGAATGCCATTGCCAATGAAAAACTCGACGCCAGAATGCCTGTCACTGATAACTTAGAGCTCCAGCAAATGGTGAGCTCCTTAGAGACATTAAAAAGCTACGCAGCTCAGGTTAAAGGCATGGCCGAAACCGACGGATTAACTGGCTGCTATAATCGCCGCTATTTAGATTTACAACTCCAAAAAGAATTAGAGTATGCAAGGGACCACAACATGCCCCTAGGTATAATTCTGTTTGATATTGATAATTTTAAACAATTTAACGATAGGTATGGTCATGTCGCAGGCGATCAATGTCTTAAGAAAATCGTGAATGCCACCAAATCGATCTTGAAACAACCCACTTACATGCTTGCCCGCTATGGCGGAGAGGAGTTCATGATAGTACTACCATCGAGCAATCTCGAGGAGGCATATCATTTTGCTGAAGTATTACGCAATAAAATCATCAGTTTAAAAATACCATATGAAGACTCCCCCCATGACGGCATACTGACCATCAGCGCTGGTATTACTTGCTGGGAGCGATCACAACCTATGGATACGAATAGCTTAATTAATCAAGCTGATGAGGCTCTCTATCACGCCAAACTAACAGGTCGTAATCGTACAGAGACACGACTAAACCAACCAGTTCGCTATTCCTAACCATAAAATGCGGCGACTGTTCAGTTTCTTTTTTCACCAGAGGATTGAGTTAAGCTAACTTCACCCCCATTAGCTAATACTAAGTTAATCAGGATTAAGTCAGGGAAGAATGCTCGCTATTGTTATCACGCTTATCCTAGGAGTTGGCGCAATTACCTGGCTACTGTCGAGTCGTTGGCGCAGGACCTTACATCGTCGACGAGTCACGATGAAACCTTTTCCAAAAGAATGGCGCAGCATTCTCAAAAAAAGACTGCCTTACTTCCATGCTCTACCCGCAGATCTACAACTGCAACTCAAACGACATATCCAAATTTTCATCGATGAGAAAGTCTTTATCGGCTGCGATAATTTTGAGATCACGGATGAAGTAAGAGTCACAATCGCGGCCCAAGCCTGTCTACTGCTACTCAATCGTAAAACCGACTTTTACCCCAAACTGAAACAGATTTTGGTCTATCCCGATGCCTTTATCGTCAATAATCAACATAAAGACACTAGCGGTATCGTGTGGGAACAACGCAATGTGCTGGCAGGGGAATCATGGGAATACGGTAAAGTTGTGCTCTCATGGAGAAATACTTTAGACGGCGCCGCCGATCCCCATGATGGTAATAATGTCGTAATCCATGAGTTTGCCCATCAGCTCGATCAAGAAGATGGCCAAGCCAATGGCGCACCCATTCTGCAGCATTTTGCCGACTACAGCACTTGGTCTGAAGTGCTAAGTAGGGAATTTACCCAATTACAACACTGTGCAAATTTTGGCACCCCCTCATTATTTAATTATTATGGAGCGACTAATCCCGCTGAGTTTTTTGCCGTTATCACCGAAGTCTTTTTTGAGAAACCAGAGGATTTTTACCAACAACACCCAGACTTATATCGAGAACTGAGCCGCTTTTATCAACTCGATCCGATAAACTGGCATTAACCCATAAAAGTAGAGGCACGCAAATGCTCAAAGACACTCATGCATTCTCAGTTAAAGGTTCCAATATTCATCGCGCTACCTTGGGGTTACTGCTCAGCGCGTTAATGCTTAGCGGCCTTAATGTAAGCGTACAGGCACAGGACTCGCCAACACAAAGCGCTCAAACGACTTCGAATCCTGATCAACAAGCGGCGGCTCACGTATTAGATTTACTCAACCAATATTCAAGCGATGCCAATTGGGATAAATACTTTGCCCTGTACCGAAAAGACGGCATTTTTATTGGCACGGATGCGAGTGAGCGCTGGAGAATGGCGGAATTTGAACGTTACTCCCGCCCCACAAAAGGTTGGCGCTATGATTTAACTGAGCGTCATTTAATCCAACACGGCAATGTCATATTGTTTGACGAGTTATTAAATAGTCCAGCCTATGGCGTCAGTCGAGGAACTGGCACTTTAATCAAAACCAATGGCAACTGGGAAATAGCGCAATACCATTTAAGCTTTCCCATTCCTAATGAGGTAGCCAAGCAAATAACTGCCGAGATTAAAGCCGCAAACAAACAATAGAGCAGCACTCCCCAAAATACGGTTTGAAAGAGTGCAATTTCGAAAGAATACAGTTTGAAATTAAATCACTAAAAGTAATCACTTAAGTTATACCACTATCTCAAAGACACAGTAAAACACACATTCGCCAATTGGGAGAAGTGGATGAAACTTTGAAAATCCACGTCTTCAAATGCCCTTTCCGAAGGGCCCCTATCCGCATAATAAAACCCGATCACTTTACTATCGACTAATAATGGTGCTAATAAAAAGCCTTGACGTGACACATGTTGCGCTTGTAATTCTTTACACTGCTCTTGCCATTTCTTAGAGCTAGGATCATCTACCCAAAGCGGTAACTTATGCTCCATCGCTTGGTAAAATAATCCCCGCCTATCGCTCAAATCGATAATAAACTCTTGCTTAATGGCATCGGCATCACGACCTAATATCACCCTAGGTTGAAGTTGTTTACGGCTTGGCGACAATAACAGCACGCCGCACCGGTCAACGCCAACGCCCTCAAGTATACCTTCGAGAACCGTTTGCATGATTTGGTTAAAATCGGCTTTATTAATGGCGAAGCCTGTTAATTCTCGTAGCTTAGCTAACTGAATATTCAAGTTAACTTGATAGACAGGCATATCTAACGGAATGGGAAGTGGAACAGGTTTAACTGTGACCATACGCTTAGGATCTGGTAGATAGTCTAGCAACACCTTAGCACCATATACTTCAGCTAACTTATGGGTCGCATTCGCGCAGCGTTGCATCCGCACCATAAACTCATTTTCTTCTAGTCCAGTAAAACTCGCCGCTTGCGTGATACGTTTCCCTAATTCCTGCTTATCAAGATTAGGTTGAGATAAAATATCGCAGAGCTTATCCGCAATAAAAATAGACCGAATTTCAGGTCTTTGGTCTTCAGGATTATTAACTGCATGGACCAACAGTTCTCCCAATCCCCAATTGCGGGCAATACTTTGAGTTAATAGTGAAAAAGAAGTGCCGAGGGCTTCGCGGGTTATACTTCGTTCCTCTGCTGGCGTTGCACATTCACGTAGTTTTAGATCTAACTCTTCGGTGAACTCACCACCAATACTCCAAAAAGCACTCTCACCTATGTGATACAGCAAAGAGGCTATAAAAGCTTCCTCCTGCATTTCTTCGTCATAATGGCTCAACATCATCCGTGCAATCATGGCGGCTTGAAATGCTTTAGCCATCAACTTTATTAATCTTTGATATACGTTAGGTGCCAAATTTTTACTCTCTAACAAGCTTGAGAGTAACTTGGCTGTGATACAGATATTTCGCACCGCATCGAAACCAAGCACTATAGCCGCTCGGCTGACAGTAGAGATTTGGCTACTACCTTTATGGTAAATAGCGCTATTAGCAACTCGAAGAATACGAGAAGTTAAGGCGTTATCGTGCATCACGCTACGCCCGAGTAATGCGAGAGAGGAAACGTCATCCTTGGCGAGCTTTTCTAGCGATTTAACAGTCGAACACAGTGCTGGCATTTCCAATTCACTGATCCGATTTGTCCAATAATCGACCCCTTTATTAGTATTGTTATTAGGTTTCAACCTAAAGTTACCTTAGCGATATAATCTTGTTGTTTTTAGTATAGATAAACGCAAACATTTCGCCTGTTGTCTAAAGCTTGTTTTAGAAAATC
Source organism: Shewanella sp. NKUCC01_JLK (assembly GCF_019345615.1). Lineage (NCBI taxonomy): Bacteria > Pseudomonadati > Pseudomonadota > Gammaproteobacteria > Alteromonadales > Shewanellaceae > Shewanella > Shewanella sp. NKUCC01_JLK. The sequence goes on along the minus strand of NZ_JAHKRD010000003.1, from coordinate 100,484 downwards.
ATTCATTAATTGCTTAATAATTCAACATTAAGCAATATCTGCCTATAAAAATGCCCAAGACAAAGCTCGGGCATTTCAGTAAAACCGGAAATCAATCCACACTTAGGCTTTGAGGTACTGCTTAACAACACGCAACACTTTATCTATGTCCTGACGGCTCACATCTTTATGAGTCACAAGCCGAAGCGTACGCCCTGGGCTTATCAGGATGCCTTCCGCTCGACAGTGTTTAGCCAATAAGTTCGCATCAATATGGGATGCTAATGTAACAAATAACATATTAGTTTGTACTGCGGCTAAATTGACGTCGAACTCACTGAATTCTGCCAACTGCCGAGCTAAGTACGCCGCATTGTCATGATCATCACTCAACCGTTGTACTTGCTCAGTTAAAGCAAGCTTACCCGCAGCGGCAAGTATCCCAGCTTGACGCATGCCACCACCAAGCATTTTACGCCAACGAATGGCTTTCTTAATCAAGCGTTCATCACCTAAGAGTAATGAGCCGACTGGCGCACATAATCCTTTGGATAAACAAATCGACACTGAATCAAAGTGCGCCGTGATATCACTTATCGCGATATTCTGCGCCACCGCAGCATTGGCAACTCGCGCGCCATCTAAATGAATTTTTAATCCGCGATTAAAGGCTAATGCCTGCGCATCCGCCAAATAGCTTTGCGGGAGAACCTTACCGCCAATCGTATTCTCTAAACTAAGCAAACGAGTACGAGCAAAATGGATATCATCAGGCTTAATTGCGGCTTCAATGTCAGCTAATGCAATAGTGCCATCTAATTGATTCATTAAAGGTTGAGGTTGAATGCTACCTAGGACAGCGGCGCCGCCGCCCTCGAACTTATAATTGTGAGCCTGCTGACCGCACAGGTACTCATCTCCACGATCACAATGGGCCATCAAAGCCAATAAATTTGCTTGAGTACCCGAACAGGTAAATAATGCACTTTCAAAGCCAAACATCTCCGCAGCCATATCCTGCAAACTATTTACCGTAGGGTCATCACCGTAAACATCATCACCCACTTCGGCTCTGGACATGGCTAACCGCATGGCTGCTGTTGGCTGGGTAACAGTATCACTGCGTAAATCTATCATCTTGTCCTCAAATTAAAGTTTGGTTGGCGCATAATGGGCTCAAGACTCTAGCGCTAAAGGCTTATTTTGTATAGTTTATCGTCATACTTGTCGACAAATTTACCGATGTAGAACCTCGCATATACTTGAAGCAAGTATCGACATACTGACATCTACTAATAAAAACATAAATATACTCAAGATCTTGCCGATATCTATCTGTCGATGTATGGACGCTTGTACGCGTTTAGCTTGGCGAAAAGAGTCTTACTCGTTAGAATGCCACACTAAGATGGTCATGCTACAACAATGCGATCGCTTTAGTAATTTTGACTAATACTTATCGTTCAATAGGTGATTTGTAGTGAAAAACTCCCAATCTCGATGGATTCAGCTAGCGCTTTTGCTATTAAGTTTAAGCCTAACATCACAGGTATTTGCTTGGTCTGACACTGACCGAGATGGAGTGCCAGATATCAAAGATGCCTGTCCTAACACAGAGCCAAATACACCTGTTATGGCTAATGGTTGTGTGGAAGAAGCCGCTGTGGAAATGACTGCATCACCAGTTTGCGATATGAGTCATTCAAATGCTGAGTTAAACACAGATTGTCATAATATTTCTGCAGCTATGGTGTATTTTGAATTTGCCATTGCCGAGGTTGACTTTTCTCAATGGAAAACTTTAGCCTTAGTAAAAGCATTCTTAGAAACAAATGATGCTGAATTAACCTTAGTAGGCCACACAGATATCGTTGGTACACCAGAGTTTAATTATCAACTATCACTTCAACGGGCTCAAAATGTAAAACGTATTTTGGTTGAGGATTATGGCTTTAATCCAAATCGCTTTACCGTAATGGGTAAAGGTATATCTGAACCTGTAGCGGACAACCGTTCTAGCGAAGGGCGCAGTTTAAATCGACGAGTAGAATTTATCGTCAATAATAAATAGTTTTTGTTAGCGTATATTTAGGGAGTTATTCAATGGAAAACCTCGAAGGTTTATTAAAGCAAGCACCAGATCTGATTGTGACTTATGGCTTAAAAACATTATTCGCCATTATCATCTTCTTTGTTGGTAAATACTTTGCGGGCGTAGCACAGAAGCTTGTTCGTAAATTACTGAACAGCCGTAAAGTTGATCCGACAGTCGTTTCATTTGTCGCAAACCTCGCTTGGGCAGTGGTATTTGTTTTCGCGGTTATTGCTACGTTAGGCCAAATTGGCGTTCAAACCGCATCACTGGTAGCCGTTATCGGTGCTGCAGGTTTAGCAATAGGCTTAGCGCTACAAGGTTCTCTGTCTAATTTTGCATCGGGTGTATTAATGGTGTTATTCCGCCCTTGCCGCGTAGGTGACTATATTGAAGCTGCAGGTATCGCCGGCACTGTTGATGAAATAACCATATTCTCAACCAAGCTTCGCACTCCTGATAATAAAGTTATCGTAGCGCCAAACTCATCTATCATGAATGGCACTATCACTAACTACTCAGCGATGGATAGTCGCCGTATCGATTTAGTGATTGGTGTATCTTATTCCGCTGATATCGCACTCACTAAAAAAGTATTGACCGATATTTTAGATAACAACCAGTATGTGTTAAAAGATCCAGCATATACAGTTGGACTTTCTGAATTGGCTAGCTCTTCAATCAATTTCGTGGTTCGTCCTTGGGTAAAAACATCTGATTATTGGACTGCACGTTTCCAACTGCTTGAGCAAATAAAAAATGCATTAGACGCTGCAGATATCGGTATTCCATTTCCACAAATGGATATCCATGTCAAAGAATTGCCACTAAGCAAATAACAATTAGTGGATAAAAAAGGTCGGTAATTACCGACCTTTTTTTATGGTTCTACGCATCATTTTAGCGTACCTTAATGGACAGATATTAGCGAAGGCACAGATATTCATGTGTGAGGAAATCCAATGCAAAAATATGTTTCATTTTTAGCCGCAAGCTGTATTTATAGCCTAGTTCTGATGAGCCCCAATACACTCGCCAGTGAGAAAACACAGGTTTTAATGGGTGAAAAAACAGTCACCTTAGAAGGGAAAAGACCAAAATTGTCGCAAATGGCGCCGGGGTTTAAAGTCGTTGATGAGCATTTCACGCCAGTGATGCTAAGTGATTTTAAGGGTAAAACGGTACTGATAAGTGCCGTGCCAAGCCTAGATACAGGTGTTTGCGCACTGCAGACGAAGCGCTTCAACAGCGAAGTTGGCCATTTTTCCGATGACGTCATCATGCTAACGATCAGTACCGATTTACCCTTCGCACAGAAGCGTTTCTGTAAAGTGGAAAACGTAGATAAAATCAAAGTGCTATCAGATAGCGTGTGGCGTGATTTTGGTGAAAAGTATGGTTTGTTAATTCAAGATTACGGCTTGCTGGCTAGAGCCATTTTCATAATAGATGCAGAAGGTAAGCTCCAATACCAAGAGTTAGTACCAAACATCACAGAGCATGCTAACTATGATGCTGCCCTTGAAGCCTTGAAAACCCTTCAAGCCCAGCAGTAATTCACAGCTAAAAACAGGGCAGCCTTAGCTGCCCTTTTGTTTAACGGTTCTATTTCTACGATTTGGTTTTACGATTTAATGTGTATGCTGATCGCCACTGGATTGGTAGTCAAAGGTTGGCATAGACCAATGATATCGCAGCGCCAACATCCGTAAGCTAAAACCAACGCTTAAACAAATAACCAGATTAATCCATTCCGTTAACTGATAGGCTTTTAAGACGATATACAAGCCTGCCGTCAGTAGTGAAATCACCGCATAGAGTTCTTTCTTAAAAATCAAAGGCACTTGGTTACACAGAATATCGCGGATAACGCCACCAAAGACACCTGTGACCAATCCCATGACTACGGCAATTGTTGGGCTAAATCCCAGCATTAACGTCTTTTGTGCGCCCACGATGGAGAATACCGCTAAGCCTAAGGCATCAATAGCCAAAAATAACTTAGACAGATAACGCATCACAGGGGCGATAGCGACAGTGAGCAAAGAAGCGAATGCAATCGCAATAAGGTAATGCACATGCTCAACCCAAATTAAGGGGTAATTTCCGAGCATCATATCCCTTAGTGTACCGCCACCAATTGCCGTTGCGCAGCCAATGATCACCACACCAAACAAATCCATCTGCTTGCGGCCAGCCGCCAGAGCGCCCGTCATCGCCTCGGCAATAATCCCAATCAGCCAAAGTAATCCAATAATCTGCGTCTCATGCATCTTTGCTACTACCAACAACTCAAAGAATTGATTCTGCCTGATAACCTCTCAGTTCTATAATGATTTTATTTTGAATTCATCATTAGAAAAATTAATTCATCATCTTACTAATAATCTGATGCAGACTCCTATTACATTATTAATGTTATAGGATAAATATCATACAAAATAGTCAGTTATAAAAATGTTAACTTCACATTGTCATCTATGAAAATAGAATTTTTAATAAGTATTAATAACGTAAATCCAATCAGATGATAAATAACTGCAGATCATCTAATACCGTAGACAAAAAACATAAAAATCAACCACAAAAAAAGCGGCCCTTAGGCCGCTTAATGTTCATTCAAACTGAATCAGAACTACTTAGTGTCAGGCTTAGGTGGATAATTTGCCATTACACTGCCCACTGCTTGATTGATGATCTGTACTCTTTCTTCTGGGGTATTTTTGTCGCGAATGGTATCGGCAACAGAACCACGCCAGATCAGTTTAGTGGTTTTATTATCAACCAAATCAATAATCAGGGTACCGACTTCATATTCTCTTACTGTGGTTTGGGTCTGCATATTGCCGCCCCAACCCCATCCTGGACCATAGTATGGGTTGTAGCCAAAATTACTATTGAAGGTATCAACATTAATCTTCTTATCAACTTTAGTCAGATAATTAACAAGTACATCAGCATCTTTTGCATCAACTAATGTCATCCCCTTACTCGCTAACTGGCTATTCACCGCTTCTCTGACCCGTTGGTCCATCAAGCCATCCAAATGATATCCAGCAGAATCCGTTTTCTGAGCAACCCAAGCATAGGTTTTATATTGGGTAAAATTGGCGCTAGGATCAAAATCCCAACCTGACTTCATCGAACTACAGGCACTGAGTGCCAACACAGCTAATGCTACAAAAATATTTTTCATCTTAATTTCCTCAGATGTTCGACCCGAACAAAGACAAGTATCAGAGATATGAATTTAGCTTACAGAGCAATAGCCTAATCTACAACTCAATTGATTAAAAAGCGGCATCTCATTCAGCTTGACTTCAGCAAAACCAAAGATGATAATGATTATCAATTGAGATTTAAAGGGGGTGTTGAAATGTACTGGTTTATTAGCGCGTTTTTGGTTGCATCAGCCATTTTTTTCCTTGCTCCAGAAAAAATCTCACTCGAGGCCAATAACGCTAAGATAAAGCGTCATTTGCCCGTCAGCTTACTGATTTTACCTCTCATTGTACTTGGCTGGTTGGTCATAGATGCCGTCGCGAATGGTACTAACTATGCGACAGTCGCCGCATTCGGCTTTGTGACTACCGCCTGCTTAATTGCGTTACCTAAGCTGCATAAATTTATTATGCCCAGCGCCTTACTGACTGCAGTAGCGCTGATCGTCATGGTCTTTATGCGCATAAATTAAAACGGCTGATAACGCTCCCTTTTTCAAAAATATGCTTACTTCCCTGCAAAGAGTTAGCATTTTGTATTGGCCACTTAAGGAGAATCCTCAAGTGGTCTTTTTTTACCTCCCAGAACCTCTGCAAATTTGATAAACTGAGTCGGTATAAGTCACCTTCTAATATCAATGAATGAAACCGATGAAAGCAGATCCTAATGTATCCTTAGTGTACAGTACCGACAAAGGCCGTATAAATGCAGAGCCCGCCACTAAAGCGATTCCTGAATCCGATGGCATAGTCAGGATCCACAGAGACAGTAAAGGCCGCAAAGGTAAAGGCGTTTCGATTATCTCAGGGTTAGGTCTCGATGAAGCAGCGTTAAAAGCAATGGCACAAACCCTTAAGAAACAATGTGGTTGTGGTGGTACGGTTAAAGATTTCACTATTGAGGTCCAAACGGACAACCGCGAGCAATTAAAGCTATTACTTGAGAAACAAAACTACAAAGTTAAATTAGCTGGCGGTTAATCTCGCCCGACTTAGTAATATAGCAGCAAGCTAGATCAACTTAGCCACATCAAACGGAGTAGTTTAATGGAGAGTTTGCAGAACCATTTCTTAATTGCCATGCCCTCACTACACGGTACGTTTTTTGAACGCTCAGTCATTTATATCTGTGAACATGATGCCAAAGGCGCCATGGGGCTGGTGATCAATAAACCGCTCAGTATCGAAGTTAATTCGCTATTAGAACAAATGGATTTGCCGGCAGAGCAAGTCTCCGCGGATTTAGTGCTCAATACCAGTGTCATGATGGGCGGCCCCGTCTCCCAAGATCGCGGCTTTGTGCTGCATACCTCTCAGCCCTATTGGGCCAATAGCACAGATCTGGGTTCTGGTTTAATGCTAACCACTTCCCGTGATGTGTTAACCGCTATTGGAAGCAACAGATCGCCCGAGAAGTTTCTCGTCGCATTAGGTTATGCTGGATGGAGTAAAGATCAGCTCGAACAAGAGCTTGCCGATAATTCTTGGCTCACAATTCCAGCAACGAATGCGCTCTTGTTTGACATTAAACACGAAGACCGTTGGCCACAGGCCAGTCGTGCTCTCGGATTTGATGCTTGGCAAGTTTCTGCTCAAGCGGGTCACGCTTAAGCCTATTTCTTAATATAAGTCAGCACACTATGAATTCGAAAACCGTATTAGGCTTTGATTTTGGTACTAAAAGTATTGGTGTGGCTATAGGCCAAGAGATCACTGCCAGCGCCACACCGTTATTATCACTCAAGGCCGTCGATGGTATCCCAAATTGGGATCAGATAGGCGACTTAATCAAAGAGTGGCAACCCGACTTAGTCGTCGTTGGTCTGCCTTTAAACATGGATGGCACAGAGCAAGATATGACCCACAGGGCGCGTAAATTTGCTAATCGCATCAATGCTAAGTTCAAAGTCAAAATAGCCACTCAAGATGAGCGATTAACTACCACTGATGCTAAGGCCAGATTATTCGAATTGGGCGGGTTTAAGGCACTGACCAAAGGTCAAGTCGATGCGGTGTCTGCCGTCCTTATCATCGAAAGCTACTTCGAAAATAACTTCAGCAAGTAATGCCACAATAAATAAAACCACAACAAAAAGAAAAGGATAAGTTGCCTTATCCTTTTAGTTTGATGTTTAACCCGATAAATTACCGGATCAAAAATGTGGCTTCACTAAGTTTGCCATCATAGTAATGTGCGCATCATCATCATTTAATGCAGCAATGTAGCGGAACTTCTCACCACCCGCCTCGGCAAAGAGATGACCATTCTCACCAACAATTTCTTCCAGCGTTTCTAAACAATCGGCGCTAAAAGCTGGGCAGACGATAGCAATATCACGCACGCCTTGTTGCGGCAACGCTTTCAAAGTCGCATCGGTATAAGGTTGTAGCCATTTGGCTTTACCGAAACGCGATTGAAAAGTCATGACAAACTCATCTTTACCTAACCCAAGCTTTTCGGTAACCAGTCGAGTCGTTTTCATGCAGAAGCAGTAATAAGGATCGCCTAAATGCAAATTACGTTCAGGCATACCATGGTATGACAACACCAATTTTTGCGGTTTACCATGGGCTTCAAAATCAGCCGTGATCGAATTGGCTAAAGCATTAATAAAATCAGCATTATCATGATAAGTATTAATAAAATGCAGTGCTGGAATATAGCGCCACTTGGACAACTCAGCCGCGATCGCATCAAAAGCAGAACCCGTAGTTGGCGCCGCATATTGGGGATACAGAGGTAACACCACGATTTTATCAATGCCATTTTGATGCATAGTTTGCAATGTACTGGCGACCGATGGACTGCCATAACGCATTGCTAAATGCACAGAAACATCATAGTTATCGGCTTTAAGTTTATCCGCTAACTTCGCCGTTTGACGCAAACTAATGTCCATTAACGGTGAGCCGGCTGCAGTCCATACCTTCTGGTATAACGCCGCCGATTTTGCTGGACGTACCCGCAAGATGATCCCGTGTAAAATCAACATCCATACTAGCTTAGGGATCTCGACGACTCGGGGATCTGCTAAAAACTCTGCAAGATAACGTCTAACAGCAGATGCTGTGGGTTCATCTGGAGTACCTAAATTCAACAACAACACGCCTACTTTGCCGCGCTGCCCGTGTCCAACTTCTTTGGATAAGCCTGAAAATTTAGCCAAAACAGCCTCTTAATTAATAAATATTCGTAAGATTAAAGTACAGATTCTATCGCTTGCTTAAGCTCTTCACTATCTGGCTTCACTTTAGAATTGAACTGTTGCACAACCGCACCATCACCGCTGACGACATACTTATAAAAATTCCACTTAGGCGCACCGGTTTTTTCGGCTAAGTATTTGAAGACACTATTAGCGTCACTACCACGTACTGGCGATGTCGACAGCATAGTAAAGGTGACACCGTAATTGATGTAACACACCTTAGCCGTATCTTTCTCATCATTTTCTTCTTGGAAAAAATCATCCGATGGGAAACCAATGACCACTAAGCCTTTATCTTTGTAGTTTTCATGCAATTTTTCGAGCGCTTTAAACTGCGGGGTGTAACCACAGTTACTGGCCGTGTTAACAATCAACACTGGTTTTCCCTGAGTCAATTCACACAGATTAACTGTCTCTTCAGAATGTAATTTTCGTACTTCAAGGTTCAAATACTCAGGACAAGTGGCCGCCATAGCGCCAACACTCATCAAGCTCGCTGTCATAGCGAATATCATGGGTAATTTTTTCATTGCTTTCTCCTTTACCAGTACATTACGCAAACGCACTGGGTAAAGATCATATTGAATTAAAAAATAAAAGCTATGGATAATGGCAACATAGCGATGAAGTAGAACCGATTGAGCTGAACGAAAATCTAATACACAAACAAAAAGCAGCCCATAAAGAGCTGCCTAACCCAGAACCGGACTATCGCGCTAGTCCATGTCTAAGGTGACACCTTCCATAAAACCTGAGCCCGTGGATTCTTTATTCTGCAATTTAATCATCAAACGTAAATCGTTTGGTGAATCAGCATGGTGCAGCGCATCGGCGTAACTAATCTCGCCATCGACATAAAGTTTCAGCAAGGCCTGATCGAACGTCTGCATACCCTGCTCGTTGGATTTTGCCATGGTTTCTTTGAGTAAATGCAGCTCGTTCTTCGCAATTAAACTCGCCACCCTTGGGGTGTTAATCAATACTTCAATCGCGGCGCGACGCCCTGTGCCATCAACTTTAGGTATCAATTGCTGTGCCACAATACCGCGTAAATTCAATGATAAATCGAACAATAACTGTTGGTGTTTACTCTCAGGCACGAGATGCATAATCCGGTCTAACGCTTGGTTGGCGTTGTTGGCATGCAAGGTTGCCATACAAAGGTGACCCGTTTCTGCAAATGACAGCGCAAACTCCATCGTCTCTTGGGTACGGATTTCACCAATCAAGATCACATCGGGAGCTTGGCGAAGGGAGCTTTTTAGCGCCGCATCGAAAGATTCAGTATCTATGCCCACTTCACGCTGGGTGATAATGCTTTTTCTGTGGTCATGAACGAATTCAACCGGATCTTCAATCGTGAGAATATGACCGCGAGCATGACCATTGCGATAACCCACCAAGGCCGCCAAGGACGTTGACTTACCCGTTCCCGTTCCGCCTACCATAATGATGAGACCACGTTTACTCATCACCAGATCTTTTAGAATAGGCGGCAATTTTAAATCATCGACATCAGGGATTTTAGTCTCAATACGGCGCATCACGCAGCCAGGCGATTCACGCTGCCAAAAAGCGCTCACCCGAAAACGACCTAAATCCTTTGCCGCAAAAGCGAAGTTACACTCACGAGTGGAATGAAACTCTTGCTTCTGCGCCTCTGTCATTAACGACTCAACAAAATCCAGTGATTGTGCTGGTGTAAACGCACTTTCTGCCAAGGGACGCAATTCACCGTCAATCTTGGCACTCGGCGGAAAACCCGCTGTGATGAACAAGTCGGAGGCTTTGCGTTCCACTATCACTTTTAAAAACGGACGAACATCCATCATAAATCCTTAAAATGTCGCTTGTTTATTCGAACTTTTCGCCATTGCATCTTCACGAGTGATAAGACCGCGATTGACTAAGTTCTGTAAACATTGCTCTAAGGTCTGCATTCCATGGGCCATACCTGTTTGAATTGCCGAATACATCTGCGCCACTTTGTCTTCACGAATTAAATTGCGGATAGCGGGCGTGCCCATCATGATTTCATGGGCGGCGACACGGCCTCCTCCCACCTTTTTAATCAGGGTTTGCGAAATAACCGCTTGCAGCGATTCAGACAACATAGTGCGCACCATGTCTTTTTCACCAGCAGGGAATACGTCGACCACACGGTCAATCGTTTTCGCGGCAGAAGTGGTATGCAAGGTACCAAACACTAAGTGGCCCGTTTCTGCGGCGGTCATCGCCAAACGGATGGTCTCAAGGTCACGCATCTCACCGACTAAAATCACGTCTGGGTCTTCACGCAGTGCGCTTCTAAGCGCCGCATTAAAGCTGTGGGTATGGCGGTGAACTTCACGTTGGTTAATCAAACATTGCTTATTTTGGTGAACGAATTCGATAGGATCTTCAATGGTTAAGATATGATCATGTCGATTTTCATTCACGTAATCCACCATAGCGGCAAGTGTGGTACTCTTACCCGACCCCGTAGGTCCAGTCACTAGCACCAATCCGCGAGGGAAACTGGCAATTTTTTTAAAAATTTCCGGTGCACCTAATTGCTCAAGTGACAAAATGTCACTTGGAATGGTACGAAACACAGCCGCTGCACCACGGGATTGATTGAATGCGTTAACACGAAAGCGTGCAAGATTAGGGACTTCGAACGAGAAATCGATTTCTAAATGTTCTTCGTAGTCCTTGCGCTGCTTATCATTCATTATGTCGTACACTAAACTGTGTACACCTTGATGATCGAGCGCGGGCAGGTTAATTTTTCTCACTTCACCGTCAACACGGATCATGGGAGATATCCCTGCAGAAAGGTGTAGATCCGAGGCTTTGTGTTTTACACTAAATGCCAATAACTCAGTGATTTCCATCGTTTGGGATATCCTTGCAACTAGATAATTACATCATGACAACAATAGCAGACAGACTCGCAATCGCCCAGCGCAGGATCACACAAGCAGCGCAAAAATGTGCCCGCCACCCCAGCAGTATTCGCTTACTTGCCGTCAGCAAGACTAAACCTATTGAAGACATTATAGCAGCCTACCAAGCAGGTCAGCGTTGCTTTGGCGAAAACTATGTCCAAGAAGGCGCTGAAAAAATTACTGCGCTCAAGGGGGATTTCCCGGACATAGAGTGGCATTTTATCGGCCCACTCCAATCCAATAAAACCAGCATAGTCGCCCAGCATTTCGATTGGATGCATACCGTTTCACGCGACAAAATTGCCCTACGTCTCAATGAGCAACGTCCGGCCGAATTGGCGCCATTAAACGTCTGTATTCAAATTAATATCAGTGCTGAAGACACAAAATCTGGCATAGATGCGGCTCAAATGCTGCCACTGGCCGAACTGATAGCTCAGCTACCTAACTTAGCACTGAGAGGCCTAATGGCAATTCCAACGGCTACCGCGGATACAGAGTTACAGCTTAAAGAGTTTTCCATGTTAAACAATCTATTTCAAGAACTTAAAACGCATTATCCCGCTGTAGATACGCTTTCAATGGGGATGAGTAATGACCTAGATACAGCGATTAGCTGCGGTTCAAATATGGTGCGTATTGGCAGTGCCATTTTTGGTGATCGCAATTACGCTGCGTAAAATCCACGTTCGGCATTTAGTTAGAGGTCAGTTTAACCTTGTTTTTAGCACTTTATGCCCAAATACTGTATTTAAGTACACCGAACATTAACGATTTAAGAGCAATTAACGAGAGTCGATAATCAGGCTCAGTCATTCAAATGACTAACCGTTTTATCATCTTAATTTAAGGTGAAGATGTTACAAGTTAACGGTTAACACACTGAAGAGAATCAAATGGATCAACAGAAAATCTGCTTTATCGGTGCCGGCAATATGACGCGCAGCATCATCAGTGGCTTAGTCAATAGCGGCTATCCAGCTCAACTCATCCAAGCGACTAATCCCAGCCAAGGTAAACTCGATGCACTAAAAGACGATTTTGGGATTTTGGTTTCTCAGGATAATTTAGCCGCGGCGCAAGCTGCCGATGTCATAGTACTTTCAGTAAAACCACAATTGATGCAACAAGTTTGTGAAGCATTACAGACAGTCGAGCTGTCGAATAAGTTAGTCATCACTATCGCTGCGGGCATTAAAGCAAAGCGATATACCGACTATCTGGCACAAGACATCAAGCTTATCCGCGCCATGCCAAATACGCCGATGCAAATTAGTGTTGGTATGACTGGCCTCTATGCGCCTCAAAGCATTACTCCCGAGCAGAAAGCCATTTGCGATCGTTTGATGTCAAGCGGCGGCGAAATAGTGTGGGTAAATGAAGAGTCAGATTTAGATCAAGTGATTGCACTATCGGGCAGTTCACCGGCTTATTTCTTTTTGCTAATGGAGTCTATGATAGATGCAGGCAAAGAAATGGGAATGGATGAAACAAAAGCCAGAAGTTTAGTGCAGCAAGCTGCGCTTGGCGCTGCTATGATGGCAAAGCAAAACCCACAACTGACCTTAGGTAATTTAAGGGAGAATGTTACTTCAAAGGGCGGCACCACCGCACAAGCGCTGGCGACATTTGAAGCTGCGGATATGCGCGGCTTAGTAAAAAAAGCCATGGAAAACTGTATTAATCGTGCAGAAGAAATGGCTAAAACATTTTGATCCACTAACACGTTTTTATATCGAACTTTAATAGGTAGAAATCTCGATGAATGCATTTACCTTTTTAATCACCACTCTATTCGATCTCTATTTGATGGTGGTGATTTTGCGGATTTGGTTACAACTGGCAAGGGCAGATTTTTACAATCCTTTTAGCCAATTTATTGTTAAAGCAACTCACCCGCTCATCGCACCAATGCGCCGTATTCTGCCTTCCTTAGGGCGATTTGATACCGCATCTTTCGTCCTCGCATTATTGGTTGTGATAGCCAAGCTGCTATTAATTAGCCTCATTGCGGGCGGTGGCATAGACATACTGTTATTTTTGCTGTTTGCCGTTGTATCTGTGGTCAAAAAAGCAGGGGTACTGCTATTTTGGATGCTATTAATACGCGCAATCTTAAGCTGGTTTAACCAAGGCTATAATCCAATTGTAATGATCATGGGTCAGTTAACTGAACCCGTATTAGCACCAATACGTCGTATCATACCGCCAATTGGTGGTTTAGATTTATCCGTAATGCTGGTCATTATTGGTATGAATTTCCTCAATATGTTACTTGCTCAATATATCCCTTATTGGGCTGTGATCTAATGAGTGCAGTGACTTTGCAGCAAGGTGACTTGCTGCTTAATCTCTACATTCAGCCTAAGGCTAGCCGAGATCAAATTGTAGGATTGCACGGTGATGAGCTAAAAGTAGCCATCACCGCGCCGCCTATTGATGGCAAGGCCAATGCCCATTTAAGCAAGTACTTAGCAAAAGCTTTTAAAGTGCCAAAGAGCGACATTCACATAATAAAAGGTGAACTTGGTCGACATAAACAAATCCGCATTATTGACCCTAAGATCATCCCAAGTGTCATTACAGAACTGATGGGGCAAGATAGTGAAAGGTAGTTCAGCTGAAAGATCAATCAGTTAAAGAATCATACAACTTAAAACGAATTAATCCTTTGAAAGCTATTAATTTATTGAAAAAAATAGTCACAGCGGCCCTATAATCCAACATTCCCTAATATGAGGTATCCCATCATGTTCCGTAATCTTCTCGCTGTATTAGCCCTCACTGCCAGCCTTTGCGGTGTTGCAAATGCCGAGCAAAAAGAAACTGTCGGCAATTTTGATATTCATTACATGGCACTTGGCAGTACATTTTTAACGCCTAGCATAGCCAAATCCTATGGCATTAAGCGCAGTAGCTACACTGGCATCATCAATATTGCCGTATTAGATATTAGCGAAGCAAATAAGCCCGCAGTACCCGTTGAAATTACTGGAGTTGCTAATAATTTGTTAGATGCGCGAATCAATCTAACGTTTAAAGAGATCCGCGAAGGTGATGCGATTTATTACATTGCCGAAATACCCTACCGCGATGATCAGGAAATCAACTTCAATATCGCAATTAAATATGGCAATCAACTGAACACGAACTTACAGTTCAAGCAAAAATTCTACGTTGAATAAACCTATTTTATACCTTTGTTGGCGTTGCTTTCCTGTAGCACCAACCCCTTTCCCTGTCCTTTACTATTGAGCTTGGGTATCATAGTGCCAACGCACGTCGCCCCATTTATGATAGGTATTCCATGCAACAAATCGTCCTCGCCAGCGGTAATAAAGGCAAACTCGCTGAATTCGATCAAATGCTCGCAAGCTACGGTGTCACTGTACTGCCGCAGAGCCAGTTTAATGTCAGCGAAGTAGCAGAAACGGGTACCACTTTTGTAGAGAATGCCATTATCAAAGCAAGGCATGCCGCCGAAATCACCGGACTTGCGGCCATTGCCGATGATTCGGGTTTAGAAGTGGATTTACTCCAAGGCGCTCCAGGCATTTATTCAGCACGTTACGCAGGCGAAAATGCCAAAGATCAAGACAACGTATTGAAACTACTTGAGACGTTAAAAGACCAGCCAGCCCCTCGCGGGGCAAGATTCCAATGCGTACTGGTATATATGCGCCATGCGAAAGACCCGACCCCGATTATTTGCCAAGCCTCATGGGAAGGCCAAATCGACTTTAGCCAACGCGGCGCCAATGGCCATGGTTACGATCCGATTTTTATCCCTGAAAATTATCAATGTAGCGCGGCAGAGCTGAGCAGCAACGAGAAAAATGCCTTAAGTCATCGTGGTAAAGCCCTAGTGCAACTTATCGCCGCCATGCAAGCCCAAGGCGTGTTAACTGGCGGGAATGCACAATAATGTCGTCAACTGCCGTGACTACTGCAATGAAGCTCGAACTGCCACCACTCAGTCTGTATATCCATATTCCCTGGTGCGTACAAAAGTGTCCCTATTGTGACTTTAATTCCCATGGCCAAAATGGCGAACTGCCACAAGAGGCTTATGTTGATGCGCTATTGGAAGACTTACGCCAAGATTTACATCTCGTCCAAGGGCGGCAGATCCATACCATCTTTATCGGTGGCGGCACGCCATCCTTATTCGATGCTTTGCAAATCAAACGCATACTCGATGGTGCCAATGCGCTAATCCCCTTTAGTGACAATATCGAAATCACTATGGAAGCCAATCCTGGTACTTTAGAGCACGATGACTTTAGTGCCTATCGTGCAGCGGGCGTCACTCGTTTATCTATTGGTGTGCAGAGCTTTTCTAAGGATAAACTCAACTTACTCGGACGTATTCACGATCAAAACGAAGCACAAGTCGCCGCCCAAAAAGCCAGTCAAGCGGGATACTTAAGTTTCAACCTCGATTTAATGCATGGATTACCGAACCAAAGTTTTGCTGAAGCCATGGCTGATATCGACACGGCAGCGGCGCTGAATCCGCCCCATCTGTCTTGGTATCAGTTAACGATTGAGCCCAACACCCTATTCCACTCAAAACCGCCGCAGCTGCCCGATGACGAAGCGCTCTGGCATATCTATGAGCAAGGTCAACAAAAGTTGGCCGCATTAGGGTATGAGCAATACGAAATATCTGCCTATGCAAAACCCGGTTACCAATGTAGGCACAATCTCAACTACTGGCAGTTTGGTGATTATCTAGGCATAGGCTGTGGCGCCCACGGCAAAGTGACGCTGCCAGAAGAAAACCGCATCATACGCACGGTAAAAATTAAACATCCCAAGGGATATCTGAGTGCCCACAACTACACCTTCGAATCGATTGAAGTTGCAGAGGAAGACCGCGCGCTCGAATATTTAATGAATCGCCTGCGTCTGATGATACCTATTCCTAAGCAAGAATTTGAACTGCGCACAGGACAACACAGAGACACATTGACCGAAGGAATGGAAAAAGCCAAACAGCGCGGTTTACTGACAGAATCCGCTGAACATTGGCAATTAACCAGTAAAGGTCACATGTTTGTTAATGATTTACTGACACAATTCTGCTGAGTTAGCAATTAAAATATCTATATAAATAATGTGTTAGTAACAAATAGTGTCGTTAAATATTATTACTGCTAACACATTTTCTAACACTAATATCCATACATTCTTGTTCCGCTTCTTTAGTATTGATGCAAATCAATCTAGGAAGCCTGATCATGCCAATAAAAACTAAAATCAGCTTAGTCGCACTGACCCTTTCAGCTCTGCTGACCATTCCCGCGTATGCAGCATCAACTGCGCCAGCCTTAAACAGTGCAAGCGAACCTGTGAATGCAGTAGCACAAACCGAGTCAGAAAAAGCCAATGCTCTGTTCGAAACCATCTTCATGGAAAATATTATGGCAAGTCCCATTTCGCAGACCTATATGGGGATCAAGCAAGACTATGATAAATGGGATGAACTGGGTGATACCGCCGATGATAAAACCCTAGATCGCACAAAAAAACAACTGGCGCGGGTTAATCAGATTGATGCGGCCAAGCTCGATCCACAAACAAACCTTAGCCTTACCTTACTCAAACAAAATCTGCAAAATGATATCGAAGATGACCAATGGCGCTATCATAATTACCCTGTGAATCAGATGTATGGCGGCCACTCTATGATCGCCTCCTTCTTGATTAACCAACATCAAATCACAGATGTCAGCGATGCTAAGGCCTATATCAGTCGCTTGAATGGCGTTCCCAAACGCTTAAGTCAATTACAGACAGTATTAGAAGTTCGCGCAGACAAAAGTATTATTGCGCCTAAGTTTGTATTCGCCTATGTGATTTCAGACAGCCAAAACATCATCAAAGGTGCGCCTTTTGATAAGGGTGACGACAGCGCGTTACTCGCAGATTTTCGCCGTAAAGTGAACGCATTAACGATTCAAGAGACAGAGAAGCAAGCACTGCTTAAACAGGCTGAGCAAGCACTCGTTACTCAAGTTGAACCCGCCTATAACAAGCTCATCAGTTACGTCAAAACCTTAGCAGCCAAAGCTGATGACCGCGATGGTGCGTGGAAACTCCCTAACGGCCCCGCCTATTACAATAATGCCTTGGCACGAACGACCACGACAAACATGAGCGCCGATCAAATCCATGACTTAGGTCTTTCTGAGGTGGAACGTATTCACAATGACATGCGTGCCATCATGAAGAAGGTCAATTTTAAAGGCGATTTGCAGCAATTCTTTAGCTTTATGCGTGATGATCCCCAGTTCTACTACCCCAATACCGCCGAAGGCAAAGCCGCCTATTTAGCTGAGGCGACTAAGTTCATCGACAATATGAAGTCGCGCTTGGATGAAGTGTTCAAAGTAAAACCTAAGGCCGCCATGGTAGTGAAGCAGGTTGAAGCCTTTAGGGAAAAATCCGCGGGTAAAGCCTTCTATGAACAACCGGCACCGGATGGTTCGCGTCCAGGTAGCTACTATGCAAACCTATATGACATGAAAGCCATGCCAAAATACCAAATGGAGGCGCTGGCCTACCACGAAGGTATTCCGGGTCACCATATGCAGATAGCCATTTCCCAAGAACTGCAAAATATTCCTAAGTTCCGTAAGTTTGGGGGCTATACCGCGTATATTGAGGGCTGGGGTTTATATAGCGAATCTTTCCCAAAAGAAATGGGACTCTACGCCGATCCTTACTCTGACTTTGGTCGCCTAGCAATGGAGTTGTGGCGTGCCTGTCGCTTAGTCGTTGATACTGGTATCCACGCTAAAAAGTGGACCCGCGAGCAAAGCATTGCCTATTACGTGGACAATACGCCAAATGCTAAATCAGATGCGGTGAAAATGGTTGAACGCCATATCGTTATGCCATCGCAAGCGACAGCTTATAAAGTAGGTATGATTAAACTACTAGAGCTAAGACATAAAGCAGAGCAACAGCTTGGCAGTCAATTTGATATCCGCGACTTCCATACGCTAGTACTTGCTAACGGCGCATTACCACTGGATGTGTTAGAACAACAAGTCGATCTCTGGATAGCCAGTAAGAAGCAGGCCTAATGTTTTAATGCCCTAATGCTGAGCCGTGAAGCACTGTTAACTTGCTTCACGACTAAAGCGACATAGGTGAAAGTCTTAAGCTGCAGCCAATAAAAAAGCCACTCGAAAGTGGCTTTTTTATTGGTACCATTATCCCGTTAGATAACAGAACCCTTCTCACTGTGGGTCACTATATTTGTTGCATTAATATATGCTTTAGCACTCGCCTTCACATCATTTAACACACAGTTGCGACTTTAGGGTACAGGGAGACAAAACTTGTGCTCAAGGCTACAAACCATCAATAAAAAAATTACCTCAGCGATAAGGCTGAGGTAAACCAAAAACTAGGATGATGGTTTAAAGAGCCAACATTGTTTTAGTTCTCAAACTTCTGTTGGCTGTGATCCAAAACTGCATTAATGCCGACCTGTATACAAAAATTGAAAGGGGTCATTTCCAATAAACGTATAGGACTCAGATCATTCCGAATCAACTGCTACCATTGTATTCAATTAAGAACAGAGTTCAAGGATGTTATAAAAAAGTGCTTTAGAACACCCTAAAAAACCATCAACAAATGTACTCATCAACTCAATCTAAAGTATTGATTTTAAATAACCATAAAAGTGCGCGCTCAATTTAAAACCACATAAGACTGCTTTTGAGAACAATGTTTCCTATTTTACTGACGTTTACTGAATAATTCGACATAGGGAGCATCCCAATACGGTGGCGTTCCTATGTGATCTTTGATGAATTCGATAAAAGAACTGACCTTAGGTGCTAAGTGCTTACGACGGGGATAAACCGCCTGCAATGGCAGATGGTGGGTCAATTGCCAATCCTTCAGTAAAGGCACTAATGTCCCCTTGGCAATCTCATCTTCCATCAGATAACTCGCAAGATACACAACCCCAAGACCACTGATTGCAGCAGATTTTAATGCTGGTGCGTTATCCACCCTGAAATTACCCGATACGCCAATTTCACAGTAGTCATCACCCTTCTTAAATTGCCACATGCTGTGCTCGTGCCACTCGCCTTGATAGACCAAACAGTTGTGGTCAACTAACTGCTCAGGTCGAGTTGGCTCGCCATGTTGAGCAATATAGCCAGGAGAAGCAACTAACAGGAATTGGCACTTCATCAGAGGTCTAGCAACCATGCCAAGCGGTAATTGCTCCGACATAGTTAACAGTAAATCTAAGCCTTCACTCACTACATCTACTTTATGGTCCAGTAAACTCACTTGTAGCTCAAGCTCAGGATGTTTTGCCATAAAGGATGGCAGCGCAGGAATGATATGCATCACCCCAAAGGATTGGGAAATCCCCACCTTGAGCACACCGCGGGTCGCATCATTTAAGTTATGTACGCTGGCTATCGCTTGTTCAGCGTCACGCAGCAGTTCTTCACCTTGCAGATACAGCAAATGCCCTGCTTCAGTCAGACTTAAGCTACGGGTGGTACGTTGGATTAATTGAACACCAAGTCTATGTTCAAGATCGGCGACTTGTGTACTGACCTTAGACTTAGAGATCCCAAGCCTTCTTGCGGCGGCACTAAAACTACCTGCTCTGGCCACATGAGTAAAAATCGCAATAGGTTCTAACAGTTCTAACATGGAAGTCGCCTTAAGCTGTTTACGACAATGATATTAACTTTCGGTGAGCAGCTATGGTTAGCGTAATCATCGCTTAAAAATAACCATAGCATTGATATCTCGCATCAAAATGATATAACGCAGAGATTTAGACCGAAAAAGTCCACTAAAGTAGGGGGTTATATCTGACTGATATGCCAGCTTTTAATTATATTTTAAGAGTATACCAAATATTCGTCTCTAGACTGTAACATTCCGAACTAAATCGCTGCAAGCCTAGCCTATAAGCCACATCAACTTAGCCATAAAGGTTGTCGCCACGATTAAACAGTAGCCAATAAAAAAGCCCCTAGTCGATTAATTGACTAGGGGCGTAGCATTCAAGTTTGACTCATGCACAAGGAGATAGAAGTTATTGCAGTTAAAAATAAGGGCGATTCGTAAGAGATATTTACAAGAACTATTTGCAAGAACTATTCACGCAGTTCCTTGGTTGAGTTTTGTGTCAACACATAAGGCGCTAGTTCTGGCACTTCTTGGCGCAATTGATTTTCAAGCACTAACAAATTTTCAAATCGGTCGCACAAACGGTCAGCCTTAGCTTCTAATCCCTTAGATTGGCTCTCCACTTGTTGCTCAATATCTTGGCCTAAATTGTCCATTTTTTTGGAGAAGGTATCCATCTTGGCTTCAAAATTTTCACCGCCACCAGACATGATTTGGCCACCTAAGTTCATCATAATTGCGCCAATTGAATTCTGGACAATTTGTTCCATTTCCTGCTCGAATTCATCGTTAAATGTACTTTGCATCGAGTCTTCAGTAGCCCCTAAATAGAAGCTATCACCATTCTTGTAAGCCACTGAATCAACCCGTTTTTGAACGCCAGCCATCATTTCATCAAATTTTGCACCAGCGGCATCACCCATTAAAGGTGTTAAGGCCATACCAACCGCTTTGGAAGCAAGAGATACTGCCTCATTCACCAGTTCAATCACTTCTGGCACTTGAGTCGAAACTTCATCGGCATATTGAGTAACCAATTTTTTCTGCTTGTCGGTTAAGTTAACTTGCTTACCTTCCACAAATAACTTGTCAACTTCGATACGATACTTTTCTGTGCCCTTCTCGCTCATGACTAATTTTTTAGGCTCAACCATAACGTCATAATTTAAGGCGACTTCACAGCGTTCATCTATTTTTGGCTCTGTTTGTGCTTGCGCCAGCTGTACGCTAGATGTTCCTAAAATCACGCCAGATAATGCAAATCCAGTTAATAACTTATTTAATTTCATTTTTGTTCGTCCTTTAATCTGAATAATTCGATAAACCTAAACTACTGAATAGCTTATAGCATGAGACGTGCCAATTTTATAACAATATGATTATGTTGAATTTTGAAAGTTAGCACTAAAAGGTCATTAGCGAAATTCGCTAACATTTAGTCTGATAGTGCTAATAAAAACGTGAGGTAAAGCTAGAAAATAGAACGGCCGAGACGCTGACTTAGATGCTCAAGCATCGCAGTGCCCGCAAGTGAGTTGCCATTATTATCGAGTTCTGGCGACCATACACAAATCGACAGTTCTCCAGGGATCACGGCAATAATACCGCCGCCGACGCCACTTTTACCTGGCATACCAACACGATAAGCAAACTCACCCGCACCATCGTATAAGCCCGAGGTTGCCAACAGAGCGTTAAGTTGTCGAGTTTGCACTCGAGAGATAAGCTCAGACCCTGTGATACTTTTGCCGCGATTAGCCAAATACAACATGGCCTTAGACAAGTCAGCACAATTCATCTTCAAGGCGCAATAATGAAAATAGGTGCGCAGCACAGTATCAACATCGCCTTGAAAATTACCAAAGGACTTCATCAAATAAGCGATAGCCGCATTGCGCGCACTATGCTGATATTCTGAATCTGCTACTTGTTTATCGAAACACACTTTATCGTTTTGGCTTAGTTGCCTGACTAACTCAAGCATTCTGTGTTTAGGAGCACCTAAACGACTCTGCAATAAGTCAGCAATCACTAACGCGCCAGCATTGATAAAGGGATTACGCGGCTTGCCACGTTCTAACTCGACTTGTACTAAAGAGTTGAATGAATGGCCCGAAGGTTCTTTGCCAACACGGCTCCAGATTTCGGCTTCTTCATATAAAGTTAACGCTAAGGTTAAGCTGAAAACTTTGGAGATACTTTGAATCGAAAACGGCTCAAGGTAATCGCCCGCACCTAAAGTTTCACCGTCAACAGTCGTGACGGCAATGCCTAATTTGCCAGCATCAACGCTGGCCAGTGCGGGGATATAATTTGCAACCTTTCCTTGGCCGAGCAAGGGTCGAACTTTCTCGACCACTTCCTCAAGTAATGCCAACTCGGGCATTAACCCCACCAAATGTCGTACAGTTCGCTAACTTCAACCTGAGATACTTTTTGGGTCGCCCAGAATGCCTTAACTGCAGCAATATCTTCTTCGGTACATTTACCAATCGTTTGGGTGGCGATAATGCCTTCCCATTCGATGTGGCCGCCGCCATGGAAACCTAATTTACGGGTTTCGATCACTTCATCGATGAATTTATCTACAGTTGCATCGATATCGGCTTCAGATACTGATGCATCAAAAGTCCAAGCCATATCGAAACCTAACTCTTGGAATTCATCAACGCGCATTTTCTTACGTAAACGACGGCTACGATTAGTTGCCATAGTGATTTTCCCTTTTGTGTTTAAAATTAGCTAAAATTGAGTTCGTGATTAAGCGATACGCTCAAACATCAGATCCCATACACCGTGACCCAGTCTATGGCCGCGGGCTTCAAACTTTGTCAATGGACGATGATCAGGACGCGGCACCACACTGCCGTCGGCCGACTGGTTTTGATAACCCGGTGCGGCTTGCATCACCTCTAACATATGCTCGCTGTACTCTTCCCAGTCAGTTGCCATATGGAAAACACCGCCAATTTTTAGCTTGCGACGAATAAGTTCGGCAAATTCAGCTTGTACGATGCGGCGTTTATGGTGACGTTTTTTATGCCAAGGATCTGGGAAGAACAATTGCACTCGGGCTAATGAACCGTCAGCAATCGCATGTTCTAATACTTCCATGGCATCGTGATGATACACACGTAAATTAGTCACACCAGCAATGGCGGCATCACTAAGGCAAGAGCCTACACCCGGTTTATGTACTTCAATACCAATGAAATTTTGCTCTGGTGCATCTTTAGCCATTTGTACTAAAGAGGCGCCCATGCCAAAGCCAATTTCCAGCACAGTATCAGCTTCACGACCAAAAACGTCGCTTAGTACCAATGGCACTGGGCTGTAATCTAAACCCATTGTTGGCCACTGGCTTTCAATAGCGTGTGCTTGGCCTTTGGTTAGGCGACCTTCTCTCAGGACAAAGCTTCTGATCTTGCGCAGATACTTGCCTTCTTCATTAAATTCAGCGGTAGTGACTTCGCTCATTTTTGCCTCGTCTAGTGGACAACACCATCATAAAAGAAGGGCATTATCCAAAGTTCAACATACAGTGCAAGCACTAATGGGCCGAAAGTATACCAAGATTATTTAAGAGTGCGAATTTAGCAGCGATTTTTAGCTTTAGATCCCTTGCCAACTTATCTTTGACGCTTGTCTAAGAAGATAACTGCCGCTACACTGCGCCGATGAAATCTACAGCCTCCTTCGCTACACGTATCGTCTCTTGGTACGACAATCACGGTCGTAAAACCCTCCCTTGGCAGCAAGATAAAACCCCATATCGCGTATGGGTTTCTGAAATTATGCTGCAACAAACTCAGGTTGCGACTGTTATTCCCTATTATCTTAAATTTATGGCGCGTTTTCCCGATGTGTTAGCACTTGCTAACGCGCCAGACGATGAGGTATTACATCATTGGACCGGTCTTGGCTATTACGCTAGGGCGCGTAATCTGCATAAAGCAGCCAAAATAATCCGCGATGATTATCAGGGATTATTTCCAACACATTTTGAACAAGTGCTCGCCCTACCCGGCATCGGCCGCTCGACGGCAGGCGCAGTATTGTCATTGTCACTTGGGCAACATCACCCCATTCTCGATGGCAACGTAAAACGTGTATTAGCAAGACATGGGGCAATCGCAGGTTGGCCAGGGCAAAAGACGGTTGAAGAGCAACTTTGGCAACTGACGGATGCCTTCACACCGCAGCAAGATATTCAGAAATATAATCAAGCCATGATGGATATCGGCGCCAGTATTTGCACTCGTAGCAAACCTAACTGTGCCGCTTGCCCTGTAGCGATTGATTGCAAAGCTCAACTGATTGGCAGACAAACCGATTTCCCTGGCAAAAAGCCTAAAAAAACCATACCAACCAAAGCGGCGTGGATGTTAGTGATGATGCAAGACAACCAAGTCTTTCTAGCTAAACGTCCGCCAGCGGGAATTTGGGGCGGGCTCTGGTGTTTCCCTGAATTCGCTACCCAAGCCGCCCTTGAAACTCATCTTGAAGAGCAAGGGTTTGATGCGCAGCAACTCGAATGGTTAACTGGCTTTAGGCACACATTTAGCCACTTTCATTTAGATATTCAGCCCATGATGCTTAACTTAGATAAAACTCACGGCGATAAAACCCTCGGCAATAAACAGAGCGTGGGTGCTGTCATGGAACAAAACCAGTCACTCTGGTATAACATAAGTCATCCTTCCAAAGTGGGACTCGCCGCCGCCACCGAGCGCGTGCTAGCCAATTTGGGATCACTCGTTCAATCCGCAGTCAGTAAGGAATAATCATGGCGCGTACAGTCAATTGCGTATATTTAAATAAAGAAGCCGACGGCCTAGACTTTCAACTGTATCCAGGTGATTTAGGTAAGCGCATTTTTGATAACATCAGCAAAGAAGCTTGGGGCCTATGGCAAAAAAAGCAAACCATGCTGATCAACGAGAAAAAACTCAACATGATGAATGTTGATGATCGTAAATTTCTTGAAGAACAAATGACCTCTTTCCTATTTGAAGGTAAAGAAGTAGAAATTGAAGGTTTTGTACCAGAAAAAGACCAAGATTAATTCTGGTCGTTAGTCGGCTCTAAGTATAAAGCTTACAAAAAGCGCCTTTCGGCGCTTTTTGTTTATCTAAATGGCAGAATAAAGAGTTACTTACGCACGCCTTCAACCACTAGATCTAATTCAACATGGCTAGATGCTGGACCTAAATCCATCTTGATACCGAAATCTTTCATCGCAAAGGTGGTTGTGCCCGTAAAACCGGCACGGTAGCCACCCCAAGGATCCTGACCTTCACCCACAGCATGGGCCTTGATCGCTAATGGTTTAGTCACACCATTTAAAGTTAAGTTACCGTTAATCACTAAATCGCCATTTCCTTTATCTTCCACCGAAGTAGATGCAAAGATCGCTTTAGCGAATTTGCCAGTATTAAGGAAATCTTCACCGCGAATATGTTTGTCACGCTCAGCATGGTTTGAATCGACACTTAATGTATTCACAGTGACATTCACTTTCATCGCAGTAGGTTTAGCCGCATCGTAGCTAAAATCGCCGCTAAAATCATTAAAACGCCCCACCACATAGCTATAACCTAAGTGATTCACTTTAAATGTAATAGAAGCGTGAGCGCCTTCATGATCAATCACATAGTCAGCAGCTGAAGCCGCCACAGGAGCCAATAGAGATACACCGATCAGTGCGCTTAACAGTTGCTTTTTCATTGTATTATCCTCGTTTAAATTTAATCATTCTAAGTAGGGTGGCGTCTTTATCGATAAAGTGATGTTTTAATGCGCCCACGGCGTGAATAACGACCAGCGCGATCAAGCTGTAAGCCGCATATTGGTGAATATCACCCGCGATATCAGCTTGGTTTTCAAACAAAAGTCCCAATCCTGGTAGTTCAAACCAATCAAACACCCAGATACCACGGCCATCTGCGGTTGAGATCAAAATGCCAGCAGTCATGATGACAAAGAGCAAGATATAAATAATAAAATGCGCCAAATGTGCGGCCGTCTTTTCCCACGGTTTATGACTCGCCTCAGGTACTGGCTTGGGATTAACTAAGCGCCATACCAAACGAAATATTGTCGCAGCCAATAACAGAATCCCAATACTTTTATGTAGATGCGGCGCAGTCTTGTACCAAGTACTGTAGTAGGTTAACTCCACCATCCACACACCGACTGCAAATAACCCAATCACGACGAACGCACTCAACCAATGGGTCACAATGGCGGTAATTCCATAAGCAAACTGACTATTTCGAAACATACTGCGACTCCGTACTCGCGTTTTCTTCATGCCATCCATGAAATAATATTCATTATCATAAATCTAAATTTAAAAACTAAAATCAGTAAAAATCGCTTATATCTTTCTAAATTTTAGAAAGTAAGCCAAAAATCATGATCTGTGAGCACAAAGCTATAGTAAACATCAGTATCCCTCTGACTTGAAAAATACAGCCAACGAATGAAATTGAGCTGAATTCGCAAAATAAGAGATAAAAAACACCCAAGATGTGCATTAAACAGCCGAACGAGTGATTTATCCGGAAAAAGCACTTGCAGAGGTCAAACACCCTAGCTAATATAGCCGCACTTCGAACGATACGGCTTAGCCAACGAGTTCAAAGTAGTTAACTAACGCTTAGTTTAGTTGCCCGAATAGCTCAGTCGGTAGAGCAGAGGATTGAAAATCCTCGTGTCCCTGGTTCGATTCCGGGTTCGGGCACCATTATTCTGTAGTAAAAATTGCAGTAAAAATTTAAGCCGGCATAGCTCAGTTGGTAGAGCAACTGACTTGTAATCAGTAGGTCCCGAGTTCGACTCTTGGTGCCGGCACCATATAAAACAATGAAGCCACTCAATGAGTGGTTTTTTTGTATCTGAAATTTGAATAATAACCAACAAAGTCTGTGGTCAATCGCAACTGACTTACTCTTGACAATACCAATAAGTCCCGAGTTCGACTCTTGGTGCCGCCGGCACTATATAAAACAATGAAGCCACTCGCTTACTCTTAGTTGCTCCGCTTCCATCAATCAAAGCTCGACAATACCCACTGCGCCCACAGCCCCTTGCTTGCAACAGATGAGCTTAAACCTTAATTTTTCCTCCAAAATAGAAGATAAATGAATGAGGAAGTTAGGATAAACAGCCCAAATGAACACCCATAGGCGTTAAAGTGCTGAAAATTTCAGCGGTAAAATAAGGGTAAAACGAAAGAATCAAATAAATAAGCGCATTTTGTTTAATAGTTAATCAGTCACTTAAAAAGGGCTTGCACAGCTAAAGCGAGCACTATATTATACGCGCACTTCGAACGAACAAGGTCTTCACGACTTAGTTCAAAGTAGTTAACTAACGCTTAGTTTAGTTGCCCGAATAGCTCAGTCGGTAGAGCAGAGGATTGAAAATCCTCGTGTCCCTGGTTCGATTCCGGGTTCGGGCACCACTTTTAAGGTAATGAATTCGATTGGGTTTATTACTGTGCTTTACGCCGGCATAGCTCAGTTGGTAGAGCAACTGACTTGTAATCAGTAGGTCCCGAGTTCGACTCTTGGTGCCGGCACCATATAACGACGAAGCCACTCACTGAGTGGCTTTTTTGTATCTGTCGTTTGAATAAAAACACCCGTCATCAATAGTGAATCGCAACTGACTTACTCTCGATAACGCCAGTAGGTCCCGAGTTCGACTCTTGGTGCCGGCACCATATAAACAATGAAGCCACTCAATGAGTGGCTTTTTTGTATCTGAAATTTGAAGTGTTCAGTACAAAGCGCAACTGACTTACTCTCGATAATTCCAGCAGGACCCGAGTTCGACTCTTGGTGCCGGCACCATATAAACAATGAAGCCACTCAATGAGTGGCTTTTTTGTATCTGAAATTTGAAGTGTTTCAAAGCAAAACACAACGAACTTGCCTCAGAAATAACGATAGCGCCCTCAATACTGGCACAATAAACGTTCAAATCGAGCGTTAAGATAATTTATTGACTTCATGCAACAGACAATCACTTAATCCTTTACCCCTATAAATGATAGTTTTATATTCGCCACATAAAAAAGCCACTCATTATTGAGTGGCTTTGCGTTCTTATACAAACTATCTAGTTCCAAATAACTCAATCGTGCTTATTTGATGAGCTCGAGTGGCATAGGCCTATCACCTGCTTGAACTTGATGTTGAACATGGCGCCACCCTTGAGTGAGCTCACTTAGATGTGCTTTTCTCTCGGGGAAATGTGTAGCAAGTTTTTCGATAACATCGATTTGCTTCTTACACAATAATGACCAACGATCTGCATTTGATAAGTACATGGCGTTTTCCTTAACTGAGGGGTTACTTTTCCTTAGCCAGTTAAGTCTAGGCTGGAATCATTTTATTGCCAATTCAAAATTGCGCGTTAGCGCACTGTTAAAACAACTAACTCGGGAGTATCTTGGTTCTATAAACATAAGATAGGAGGCGTTATGACAGCCGATATTTTCAAACTCATTTTTGTCGCTATTGGTATATTTCTCGTTTACAAACTGATATTTGGTGGCAAGAAAGGTCTGACTATTTTTGAAATGCATTTTAAAGATGGCCGTATGACTCAGCATAAGGGCAAGATCCCCGAACGATTCGAACGGGAATGCCGCCAAATCGCTAAAACCGAAAAACTGACTTGTACTGTTAGGGCTGAAAAATCAGGAGATGTACGCTTACACATTTCTGCCAACGTGAGTGACAATGTGAAGCAAAGGATTCGTAATCTGTTTCCGTTTGAATATTATGACAAAAAATCGATAGATAACAGTCGTCAAGCGGGTTAGTTCTTCGCCTCTCCCCTAGCAACCTTAATACTTGCTATTGATAGTTAAGTATTGAGGTTGCAGTGAGTTCCTAACACATTTTCTTATTTAAACTTAACTGGATACCTAGGTTTTAGAAAATCGGATTCTAACTGACCGTCTTTTCTCGCATCTCGAATACGACGTTCATTATCTTGCACCATAGGATCGCTTGCAGGTTGATGAGGATCGACTTGTTTCTCAGAATGATCCTCAAACTTAAAGTCAAAAGATGAACAAGCAGTTAACGACAGACTAAAAAACACTCCCCATAAAACAACGTGTTTATTCATCGACTACCCCCTATCCATTTAGACTGAAGCTCAGATTAATTAAATTTTAACAATGGGTTGCAATAACCTTACCCCCATATATCACTTATGCCACTAGCAAAAATGCCTAGCAGCAACTTTGGTTTGACTTCAACACTTTAATGCAGAACAAAGGGGGTTATTAGCCAAGCTATACTGTTTAAGCCAATTTAAGTCTTAATCAACAGAGTTAATCCAAGACAAGCTGGGGTAAGCCAACTTAACTAAAAATTGCTGAGACTATTTTTGAATAACTAAAGTGACTTTAGCAACTGTGATGCCAAACTTAATAATATCACTCTGATTTATAATGGTATTATCATTCACTAAGAACATCCAATCGTCGAAATGAACTTGATATTCTTCACCATCCACAGGCAATAACATATCGTATTTCCAACGTAGCGCACTGCCGTTAGATTGGCCATCGGCAGTCCCGATAATGTCACCTGCAGTTCCTGAGTATCGCCCTTCCCCTAGTGCCTTGATGCGCCACACACGAGTTTGAGTTTCACCATCATCATACACAAACCATTCATTAATGACTCCCTTACTTCCCTGCCAACTGGCTTCCATAATGACATTGAATTTGCGGATTACTTTGCCACTAAAATCTTGTACGACCCCAGAGGCTTTTAATGGCCCATTAAAAAATGACTCCAAAACCAATGTCGGATGAGTATCTTTATAATCCGTCACTTCCACCGATGAACAACTCGACAACAGCCCTATCATTATTAGGCCTAACAATAACTTTTGACCGATAAGTCGTGTTAACAATCGCATGGTATTTCTCCGAGTAATTGCGCCCGTAAACTCGGACGGCTAGTGTCTTTCGATAACCAAATCGCTAAAAATGCCTCAGCAAAATTAGCATCGTGGATAATATCGAGTGGTTGATGATTAAAGAAAAACTGACTCGTTT
Source organism: Shewanella sp. NKUCC01_JLK (assembly GCF_019345615.1). Classification (NCBI taxonomy): domain Bacteria; kingdom Pseudomonadati; phylum Pseudomonadota; class Gammaproteobacteria; order Alteromonadales; family Shewanellaceae; genus Shewanella; species Shewanella sp. NKUCC01_JLK. The sequence goes on along the minus strand of NZ_JAHKRD010000003.1, from coordinate 70,278 downwards.
GCCCATCCATAACCTTAAAACTTAAATGGTCGCCCTGCTTCACATCTGGCCAAGTGGCAGTTAATAAACTCAGCCAACGCTGGATATCATTTTCGGCAAACGCTAGATGCTGCCATTGATCTTTTGTCGCTTCGAGCAAATCCTCTGACTCAATATCTCGATAATATTCAATATCTAACAGCAGAGGATATTGCCCCTGTTGATAACGGCCATTTACCGTCAGCAGTCTCGCCTTATACAAACTAAACCACAGCCAATCCATTTCTCCGCGCCCTACTTCCTGAAAAGTCTGCGTCACATCGGCGGCATCATTCAGCTCGATAGTAATGTTTTCAAAATCAGGCGTTTTCGCCTCTAACGCTTTTAAAGGTGCGGCCAATAAACTGAGGGCCAATAGACTTAAGCAGCTTGAATTCAAAAATGAAAAACCAAGATTTGGGCTACGATTACGAACTGACGACATGGGATCCCCCTTTTACTGCATGATGTCTTACAACAGGTACTTAACTAAAAACGGCATAATGACTTAACCGCGATCAATTTTTACAACTCAATAATTAACGCCCAAACACAGTAAAAGAACGCGCTTTAGTGCTTCGATTAAATCCATAGGGATTAGCAAGTTGGATTAAAAATGGCAGTAAGACTAGCCAAACCAAAAATAACACCACAGCAGAAATAACATTGCCATAGGGCAAACTCACAGCATTAAATTGTGCGCCAGTCAAATAGCTTAACCCACCAAATATGCCCCCGAGTAACGCCTGAAATATCAGCGGTAAAGGTCGCATAAAGGCCAAACTATGATTCAGAGTCAAAGCAAAATGCAGCCACAGGCAACAAAGCCACCAAGGGAAAAGAGCAAACTCAAACACCCCTAAAACAGAGAGTACGGTATCTACGCCTATTCCTAAGGCTGCAACCTTTAGCATCAATAACAAATCCACTTTGCGATACTCGGGCTTACTTAAGGAAGATAGCAGGATAAAGTGAAATAATAACAAAGGGATAGTTAACAACAGTGAGGTGTTAAGCCAAAGTACGCTAGACCACCACACAGCCTGAAAACTCAAGGCGTTATAGAGAATAAAGCCCTGATGTTTAAAAGGAACCCGAGAGTTAGCTAACATGGACTTCATCTTTGCCTCACTTTTATCTTGCTGCAAACAAAGCGGCTCATTCCAACGAAAATGGTTATTTCCACTAAAGTGACTGCTTAATCAAAACAGATTACATCGCATTAGGGCTATGGCTTGGGAGATTATGGCTAGCAATGCGATAGTCCGGACGCACAGCCACTAAATGCACAGTGCTTGTGGTACGTTCTAAAAATCCACCTTCACAATAACTTAGGTAAAATTTCCACATCCGAATAAAATCATCGCCATAACCTAAAGCTTGGATTTCGCCTATCGCATTATCAAAATTCTCATGCCAATGTTTTAAGGTTTTAGCGTAATCGAGCCCCATATCATTGAGCGACCAAACCACCATGTCCGTCTGTTTGGCAATGTGACTGACCATTTGGCTCACTGAGGGTAAGCAGCCACCGGGGAAAATATAACGCTGAATAAAATCCACACTTTTGCGATAACTGTCGTAACGTTGATCGGCAATCGTTATCGCCTGTAGCAGCATGCGCCCATTGGGTTTTAATAATGATTCCAGCTTTTTAAAGAAGCCTGGCAAATACTCATGCCCTACCGCTTCAATCATCTCGATAGAAACAACCCTGTCGTATTCCCCAGTGAGATTGCGATAGTCCTCTGTCAGCAGCGTCACTTTATCGCTTAGCCCTTCGCGTTCGACACGGGCTTTGGTATAGGCATATTGCGCATCTGAAATCGTTGTTGTTGTCACGTGCACGCCATAATGCTTAGCCGCATAAATAGCCAGCGCGCCCCAGCCAGTACCAATCTCAAGCAAGGTTTGACCTGGCTGTAAATCGAGTCGTTCACAAATAGTCATCAGCTTAAACAACTGCGCTTCCTGCAAACTGGCTTCCTCATGGGGATAAAGCGCACTCGAATACAACATTTCACGGTCGAGGAATTGCTCATACATAGCATTACCCAAATCATAGTGGGCGAGAATATTGCGCTTTGAGCCCTCTTGAGAATTGCGATTCAGCACATGCTTCACACGGTTTATCGTGCCAGTTAACCAAGAGAATTTGGCTTCAATCTTATCGAGTAAGGCTAAATTACGGGCAAACAGTTGTACGACTTTGGTGAGATCTGGGCTCGTCCAATGGCCTTGAATATAACCTTCACCCGCGCCAATGGAGCCTGAAAGCATGATTTGACGATAAAAACTCGGGTGTTTAACCACAAGCGTGGCGTATAAATCGGTATGACTCTCACCAAAACGATAACTCTTGTCGCCCTCAACCAAGGTCAAGCAGCCATGTGGGAGACTTTCCAGCGCCTTAAGCAAGACTTTACGCGCAATACTGTCGGGCAGTTTCCCTGTGGTGACTGAGGTTTGCGAAGCCGTATTTTCCATGTTATTTCTCCATCTGAGCTGGATGCGGCACAAAGGGCACACGTTTAAAAAAGAGTTTTAGCGCTTGCCAATAAATCCCGAAGAAGATCTTGAGAGTCATAAAAGGGAAGCGAAACAAAAGCGTCCGTAAATTGGCCGCCGTGATCGGTTGGCGTTTCATCACTAAATTGGCATTAAACAGTTTTTTGCCATTCTCTTGCATCGACTTGTTTTCAATACCGATGTTTAAGTCTTCACTCGGCGCAGACACATGCCAGAGATAACGCATATCGAGAGTCATAAAGGGAGACACGTGAAACACTTTGTCAGAAGGTTTGGGCGCGGCTAAATCGACTAAATAGCAATGGCGCTGATCCCAAGGCGTGTTACTCACCTCGGCCAACATGTATAAAGGCGTTTGATCCTGATAACAAAAGTAGAAATTTACTGGGCTAAAATACACGCCAAAATGGCGGATCTGACCCACAAACAAAACTCGATCGCACAGTTTATCTGCGCCTAACGCAGCCACTTGAGTCAATACGCGACTCTTGAGTGCAGCTGCGCTCGGATCGACAACAGCCACTTCACCGCTGTCATTGGATTTAGTCGTAAAAGAAGTTAAATAGTCTTTAGGATTGAATCTTAATAAAGCGCGATGCTGGCTGGCAAAAACTCGCCCCATGGCACTGATCTTATCGACTTCATCTAAATCAATCGCCAACAGCGCCATGGCATAACTAAAGCTATGTTTAATCGGTGTAAAACGGCTATGGGATACAGTGCCGTAATAAATACCGCTATTGAGCTCTGTCATAGGCTGACACCAAAATGGGCACACACATCAAGTGCACTGCGAACGCCATCTTCATGGAAACCATTGTGCCAATAGGCGCCAGCAAAATGGGTATGATTTTGCCCGGATATTTCCTCACGGCGACCCTGAGCCTTAAGACTGGCTTCGTTAAACACTGGGTGGGCATAATTGAAGCGGCGTATCACTTTCGCCTCATCAATCAACTCTGACTGATTCAAGGTGACACAAAAGGTCGGCGCATTGGCTGGCAACTGTTGCAGTATGTTCATGTTGTAAGTCACTGACGCTGGACGTTTTAGGTTACCATCTAATCGATAGTTCCAACTCGCCCAAGCGGCTTTTCGCTTCGGTAAAATACGCGTATCCATATGCAGCACCACATCGTTATTCTGGTAGCTGAGGTCGCCTAAAATGGCGCGTTCTGTTGGCGTAGGATCGTTTAACATCCGCAGAGCTTGGTCGCTATGACAGGCTAAAATCACCTCATCAAATTCCAACCATTCACCGTGAACTTGTAACTTCACCCCATTGCCATGGCGTTCAATACCTGTCACGGGTGAGTTAAGGCGGATATTGTCTTTAAAGGGCGCAATAAGATCAGGAATATAGCTACGCGAGCCCCCCTTTAGCACATACCACTGAGGTCTATCACTGACATTCAATAAACCATGGTGCTGGAAGAAACGAATAAAAAACTTCAACGAAAACGCGCGCATATCTTCTATGCTCGAAGACCAAATCGCCGCGCCCATGGGCAAAATGTAATGCTCAGCGAAAAATGGTGAGAAGTGTTCATTGTCTAAATAATCACCTAAGTTACCTTCGGGATAAATATCCTGTTGATAGAGTGCCTTACAGCCTTTATTGAAGCGCAAAATTTCTTTTAAAAAGGCCCAAAAGCGTGGATTCAGGAGGTTACGCTTTTGGGCAAACAAACTGCCTAAATTGTGGCCGTTGTATTCAAGCCCAGTCAGAGCATTGTGCACGCTAAAACTCATCTCAGTCGGTAATATGGTGACATTAAGGCGAGCTAATAAACGTTCAAATCGTGGATAGGTTCTGTCATTAAACACGATGAAACCTGTGTCTATAGCGTAGGTTTGCCCTTGATGCTCCACATCGACTGTCGCCGTGTGGCCGCCGATATAGTCATTGGCCTCAAACACTGTGACCTTGTGCGACTCGCTTAATAGATGGCCGCAGGTTAATCCAGAAATGCCGGTGCCGACAATGGCGATATTTTTCATAAACTCTTGTCCTTTAGCGGCTTGGCTTGAGTATCGTTTGCAATCATTTTTTGCCACACAAAGGCAGGTAAAAACGACATCAATTTCAATAGATAAGTAAAGCGTCGCGGAAAATGGATCTCGCGCTTGCCACCTTTAAGCCCATTGCGGATTGCCTTAGAAGCGGTTTGCACACTCACTTGCATTGGCATAGAAAAATCATTTTTTGCGGTCAGTGGCGTCGCCACAAAACCAGGGCAAATCAAGCTCACACCTATGTCATTCTTGGCAAGATCAAGCGAGAGACTCGAAGCTAGATACTGCACGCCAGCTTTAGAGGCGCCGTAGGCTTCAGCGCGAGGGAAAGGTAAGTAAATAGCGCTGGAGCTCATTAAGCCAATACGTGAACCCCTAGGCATTAAAGGTAAAAATGCCCCGAGGCAATATCCCATTGCAATTAGATTGGTATGGATAACGCGCTCAAACAACACATCATCGAAAGCCTTAGCATCATCAATATATTCACAACTGCCCGCATTCAAAATGACCAAATCGAGCTGAGAATCTGTTTTCGCCAATAGCTCAGCTACATTTTGGCCAGCTTGTTGAACTTGGTCGCGCTGGGATATATCGAAGATAAACAACGTAGCACCGACTAGTTCATTCAAGGCTAAAGCCTCTAACCTTTGCTGCGAGCGGCCACAGGCAATGACATGCCAACCTAGGGACAAATAATCCTGCGCCAGTTGCAGCCCAATGCCTGAGCTTGCACCTGTAATCAGCACTGTATTTATTTTCATCGGCTTAACAGCGTCCATTACTTAGCCGCCCTGTCTTTAAGCAAGCGGATAAGCCCGCCCATGCAAGGTAAATGCTCATACAACATTTGCCCTAAGTCGAAGTAATCCCTGTGAAAATAAATCTTGTCGTTAAATTTAAGTTGGCTCATGCCATCAACACGGATAAGTCCGCCTTTATTCAACTTAGGGTGGCAATATTGCATCTGCCAAAACAGCGCGGCTTGATTCGCATCCTGCTGCACTTCTTTGATCTCAAAATGAATATGCTTAACATTCTTATATAACTTCGCGAAGTACTGAGTTAACGCCGCTAGCCCTGTGATTTGATGCATAGGATCGGTAAAACTAATACTGTCGTCGTAAACCCGACCTAACAGATGCAAGTTATCTTTATTTAAAGCTTGATAAAGCTGAATAAAATCATCAACAAGCGTATTAGTCTCAGTCGTCGCTTGGTTTATCATCTTGTTATTGCTCCTGATCCTATTTATTGGGCCGCGGCCTTTTTCAATACGCCTAATACGGTTAATGCCCTTGCTCTTGCTGCACTGTGCTCGACAATCGCACTTGGATAAGCCGTTTTAGTGTTGAATAACGGCTGTTCAAACAAGGACGGTGTCTGCGCTGTACTCGGTTGATGTAATTGCTTAATTCCCCAAGATGCGAGCTCTGGTAAATACTTACGGATAAAGCTGCCATCTGGATCAAATTTTTCACTCTGGCTTATTGGATTAAAAATACGGAAATAAGGCTGAGCATCGCAGCCACAACCCGCAGACCACTGCCAGCCGCCATTATTCGCGGCTAAGTCACCATCAATCAGTTTTTGGCGGAAATAGCGCTCGCCCCAGCGCCAGTCAATCAGCAGATGTTTAGTCAGGAAACTCGCCACCACCATACGCAGCCGATTGTGCATCCAACCCGTTTGATTGAGTTGGCGCATAGCCGCATCCACAATCGGATAGCCAGTACGACCTTCACACCAAGCAGCAAACTCCTGCGGGTTATTACGCCACTGCACATGGTCGGCTTGACGATTGAAATTGTGATTCTTAGATAAATCAGGAAATGCCACCAGCAAATGACGGTAAAACTCACGCCAAGTAAGCTCATTTAACCAAGTACGAGCAGGGCTAGTGTCGTCGACAATCACCTCAGGGAATTGATGCAGCAGCGCGGCAACGCATTGTCTTGGGCTCACCACACCAATGGCCAGATAGGGTGAAATTGAACTAGTGCCATCAATGGCGGGGAAATCCCTATCTTGCTTATAATCCTGCACTTTCAGCTGAATAAATGCGCAGAGCAAACGCTTTGCCTGCCCTTCTCCCGCAGCCCAAAGTTCACTCGAAACTTTAGTGACATTGTTAAACAAAAGCGGCTTTGGCTCGGCCAACACAGGTCCAAGTGGCGCCGGAACAGGAAGCGGCAAAATGGCATGGCGGGCGGCAATTTCTCGCCACTTACGGCTAAAAGGAGTGAAAACCTTGTACATGTCGCCGGACAAATTCAGCACAGTGCCCGGCTTAAGCAAACAATGCTCATCGGTTAACACCAGAGGAATCCCCGATTGAATACAGGCTTGGTCGCGCTGTTGCTCGTTAATCTCAGGCTCGCGACCAGCAAACACTCGACCAATCCCCTGTTGCTGGCAATAGTGACCGATAAACTCAGGTACATCAGCAAAGGTATCTAACTGAATTAACTCGAATCCAATACCAAGACTCGCCAGTCCTTGGGCAAGTAAATTGATATGACGTTCGATAAAATCCAACTGAATGGGCGCAACGTCATGGCGCTGCCACTGAGCTGGCGTAGCAATGTAAATGGCCTTAAGTGCCACGCCATTCTCCCGCGCCCAATCGCAAGCGGCGGTTAATGCCTGATTATCGGCAAGGCGTAAATCTTGGCGAAACCACATCAGTGCATTATTGCCCTGCACTTTTATTGGAATTGAATCTATTGGCATTGAATCGTTAGCTAATGTCATTGTTTTTCTCGCTATTTATCTGCTCGCTTTGATTCACGGTATTCATCTTTCCACTGTGCTTACGACTTCTATTCACCTTCCCCGCTAAACGAGATGGTATTTTCCCAATCAAGTCCGTCGTCGAAGACGCCAAAAAAGCAGATAAAAAGCTTAACGTTGGCGCAAAAGGCCCCATAAACCAGCATGGGAAAGTCATTTGTTCCAATACAGTCAGCATTTCAGTCTGTTCAGAACCCGAATGATTTGAGTCGGGAATAAGCAAAAGTGCATCGACGTTAAGCCTGCCTCGTAGCAAAGGTAAACTGCCCATGGCTTGCTCGCCAAGATCAATAACTGATACCCGCAACGACGCTAACTCGAGCGATAGAAGTAGAGAAAACAAAATGTTAGTGCGGGTGGAATTAAGCGAGGTATGTACCCCACGGGATAGACTCACCAGAGCGATTCTCGCCGTCACGGCCTGTCCATTAAAGGCATGACGTCCACCCACTCGGTTAAGTAACTCGCTCTTTAACCAAGCAATAATCAACTCAGCATCGAGCCGCTCATTCACTAAGTCCTCGAGTTGATTAAGCCAAGGTTGTAGCAACTTTTCTTTCACCAATTGGAAAGGATATAAGCCAAATGCATCATCTAAAATCTGCTGTAATTTGTGCTGATTGAAGTCGAATAATGCCGTATTAAGCGCAGTGACTTGCTCGCACCATAAATCAATGGCTTGAGTTTGAACTATTTCTGTAAACGAAGATTTAGCAGCACTCATCAGCAAAGGTTTAACCTTACTGATCGCAACACCTTTAGCTAGCCATGCATTAATCTCATGGATTTCTTGGATATTTTCACTCGTATATAATCTGTGTCCCTTGGGTGTACGTGCAGGGATCACTAAGCCAAAACGGCGCTGCCATGCCCTTAAGGTCACGGCATTCACGCCCGTTAAGGCCGACACTTCACCGATGGGGAGTAATATCTCACCATTGGGTTCTGTGTGGGCCGTGTTCTCTATAGTTTGTTTCATATTTCAGTAATAACTCACTAAATCAAAAGCTAAAATCAACTGAATGCGATTAGGTAAAGGTTAATAGGCATAGCGCAGCTTTAACGCCTCAGGATGAGGGTTTAAGTACACTTGCTCTTCAATATAAGGTGTTGGAAATTCGCGTAAATAATGGTTAATGAGCGTGATAGGTACTAATAACGGCAATAGACCTTGGCGATATTTCATAATCGCTTCAGACAGTTCTGTCTTTTGCTCTTTGCTCAAATGCTTTTTAAAGTAACCCTGAATATGCTGCAGCGTACTAGTATGATTTTTACGGGTCGCATTAATTTTCAGCGCCGTCATAAAACCTTCAAAGTAGCGGGTCGCGCTTTGCTCAAGATCCTCAATATTGGCCACTATCGGACCAAGCTCGCGATACCATGTCGGGCTGTGTGCCATTAATAGGTATTTATAGCGGGAATGAAACTTCACTAACTTATGCTTAGTCAGCCCTTCATGTTTCATCAGGTGCCAATCGTGATAGGCATAAACGCGGGTGAAAAAGTTCTCCCGCAGCACCATGTCATGCAAGCGGCCTTCTTCTTCCACGGGCAATAGTGGATATCGTTCCATCAACTTGCGAGCAAATACACCAATGCCAGACTTAGAACCATTGTTAGTGCCAATTTTATACTCTGTTACCCGCTCCATGCCGCAGGTTGGCGACTTAGCGCAAAGTAAGTATCCTCCGAGGAAATCGAGCTCTTCAACCTTGTTTTCGCTGTATTCATTGAGCTTATCGGTCACATCTAAGCTACCGTCACCACTCTGAACTAAGATGGTTTCCCCATCACGGACTAGTCGGATACTTTTCCGGGGTGCACCTAAGCCAATCGCCATTTCAGGACAGATAGGCACATAATCGAAAAACTGCTTAATCTCTTGATTACAATAGGTAGAATTTTTATGTCCGCCATCAAAACGAACTTTCTCCCCTAATAAGCAAGCACTGATCCCAATTTGAATTTGCTGCGGGTTAAACTTGTACATAAGTCGACTCCTTGTATCACTATGTCTTTAATTACGGACCATAGTTGTACAAAGATCAAGTTTTTGTATAAATATTTTTTGAAAGTATCGTTTTATTGTGATTCCTCGCCAATCACAAATAAACCTAACTTGGCCTATAGCTTGCTAGGGAAATTGCAAAGTTGTCATCAGATAATATTTAAACGTCAAGCCCGAAACATTAGTTAACCACTCAGTATTTTAAACCGCAGGTGGCCAAGGGACAGTTTCATATATAAAGGAGTCGGATATGAGCACAATTAACCCTAATAGTTATACCAATACCTTTGCGAAAAGTTATGCCAATGTGCCACTCAAGCAAGTCGAGCCGAGCACAAATGGTCTAGGAACTCGTGCAAATTCAATGACGTCAGCGAATCTAACTTCATCAATAAGCCAAGATACTGTAACGCTCTCCTCTGCAGCATCGGTAACGACTGCAGATACCTATAGCCATCTGGCCCCTAACGCCAAACAAGGCTACACGGGTAATGTGCAAGCCATTGCAGGCACGCCTGAACCAGACAAAAGCATCAACAGGTTGGACAAAGCCATGCAGGCTATTTTAGATAACCGTACAGGAGTCGATAGGGATAAAATTGATAAGATAGATGAAGAAATGGCGAAGGTTGCCGCCGATAAAAATTTATCTGAAGAACAAAAAGCCAAGCAACTAGAATTACTTCAAGCGCAAAAATTGGATCTGATTAAAGAATCATCGGAGAAAAATGAAGAGCGGCAACGTCGTATCGAGCCCGAGGTGTATTACAGTTAACGAAGAAATGACCCGCAAAGGAAAAAATAGGCAGTGAAGGAAGTAACAGGTGGGATACAGAGTGTATTTTTTCGGTGAAATATCAGTCTAATCATTTAAAACTAGACTGATATTTTATAATGTCGCTCAGTTAGTTACTAAAGACACCGACGCTTAAAATTGTTTTTCTACCTTATTAATACTGCCCTTATACCCAGTTTCGTCGACGGCCTTAAGCAAACTATCTAGATGAAAATCCTCTGGCACTGTCACTAAAGCTTGCTCCGTTTTTAACGAAGCCTTGGCCTTAATCACCCCATCGGTTTTACGCAGCGCTTCATTCACGACAGTGACACACAGCGGACAAGTCATGCCCTTAACATCTAAGGTGACCAGCACGTTTGCCGCCCAGCTCGACACTGAACACATACTTAAGGCGAGAAATAACACTAACTTCATTCAAGCACCTCTAATAACCAAGGTAATACAAAAGGATATGACTGAAATGCCAGCACAACAGGTACAGTTAACCAGTACAGCCACAGCATCTGAGTACGACTCAACGTCGCGGTACACAGTGGCTTTTTAGCAAAATAGAGCCGCCAAAATCCCATCAGAATCAGCCCAGACGACAGTATCAACATGGGTACTTGCAGCCAGCTAAGTTGCTCAATCCCCGATAGACTTGCGGCCGACACCCCGAACACCAAATAAATAAGCGGAGCAATACAGCAAAGGCTTGAAGCAACCGCAGCAACCACTGCGGCGGCCATAGTCGCTAAGAGGCCCTTAGCGTTGTTCGGTTGACTGGTAGTCATAGGCAAACACTTTAGGCTCATAATAGTTCACGGGATCGCCATCAACTTCGGCATACGGGTAGCCAAAATTATTCAGTGGTGTCTGTTCTGCTGTAGGGAATAAATCAAAGTCACGGCCATAGTTAAAGCCAACCCAGTTCATTTCCCAATTGCCAAAGAGGTAATCATTCACGGCCTGAACTGCGGGATCGCTGTGTTCCTTTTTCTCCGTCAAACGCATTTTTGTCACATCAGCAGGATCGGCTGGCAACCAACCATAACCCGCTAAATAGAACATAGCGCGACAATGTTGACCACCACTGACATCGGCAACCCCTTTGTCATCGGCACTACCAAAGGCCTTTTTAGAGTATTCGCCCATCTTGATCGCCTGACCTAAGCGAATCCCAAACATCTCACGGGCAGGGATCCCCACTGCGCGCATTAGCGCCACAAATACTGAGTTAATATCGGTACACTTACCGCCTAACTTGCCACTTTCGAGGATACTTGCTACATCACCCGTACCACAGCCAATCACGCTATTATCGCGAAACATATTAGCGCTAACCCAAAGATAAATCAGTCGTGCTTGCTTCAGTGGTTCAGTCTCGCTGCCAACGATCTTATCTGCTGTTTGCTTCACAATACCATTAATCGGCATGTGTTTAGTCGGCAGCAAATAACGTTCAACATCTGCAGGATAATGTATCTGCTCTGGGGTGCGGTAATGGGTTAAGGCGCCGCTTTTAACGGGTTCCCAATCTATCGTTTCAATATCAAGCTCAACCGTTATTGTCATGTTCGCTTTGGCATCGGGCCAAGTCGCAAACAGGGTTTTGGCGCCATAACTGTTGTTTGAGCTGATATAGGCGTCTTTAAAACTACCCGTAAAATTCAGCTGACTCACCAATTGGAATTGCGTGTCTTCGGGCAAAGGGATCCACAACTTAACCACACCCTCAGACCCTTCTGGGGCAATAAGATGGTAAGTATTGATTAAGGTAAAACGGCGGCGTCCATCGCTTGAGCTATGTTCAACGACACTCGATTTAGAGGAAGATGCCAGTACTGGCGTGATAAAACCCGCAGTCGACAAAATAGCCGCACTTTTTAAAAAATTGCGTCTTTGCATTAGGACATTCCTTTTATTGGATCATGTTTAGAAAGAAGAGAAACTCAACATAAGAGAGCAAGATTATAAGTGCTATAGCACTGTGCAGCAATCAAGCCGCTAACCATACAGTATAAAACCACGACATCGGAGAAAAAGACTCAGGAAAATATACTACAGCGCTGGCATACTCACGAAATAGAATAAATATCGACGTTGACTTAACAAGCATAATCAATGATAGATTTAGAGCATTTTTATGCAAAAAGCCCAATTTTAGTTTAATAAAAAAGTATCCATTGCGTTATTTTTATAATCTAAAGGCTAAATAATAACCATATTTAGCCTTAGCTAATATTATTAATAAAGATAATTATCTCACCACTTTTCACTCAAGCTTTGAGTCTCTCATTTAGCAAAATCAATAATATTCTTTGGCAAATTTTCGAAACAGTTTTCAGGGAGATCACAGTCTCACTTGAACAGTTTAATGGGTATGGCTGAGTAATCATTCCAAATTTAGAATATTGAACTTACAGTTTTGACTTAAGTTAGCTCGAATTACCTAACGCTTTTTACTCATAAAATATCAAACTTATCTTTCAAAATGAGAGCCAGACCACCATGTTGCAAAAATGTTTAATAAAAGTTTGCGTATGTTTGTGCCTGTTCTAGGCTTAAAAACGAATATACTCACTTAAAGGGCTTTTTTATGAAACATAAGCTTTCATTAGGTCTTTGCTCACTTTTGCTCAGTTCTACCGCTTATGCAGAAGTCAACATTTCAGGTTTTGCCTCAGTTGTTGCTGGTCAAGTTCTCGAAGGATCGGGCGTTGCAGAGTTTGATTTAGGCCCCACCTTTCTCGCCGATTATCCACTCGTTGGCGCCTATGATGAAGATATTAGTTTCAAACCCGATACCTTATTTGGTATTCAATTCTCAGCAGATTTACTCGAAGGTTTATCTGCCACTGCACAGGTTGTTTCCCGCGGGGCTGATGACTTTTCGGCAAGTTTTGAATGGGCTTATCTGTCCTATGAGATCAATGATCATTGGACAGTACAAGGAGGTAAAAAACGCTTACCGCTCTACTATTACAGTGACTTTTTTGATGTTGGATATGCTTATCCTTGGATACGTCCACCCGCAGATAACTACACATGGCAAATATTTAACTACACAGGTGTCAGCGCCTTATATAACTATTTAATTGGCGACTGGACTATGTCTGGACAAGTTTATTACGGTAGCGAAGATAGCGAACCTAATAAGCTTTTATCTGATTTTTTCTTCCTCGAAAAGACCCGAGAAGTATGGAAGGATATAGGCGGTATTGTTGTTCAATTCAACAAAGATTGGTTAGATATTCGCCTCACGCATATGCAATATACTAACGAACGTTATATTGGTGGTATTCAGCAGGAATGGAATGGTAACAACCAACGTACGGGTAAGTTTTATGGCCTATCCGTTAATATAGATTATGAGAATTTCCTTTTTTTATCTGAGCTTAACCGCTTAGATCTCGATGGGAGTAATCTAGATACTTATCTTCTCTCGTTCGGCTATCGTATCGATTCAGTGATGCCTTACATTTCCTATTCGGACTTCAATGATGGTGAAGGCGGTGAAGTTCACCATACAAGTTCTGCAGGTATACGTTGGGATTTCCATCCTTCGGCGGCCTTTAAAATTCAGTATGATGACGTTAAAGATGATGGTGGCCCAGGCATGAAAGTCGCAGGGGATTCGAAATCCATCAGTCTTGGCATTGACTTAGTATTTTAGGAGAGAGAAATGAATAAGTTACTTTGCTTAATCCTACTCAGCTTAGTCTCAATGCCACTATTTGCTGGTGTGGTTGTCATCGTTCATCCCAGTAATGCAGACACTGTCGACCAAAAGGTTATTGAAAATATTTTTCTAGGGAAAACAAAGACCTTTCCTGGTGGAGCGCAGGCCGTGCCGGTCAATCTTGACAGTGCTATGCCATTAAGGGAAACCTTTGATACTAAAGTGCTGGGCAAGTCATCCAGCCAACTTAAGTCATATTGGTCACAAAAAGTATTTACAGGCAAAGGAACGCCACCCAAGGAAGTCACTAGTGGGGCGGAGATGATAAAATTAGTTGCATCGAACCCCAATATTATTGGCTATATTGATAGTAGTGAGGCCAATGATTCGGTAAAAGTTATTGCCGAGTTTTAGATTGGAGTGCCGAGCTCAAGCTCGGCACAACTTGGGGGCAAGGGATGAATTTCTTTAATGATATTTCTATTTTTAAAAAAGTTATCGCGATATTTATTTTAGCAGTCATCATTTTCGCTTTAAACTTAAGCATTAGTGTCATCTCCATAAATAAAAATCGCACCACACTTAATTATATGGAGCAGCAAGTTTACCAAAGAGTTGAACTCGCCAATCAAAACGTGTTTTTTATCCAACGACTCGATGAACTTTATACTCAATCGGTTTCTTTTGCCGACGAAGACCTGTTAACTAATGCAGGTACTATGTATGAATCTTTACGTAAAAACCTACAACAATTAAATAGTGTCGATCCCTCACAAGCCAATAAACTCAGCAATCTATCCGCTAAGTTAACCCGCTATAACGACATGACGATTAAGCTGGCTAAAGGCATGTTGGCGGGTACGATTGATATGGCAAACATTGGCCAGATCAGCCAAGAAAAATCCCAAGCCTATGAAGCTGTACTTAATGAAATACAAGATTACAAACAAAGCAAAGTACTCGAATTTAAACAATCGATAAAAGAAGCTGGCGACAGATCTGCGCAAAGTTTGTGGCTCACCCTCTCCATTGGCATCGCTTTGCTGATTGTGATGTTGATTGTCACTATTGCCATTGCACGCGCTATCAGCTCATCTGCGCGTAATGTCGCCCAGTCACTGAGTGAGCTGGCCGATGGAAAAGGCGATCTTAGTCATCAGCTCAAAGTATCTGGTAGTGATGAACTCGGCCAAGTATCAAGTAACTTCAATCGATTTCTTCGCTTGCTCGGAGATTCTATTCGAAGGGTGGTGAATGTTACCGATCCCTTACTTGATAGCTCGCGCTCACTGAAACAGCGCATGGAAGATGCGACGCATGCCACCCAGCGGCAAAGCCATGATGCCAGCGCAGTACAAGTCTCAATGGAAGACATGCGTCACTCTGTCATCGAAATCTCGCAAAATGCCCGCCAAGCCGCCAGTGCAGCACAGGTCGCGGAGAAAGAAGCGATGCAAGGTATGACAGTCGTTCAGCGTACCATCGATATTTCACAGCAATTAAATACAGGAATTCAGGCGGCTTCTAACTCAATCAACGAGCTCGCCAGAGATACTGAAAATGTCACTTCTATCTTAAATGTGATTACCTCTATTGCCGAGCAAACCAACCTGTTGGCACTTAATGCCGCCATCGAAGCCGCCCGCGCAGGTGAGCAAGGACGAGGCTTTGCCGTAGTCGCTGATGAGGTCCGCGCCCTTGCCTCTAAAACAGCCGATGCAACCACTGAAATTCGCCATGTGTTACAAAACCTTAAAACGGCGGCCATTTCCTCGGTCAATACCATGAATGTGGCGATGTCGAAGTCATCGGAAAATGAAACCAATGCTCAAAATACAGGGAGCGCTCTGAAATCAATTCAACAGCAGATTGTCAGTATCAATAGTATGAATACTCACATCGCCTCGGCAACGGAAGAGCAAGCCTCGGTTGCTTCTCAAGTGGTCGATAACGTCGTCAATATGAACGCTTCATTTGAACAGACATTGCAAATTCTGTCGCAGGTTCGCAATGTTTCTGAGGGATTAGTCGATTTTGCCGATGAACTGAAAAACGCCACATCTCAATTCAAACTTTGACCATAGAGCATTATCGAAATGATTGCTCAACATAGAAAACCGGTATTGAGCTTACACTTAATACCGGTTTTTTAATTCCTTAAAGCTTATCTTTTTGTACCACTTTATCCCTGTTAACTAAACGCTAAGAAGGGGGATACACACAGCAATAAGCCTGTGATAATAATGATATACAGCGACACACCCTTGTACTTATGTAATGCAGGTACTTGGTACACTAAATAAGCGGGTATCAAACAACCGACTAAACCAAAAATTGGACTACAAATCGACGTAAAGCTCAGCACTGGCGCATTCAACACAATCGCGCCCCAAGATAATAGAATGGTAAAAATCATGATGCCGTAACCAACAAGCTTTTTGTTGATACGATCTTCAGGCATATAACGGCGCAGCATGTTCATGGTCAATCCTTGGCAAGCTTCCCTAAAACCGAGATATACGCCAAAGTAAGCCGTCATCACCGCAAAAATATTCAAGGTTAAACTCAGCAATTTCAGTGTTTGTCCCTGCATACCTTGGGCAACCATAGCAAGAGCCGAGATATTTTCTTCCGATGCACGCACGGCCTGATCATGTCCCATTGCTAGGGTGAATGACACGGCATAAAAGAACACCACGACAAACAAGACGCCAAAGGCAATATTCATAGCGCGCATCGCTTTAAAGCGCGCTACCGCAAGGGATTTTTCCCGCGAACGGTATGAAATCACCATAGGGCTTAAACTTTGAATAAACAGAATCGATGTTAGCGTAAAGGGCAGCATAACGACCGCATCTTTTAACCAATCTCCCGTTGCTGGGATAGCGCCGATATTATTGATATCCCATTTATCCACCATCAATAACCCTAGCACGGCGACAACGCCCAACTTGGTCAGTACCATAAAAGTAGAGATCTTAAACAAAAGATTCTCACCGCGGGAGGCTAAAGCAACAAGACCGCAGATCAAGGCTAAACCATAGAAAGGATTTTCTGACAATAACGCTTTGGTGATCCCAAAACTTTGCAAAAATGAAGCACTGTCGTTTGTAATGGCCGTTGAATAAACAAACACCCAAATGACCAACATGATGAAATACAAACCACCCAACAACATACCCCAGTTTTTACCTAAGTAACCCGAAATCACACTCGGGTAATCCTTACATTCTGGAGATTCCGCTAAGGTATTGATAAACAACCGTTGGAACATATACATGGCAGGATAGCCAATAATGCCAGACAGTAAGAAAACCCATAACCCCATCAAACCGACCTGCACAGGCAAGAATACGATCCCCGCGCCAATCGCCATTCCGATACTCATGATAATCCAGCCCCAATCCGTACTATCGAAGCGGGTATCTGCTTTCCACTGTGCAGCAGTAATTGTTGCATCCATCATTTCACCTTTACCTATTTGGTATTATTTTGTGCAAATATATTTGAACAAAACAAACTCAGCAATCAAAATACTCAACTTTTGTTGAACAAAGAGTTAAAGCTCACAACTTGACTGAAAACGAGATAAATAGCGCACAAACCGCAGTTACAAATGAAACTCATTAAAAAATAATTGCAATAAAACATAAAAATACAAATAATGTTGCACATACGCCGACCTAGGCATTCAATTTTATTTGCAAGTTGGAGAGACAATGAAAACCATTATTCACGCAGAACGTGCTCCCGCGGCCATTGGCCCTTATTCCCATGGCACAGCCTATGGCAACCTCATTTTTACCTCTGGCCAACTCCCTGTTTGTAAAAAGAAAGGCAGCGTAGTTGACGGTGGGATTACTGAGCAATCGATTCAATCATTAGAGAATCTCAAATACGTGCTCGAAGCAGGTGGTGGCAGCTTAGAAACGATTCTTAAAACCACTTGTTATCTTGCAGAGATCAGTGACTTTGCCGCCTTTAACGAAGTGTATAAAACCTATTTTAAAACCGACTGCCCAGCTCGTAGCTGTTTTGCGGTGAAGGACCTTCCGCTGGGCGTTAAAGTAGAAGTTGAAGCGATAGCACACGTTAAAATCTAAGCATTAACATAAGGTTGTAAGCTCATGAAACCCCAATGGCAGCAGTATATTCAAATCATTAAACAAGTGGTTAAGCCCGCATTAGGCTGCACAGAGCCCATCGCCGCCGCTTACGCCGCCGCCGTCGCCCGCGCCTTGCTGGGTGTTGAACCCGATTCAATTGCAGTACAAGTGTCTGACAATCTTTATAAAAACTCTATGGGCGTGTTTGTGCCTGGCACAGGCAAAATCGGTCTGGCAATTGCCGCTGCAGCAGGCGCCATTGCGGGTAATCCGGATGCGGGCTTAGAAGTATTGGCCGTGATCACGCCAGAACAAGTCGCTAGAGCACAGGCCCTTATCGATGCGGGCAAGGTGACGGTTGAGCGCACCGAAACAGCAGAATTTATCTATTGTTGTGTCATCGCGAAAAAAGGCGACCGCGAAGCCCTAGTGAAAATCTGCGGCGGCCATACACTGATCGCCGAGAAGCGCCTCAACGGCGAATCCGTCTTCAGTGTCGATAGCACGCAAGCTAAAGCCACTGGTTCCATCTGTGAAGGCGTGGATATCACTATCGAGTCTATTTATCGCTTCGCCGAAGAAGTCCCCTTCAAAGAGATCAAATTCATTCTCGAAGCCTCTGAGCTAAACGGCAAATTATCCGATGAAGGCATGGCGAATCCCTATGGGCTTGAAGTCGGCCGCACCATGAAAAGCGGCATAGCCGCCGGCATTATTGGTGAAGACTTACTGAACAAAATTGTCATGTTAACTGCTGCAGCATCCGATGCTCGCATGGGCGGAGCGAACTTGCCCGCCATGAGCAATCTTGGTAGTGGTAATCAAGGCATAGCGGCAACTATCCCTGTGGTATTGACGGCACAATGCTATAAGGTTTCAGAAGAAAAACTCGCCCGCGCCTTAATTATGAGCCATCTAGGGGCGATTTATATCAAGTCCCATTACCCACCACTGTCGGCATTTTGTGGCAATACCGTCACCAGCGCAGCCGCTTCTATGGCCATGGTGTATTTAGCTGGTGGCTCGTTCGAACAATCCTGTTTCGCGATTCAAAACGTGATCAGCGACAGCTCTGGCATGGTATGTGACGGCGCTAAAGCGTCCTGCGCCATGAAGGTTAGCACTTCATCCAGTGCGGCCGTGCGCTCATTTTTGATGGCGCTCAGTAGTCACAATGTCTCAGGCCAAGGTATTATTGCTACCGATGTAGAGAAAACCATTAAAAACATTGGCAAAATGATCCTCAATGGCATGTCATCCACAGATGTCACTATTATCGATATTATGTCGGCATGATGATTTTAACCCGCTGAATATTTGCGGGTTAATAACTAAAGGTTGAAATTGTGAAACTGCAAGATTTAACGCAAAGTGATCTGGATATTCTGAAATCCATCGAAAATATCGTCGATGGCATCGCTGCCATGTATGGTCAACACACAGAAGTGGTATTGCACAGCCTAGATGCGAAACATCCGTCTGTGGTCAAAATTGCCAATGGCCATGTCACAGGCCGTGAAGTGGGTGCTCCAATAACCAACCTTGCCTTGCTCAAGCTCAAAACCGGTCAGGATATTTCCAACTCTTACCTGACTAAATGTGCTAATGGTAAGACGCTAAGATCAATTACGACGGTGATCCGTAACAGTAAAAATCAACCCATAGGGTTACTGTGTATTAACAGCGACATGGATGCACCACTGCAATCAGTACTGCGCACTATGATGCCAGAGCAACTCCTTAGCAGCGAACTTACCAGCTCGCCCGAAGTGTTTGCCCGCAATATTGATGAAGCGCTCCATAGCACTATCGACAGTGTGAACCATGAGGTTCGCGCGAATCCCGCGATTTCAACTTCACAAAAGAGTCGCGAAATCGTCAATCAACTCCACGAGTTAGGGATTTTCGAACTCAAGGACAGTGCTCAAGTAGCAGCAACTCGATTGGGGATTTCGGTGCATTCGATTTATCGCTATCTGCGGGAAATCAAAGCCAATCAAGCTTAAAGCAAGAAAAAACTCGCCTAAATAGAAAGGGCTAAGGTGTAAATAACCTTAGCCCTTTGGTTTTATTATTTTTGCACTTGTGATTGCGCTTGTTATTGCGCAGCTTGTCCGCTAAAGCCCATCATATTCCATGCCTGCACTGTGCCATCGGCCATTAAGGCAATGGCATCGAGCAAATTGCTGCGAATGTCGCGCATTTGGCTCAAATCAACGGCTTGTTTATCTAATGTTAACGCAGCCTCGCCTCCCATCCACACCGCAATCGAACCATCTTGGCGTTTAACCGTAAACCCTAAGCCTGTCGGGAAAATATCCGTTGCTTGGGTGATTTCAGTTTTGGGTCCAGAGTGGCCATCAACCACAGTGCCATCCTGTTTTAAAAAGGCAAACTCCCGCTCATAGGTCACCACTTTACTCACCTGAGTGACTTCTTGATAACGTGGTTGCTTGTCTACCAAGTCCCAACCTTCCCAAGCAATGGCCGTATTATCCCTGCGTAGCGCGACAAACCCCTCCTCAAAGGGATAAACCTTGTGCACTTTTTGCAACTTATCCTGTAGGACTGATGTATCGGCACCATTGAATTTACTGCCCCATACGTGCAGTTGACGACTGATGGTTAAGGCGGCAAACGCGCCACGATTTGCATAAATATCAATCACTTTATTGGCGCGTTTTGTAGTAGATAAACGCGCTGGAAACGCGACATGATGCTCAGTCAATTCGCCCTCACCCCAGGTATATACGCTGCCATCCGCCAGCAGCGCCGCAAACCCATGATCCGTGTTGACAACTTTCACGGCAGGCGCTAATTGGCTGAGTTTTGCCAGTTGTTCGCGGCCTTTTTGATCATCGCTGCCACCGCCCCAAGACACTAATTTCCCTGTCGCAGTCCTCGCGGTAAAAGCATTATTGTTGGCATAGAGCAGATCGACATGGTTAAGCTCAGAGGCCACGTGGCGACTATCGCCACCATAAGCGGCATCGCCCCAAGTCACTACTGCTCCCCCCAGCTTTAAGGCAGCAAAGGCACCTTTATTAATCAACACAAAATCAATATTGGTCATCGCAGGCGCAGCATATTGACCCGAGAGCAGTTCGGCTGGTGTTGAATCCAGATTAGACCAACTGACTACACTACCATCTTGTTTGATGGCCGCATAAAGCCCTTCTGCCAACACAAAAGAACGAACGCCTGTCAGCACTTGCTTCATCCCCATCCCCCAAGGGATAAGTTTGTCATCACGGGTTAAGGCCGCAAAACCACAGGTATTCTCCGCCGCGTATAACTCTTTTACATTGACCAGAGGCTCTGCGGCATTATTGATATCGCCACCACATTCAGCATCGCCCCATGCCACCACAGTACCGTCTTGCTTGAGTGCCGCAAATGCACTGAGATTACTGTAGATTTGACTCACTTGGGCTAACTGGGCAGGCATAGGGATTTTGGTAGAATCGTCGACCACCTCAAGATTGCTCGGGATGGACGTTAATGAATTATTCGCGGTGGATGGTGATCTGTGAGCCAAGATCGTGTCAGAAATTTGCTGTTTTAATTCGGGCGATATATCAGAATCCTGTTTATCTATGAGTAAGTTAACCACATGACCCAAAGCAAAAATCGCCAGCGCTACACCGCCCCACGAGACCTGTTTTTTATCCACAAGTATATCCTTATCGTAACTGCAAACTCTCACTGAGTTTAAACTGGAACATAACGTCGACTGTCGACTGAGTACGCTAAATGTGAACTGTGATTGTAACCAAAACAGGGCTAAAATGACATTGCCCTAAAGTCGAAATAAAGTCGAAAGCTGGCCTGATTCAAGTAAGATAAGCATATGAGCAAAAAATAAAAGCAGCGTATCTCGCTGCTTTTATTGGATATGATGTTGAGGTAACAAAGGGCTAATCTCTTTTGCCCACTTTCTCTAACCCCCAAACCAGTGCAATCGCCGCTAACATACACACAATGGCTAACATCAGTTGTGAAGGCTGACCCGTTACTTGCTCAAAATTAAGCGGGGAAATATTTTGCTCCAGCAAAGGTACTTGTTCGCCGTGGGAGTTGGTCCGCCAAGTTAAGATTTCTTTCCATGGCCAAATTTTACCTAAGGTACCTAACATTAATCCGGTTAGAAACACGATAGTGGCATCATGGTATTTACGCAGCAGCGCCGACAATAAATGGCTGAACGTCAGTAATCCCATCACGGCACCAGCAGCAAAACAGGCCAAAATATCCAGCTGAATATTTTTAGCAGCAGCGAGGACCACAGGATATAAGCCTAACAATAATAAGATGAAACTGCCTGAAATTCCCGGCAATACCATAGCGCAAATCGCAATCGCGCCGCCGAAAA
Source organism: Shewanella sp. NKUCC01_JLK (assembly GCF_019345615.1). NCBI lineage: Bacteria > Pseudomonadati > Pseudomonadota > Gammaproteobacteria > Alteromonadales > Shewanellaceae > Shewanella > Shewanella sp. NKUCC01_JLK. The sequence continues at coordinate 47,973 of NZ_JAHKRD010000003.1, read as the reverse complement.
AGATATTCATGTAACTGGCTTCTACCGCGACCGGATTCAGCACAGTAATCGCCCATGCAGCCAGCACACCAAGCGCAAATAACCCTAAACGTGCTACAGTGAAACCACTCACTTGCTTAAGCATATGCACGACAGAGATAAGAATAAGCCCAAAAAAGAACGACCAGATCGGGATGGGATGTACCGCCAACAACCAAGAAATCAGCTTCGCAAAGGTAAAAATACTGGTCAGGATCCCCGCCAGCAGACTCACTAAAAAGCCACCATTAATATGGGCAAATGCCCCTTTTATGCCCTGCGACTTGATTACGCCCCAAAGGGAAGGATTAATGCGTTTTACACTATCGAGCAAAGTATCGAGAATACCGGTAATAAACGCTATGGTGCCGCCCGAAACGCCAGGCACAACATCAGCAGCGCCCATGGCCATTCCCTTAAAATACGTCAGCAAATATTTCACTGTGAGTCCTTGTAGTTAAATCAACATACCATTGCCGCTACACGACAAATTGGCCGCAATTATACGGTGTTACACTTAAAACCGCGAAATGAAGTTTACTTAATTAAGCCGACTGGTATTTGTTGTTATCCTAATGTTACACTCATCCGACCAGAGCAACCCAAGCTCAACTTGGAACAGGCTCAAAATAACAACACCCCTTTGCACCATTATTAAGGATAACCATGAGCCAGACAGACTCTTCTAGCACTGCAGAACAAAAACCTAATAAAGTGCTCGCGCTCTACCATAAGACTCGCCGTTATCCCTTCGGCCAAAAACTGTTTTCAATCATAGTTTCACGCATGGCGCCCTATTTCGGCACCATCAAACCACTGATCACTGAATTACGCCTTAATCATTGCGCCTGTTTAATTAAAAAACGCCATGCCGTTCATAATCATATAAAAACTGTGCATGTGATTGCGATTTGTAATGGTCTAGAAATGGCCATGGGCGTGATGGCCGAAGCCTCTATTCCAAAACATTTACGTTGGATACCTAAGGGCATGAGTTTGGATTATACGGCTAAAGCAGGCAGCGATATTTTATGTGTCGCCGAAGTGACCCCAGAGCAATGGACTCCCGGCGATATGCTGGTCCCCGTCACCGCCTACGACACCCAAGGAGTGGTTGTGGTGAAAGGACATATCAAATTGTGGATTTCAGAAAAACCGCAAAAATAAACGCTTTGAATCAAGACTTACACTTAATGTCAGCATTTAAAAAGGGAGCTTTGCTCCCTTTACTTTTTAACCTTCAGCCGTATTTCGCAAAAACATTCGGTGAACTGAATTGCGCGGCGCCTTGCTCGCTCACGTTTAAGTACGAACTGTTAGATACGAGCTTTTAAAATCCCAGCCCTATCGCAATATAGCTGCACCGTTATGCAAAATATTAAGCGAAATGGCTTGCGGTAAATTGCTCAATTAAACGGATAAAGTCGGCTTCAGCAAGCTTGGCACACTTTAAGGTTTGTTCATGGGATAACTGCACGTCCCCCAATCCTTCTGCCATATTGGTAATAGCGCACACAGCCAACACGGGCAAACCACAATGCGCCGCCGAAATCACCTCTGGCACCACGGACATTCCCACTACATCGCCACCGATAATTTGCATCATGCGGATTTCAGCCGCGGTTTCAAAACACGGGCCAGAGTAAGACACAAAGACCCCTTGATTCACTTCAATGCCTGCGGCTTTTGCGACACTTAAGGCTTCTACTCTCAGATCTTTATCATAAGCATTGGCTAGGCTAAAAAAGCGTGGGCCGTAGTTATCATCATTTGCGCCCGTCATGGGCGTACCCGGCATAGTATTGATGTGATCGCTGAAAATCACTAATGATCCCACGCCGATCCGCTCTGGCCGTAATGACCCCGCAGCGTTAGTCACGAGTAACAATTCACACCCTAAACGTTTGAAAGTACGCACAGGCGTCGTCATCACCTTCATGCTTTGATGCTCGTAAAAATGCCCGCGGCCTTTCATGCACACTATATCGATGCCATGTAAGCTGCCGAGCACAAGCTCTCCCGAGTGGCCGACGACGGTACTCACAGGAAAATCGTCTAACTCTTCATAGGGGATTACCACTTTATTATCTAAATTATCGGCAAACGCGCCAAGCCCTGAGCCCAAAATCATAGCAGCACGGGGTGAGAAATTCGGTTTACGGGCTCGAATCGTCGCAAGGGCATTAATAACGGGATCATGGCTCATACAAGGTACCTCATAGCAAGGGAATGAAAGAGTAAGCGACCCTCAGTATAAGCGGGCTTAGGGTTGCAAATAATCGCGATTAATCGCACTATTGTGCTGATAAAAATGACAATAACTAGAAAATGGTGAGCCTAAGATGAGCAAGATAAACGCACCTGAACTCGTCACCTTGAAGATGCTGCGGTATTTCCATCGAGTGGCTGAAGTGAAAAACTTTACCGCTGCCGCCGAGCAACTGCATTTATCGAAATCTCCGCTGAGCGCACAAATCAAAGAGTTAGAATCGCTCCTTGGCGTTGAGCTGTTCACCCGCAGCACTCGTCAGGTCGAACTCACGCCCTATGGCCAATTGTTAAGAGAGAAGTGCGAACAAATATTCGAGCTGGTGAATACCTCATTGGAACAAGTGGCTCAGCTTGGGCGACTCGATAGAAACCATATTCGGATTGGCATCATGAGCTCGCTGTTTTGGATGGGATTTGGTGACATACTGAAAAGCTTTCGCAAGCAATGCCCTGATAATGAGCTGATATTTCAAGAATTATCACCTGAAACTCAAAAAGTCGCCTTAGCACATCAAGAAATCGATTTTGGCCTAGTGCGCTACGCCGACACCTTAAATTTGCCGCACCTTCTCGCCGAAACCATCACCAGCGAACCTATGGTATTAGCACTGGCAAGTAAGCATCCCTTAGCCAGACGTAAAAGCATCGACTTGAGTGAACTCAAAGATGAGCCTTTTACCTTACTCAGCCGTGCCAATTCTGCCTCTAGCGATTTAATTATCGCCAGCTGTCAGGCCGCAGAATTTATGCCGCAATTAGTACAGGAAATGGTCGAGCCCAATAGCTTGATGGCTATCATCGCTGGCGATAACAGGGTATCCATAGTGCCGCAAAGTTATGCTTCACAACCTTGGCCTAGGGTAAAGTTTATTAAGTTAAAACAAACCATCTCCGCTGATATCTGCCTGATTTATCGGCCAGAAATGGCTTCGCTGCCAATTCTCGATAGCCTGAGGGACTTATTGAAGCAACAAATCAAAACCATTTAGATTGTCTCCCAAACGAGTGCTATGCTGAGTTCAATACTCAGGGTTCATATTTTAAGGATATCAAGATGGATGAATTTTTAGCGGCAGCCATTGAAGAAGCTAAGCAAGGACTCGCCGAGGGCGGCATCCCCATTGGTTCGGTATTAGTGATCGATGGCAAAATCGTCGGGCGCGGCCACAATAAACGGGTACAAAAAGGCAGTTCAGTACTGCATGCCGAAATGGATTGTCTCGAAAATGCCGGCCGATTTAGCGCCGCCGAGTACCAAAGGGCGACCTTGTATTCCACCCTATCGCCCTGCGATATGTGCAGCGGCGCAGTATTACTTTATGGCATACCAAAAGTCATCGTCGGTGAAAACGCTACCTTCCAAGGGCCTGAAGCCTATGTAAAATCCCGCGGTGTGGATGTCACTGTGGTCGATAATGCCGAGTGCAAACAATTGATGCAGGACTTTATCGCCAGTAATCCAACACTCTGGAACGAAGATATCGGCGAGTAATGGTTCGACAGTCTTCTCAATCCGTTTCTGCATTTTTGTATTTCACTTTTTACGTTGGCGCTAGTTCACTTTCTACCTTTCCTGTATTTTACTTTTTGTGTTGACTGTATTTCATTGGAGGCTAGCGCCTGCTAGGCTAGCCCTCCCAAATTCCAGTGAAAAGTGGAACATGTCTACTAGCGAAAGGAACTCAGCTAACGTGCCAGCCAACTTACCTAAAGACCCTTGGTCAAGATCAGACTCCACGCAACCTGTTGTAATGACGATACCCGCACAGCGTAATGCCAACCTCGATGCTATTCGCGGCTTAGCTGTGTTGGGGATATTTTTTATGAATATCTATTTTATGGGCATTACTTTTTTTGGCTATGCGCCCCATGAAACACAGCCGCTGTCGGATCACATTATCAAAGTGTTCAGTAACTTTTTCATCGAGGCACGCTTTATCAGTCTGTTTTCCATCTTGTTTGGTGTCGGGCTTTTTATTCAATATCAGCGATTTAGCGCCAAAGGCCTAGAAGCTTATTCCCTACTGCGATCACGTTTAAAATGGTTAATTGTATTTGGCCTACTCCACGGCATTTTTATTTGGTCAGGTGATATTTTATTCACCTATGGCATCAGCGGATTTTTAGCTTTGTGTTACAAAGATTTAAGTGTTGAAGCCCTTAAGCGCAAAGCGAATATTTTTATTTTAAGCGCCTTAGTTATCATCACGCTGGTTAGCCTTACGGGCAGCGATGAACCTTTCACTCGAGAATCGAGTCTATTTGCAGAGCAATACAGCGCATGGACCTCTGGCTATGCCGACCAACTGTTACTGCAATTGATGCAAGTTGGCTATATGGCACTGGTGATCCCTTTTACCATAATGTGGTTTACGGCTGGCTTGATGTTGCTCGGCATGGCTTTGTATCAACAAGGGACTTTTGAGCAAGGTTTTAGCAAATCGGTACTGGTGAAGTTAGTGCTAGCAAGCGTAACGCTATCACTGCTTGATACCATCTTAGGTTTAACGAAAAATACTATTCTTGTTGCGTTTTCAGATGTGTTAATCATGCTAAGTGCTATTCCTATGGCGCTGATTTACATCCATATTATAGTTAAAGTTTGCCAGAATAATCCTAATATACTGACTCCGCTGCAAAATGTTGGCAAACTCGCGTTTAGTCTCTATATTCTGCAATCCATCGTTGGCGTGTTAGTGTTTAGACACTTAGCTCCCGAATTGCTATTGAGCTTAGATAGATGGGGATACATGGCCATGGCGCTGGTTTATTCAGTAGTGCAATTACTGTTAGCCAGCCTGTACTTACGCTATTTCAAGCAAGGGCCGCTGGAGAAACTGTGGCGCCACCTCGCATTTAAAAAATACACGGCATCACAAGAACACAAGCAAGCTTAAAAACACTGACACGAGATTGATACCAGATAATGACAAACAAAAAACCTGCCAAAACAGGCAACAGCGCTTCACCTCAAAACTATCGCCCGCAAAAGAATCGAGCACAAAGCGGTCGTGCTCAGAACAGTCGCACTTCAAATAATCGTGCTCAAACAACCAATCGCGCCCAAAGTAGCCGTACTCAAAAATCAAATGCAGCCACTTCAGGATCAAGCCTTATGCCGCTGTTATTGGTGGTGATTTTTCTTGCAGGCTTAATCGGCGCAGCGCAGCAACATATGTTGCCAGTCGGAATTACGGGCATGTATCTCACACTAAGCCTGCTCACCTTTATCGCCTATGCCATCGATAAATCCGCCGCTAAACGTAACAAATGGCGCACTAAAGAAAGCACATTACATCTGCTCGCCCTCATGGGCGGTTGGCCCGGCGCTCTATTTGCCCAAAACCTGTTAAGACACAAGTCCGTTAAAGCCTCATTTAGAAACGTCTTTTGGCTCACCGTTGTCGCCAACTTAGCCGTGCTGGGTTATGGCATAAAAACTGGCGCCGTAGATATGTTTATCTAATGCTCTTATGTAAGGGCTTTTATACAATGGCCTTTATATGAGGCGCCTTATCTAAGAATCGCTATCTAAGGGTGGCACTCTAAGCAGCATGAGTCGCGGTATCGATCAACTGCTCAACCACAGACAACGCCAACAGTGCTGACTGAGTGTCACCTTTTAGTTGCGCCGACACTGTCGCACCCTCTTTGAGTAAACCTATTGCCGCAACGAGAAATTGGGTCTTTGCTTCTGGCAAGCCCAATGCCGATACTTGCTGTTCAATTAAACTCGCCACTCGCAGTTTATGCAGGGCGCAGAGTTGGTGCACTGGATGACTCGGCTCAGTAAATTCGGCGCTGACATTGATAAAAAAACAGCCGCGAAACTCACACAGTTGCGGCACTCTTTGATTAAACCAATCATCGAGCGCGATAAATAACCCACCAATGCCCTCCCGTCCCGCTGGCAATGCGTTAACTCGCTCGCTAAGCCATTGATAAAATACCTCATCACGATAGCGAACCACGGCTTCAACTAACTCATCTTTACTGGCAAAGTGGTGGTACAGGGTCTTTTTGGCGATCGCCGATTCCTGCAAAATCTGGTTAATCCCCACCCCATGCACACTTTGAAAATAAAACAGTTTAAATGCGGTAGTGACCAATTGCTGCCGTTTATCCGATGGCGTACCTGCCTGAATCTCAGTGCCCTGCATCAACTCATTCCTCTTCTTTGGTAAACATTTGTTAGCAAATCTTAGCTAACAAATATGAGTCCTATCTTCTCACGAGTAGACAAGTCAGTCTACTCGTGAGAACATTCACATCGGTAGACAAATCTGTCTACTTCGATAGCTAAATTAAGTTAATAGTGAAATCAAGAGTGAACACGGAACACCACAGCATGTTAGCGGCGATGGTTTGCCTGAGCATTCACGTCCACAATTCATGATCAAAATAAGGGCTTAACACAAGCCATTAATGGGAGAAAAGATGCAAAGAATCAATCCACAGAATCTAAAGATGGCCTTGCTCGCAGGGTGTGGAGCCACGTTGTGTATCAGTAGTTTAGCGACGCTTGAACAACTAACACCGCAAACCATTTGGTTGATGGCCCCCTTTGGTGCCACTATGGTGTTGTTGTTTGCCTTGCCAGAAAGTCCACTCGCTCAACCGAGAAACATTCTCTGCGGCCACTTACTCACGAGTTTGGTTGGACTGATCATTCTAAATACTTTAGGAGTCTCCCCGCTAGCCTTAGGGCTTGCGGTCGGATTAGGCATAGCGGTGATGATGCTAACCCATACTGTGCATCCACCCGCGGGAGCTAATCCTCTGGTCGTTATGCTCACGGCGCAGCACTGGGATTTTCTGTATATGCCCGTCGCCAGTGGTGTTGCGCTCATTCTGGCTTTTGGTTGGCTGTATCACAACTTACTTTGCCGCCGGCAATACCCACAAAAGTGGTTTTAATCATTCATCGCCAATAAAAAAGGGCAATTTTAAATTGCCCTACACTTTACTCTAAAATGCAAAATTGGCTGTCATTTTGCCTTTAAAACCAGCTCAACGCGATACTGATAATCACGCCAGTGATCATCAATTGCATTAAACAAAAGCCCATAATATCCCGCGCTTTTAAGCCTGCAATCGCCAGCACGGGCAGTGCCCAGAAAGGTTGAATCAAATTAGTCCACGCATCTCCCCAAGCAACGGCCATTGCGACCCGAGCAACATCTGCACCTAAAGCCTGTGCAGCGGGTAGCATAATCGGTGCCTGCACCGCCCATTGGCCACCTCCCGATGGCACAAAAATATTCACAATTCCTGCACTGATAAAGCTCCAAAATGGCAGGCTCTCGGCGCTAGCGATGGCCACAAAACCTTCCGAAATACTTTGGGCCAAACCCGATTGCACCATCACAGCCATAATGCCCGCATAAAAGGGAAATTGGATAACAATACCTGCGCCGCCCTTAATGGCCTCATTCAAACTGGTTAATAAACTGCGTGGTGTTTGATGTAACAGTATGGCGAGGAATAAAAATAAGAAGTTCACTAAATTGAGGTTTAAGCTGCCGCCCTGCACCCAAAAGTAATAACCTAAATATACAAGCCCAGCGCCACCGACGCTCCAGCCGAGTAAACGGCTATTTTCTAACTTATCCGCAGGACGGCTTTCAGGCTGACGCTCGCTCATATTTGCAGAGTTAAGCTCTAACGCCGAAGAATCAAGTTCAGCGTCTTTGTCATCAAGGGCGCTTGGGTCGACATAAACACTGTCTTTTTCTTCTGGCAACATAAAGCGATTCACTAAGGGCATGACCACAAACAGAATTGCCACTAACAATAAATTATAACTCGCGAAAATGGTGTCACTGGTGGGGATGATACCGATTTGCGATTCAGAGAAATGCCCCACCGTCGCTATGGTTAATGGGATCGAACCCGCAAGCCCACCATGCCAAACCACAAAGCCGGAATAGGCGCTGGCGACCAGCAGCCGATAATCCACTTTTACTTTGTGAGCTAAGGCTTTGGCAAATAACGCGCCCACCACTAGCCCAAAACCCCAGTTAATCCAACTGGCGGCCAGTGACACCAAAGTCACTAAAATAATGGCTTGTGGTGCCGACTTAGCCAATCCAGCAATGGCATCGAGCAGCTTTTTAATCGGCGGGGAGCTTGCCAACATAAATCCTGCCACCAGCACTAACAGCATCTGCATCGAAAAACTTAACAGCGTCCAAAAGCCATCACCCCAATAATTGATGACTTCCAGCGGGGTTTTATGTTCGGCAACCACAGCAGCAATTAATACGACTAAGGTAAGTAAAAGCACGAAAATATAGGGATCGGGTAGATATCGGTCGACGAGTTTGACCAGAGGTTTTGCCGCTTTGTTTAACATAGACTTTCCTTGTTTATTATCTGAACTAAAACGTCAACACGCCCTAGTTCTTATTTGTTTTTATTGAATTTTTATTGAGTCTTAAGCCCACAGATTAAGCGATCTCTAAAGCAGGATAAAGTCTTGAGGGAGTTTTTAACGGTTTGAACTGGTAGCACCAGATATCCAGCTCAACGCACACGCGGGTGCCGATAGCATCTGATGCTAAAAAACTGATAATATGGCAAAAATTAACTAAGGTGCTCTTTATATGAAAATGTTACTTGCCGTTGTGGTGATTGCTGGGGTGATTTTTTACTTCTTTACCTCGATGAACGACCAAAAAGCCGCCCAAGAAAATATCCGTTTAGGCAATGAGTTTTTAACACAAAACAAAACCAAAGAAGGTGTGATCACCACAGCTTCAGGTTTGCAATATCAAGTATTAACTCAGGGCGATGGCACAGTTCATCCTAAAGCCAGCGATACAGTGACAGTCCACTACCATGGCACTTTGATTGACGGTACTGTGTTTGACAGTTCGGTTGATCGCGGCGAACCCATCGCATTTCCGCTTAATCGGGTGATTAAAGGTTGGACCGAGGGCGTACAACTTATGGTTGTTGGCGATAAAATGCGGTTTTTTATTCCCAGTGAACTCGCCTACGGTAACCGTAGCACGGGCAAGATTGGTGGCGGGTCATTGTTAATATTTGATGTGGAACTGCTTAAGATAAACTAAATGTTTGTTCTATAGATGAAAGCCTCCAATCTCCACGGAGGCTTTTCCATTTTACTTAATAAGTTAATCCGAACGGATAATTTATCAATTTACCCTGTGCAATAAGTCACTTAGCTCTTATTCACTTCAAACAATTGTTGACACCTCTCGCCAATAGTTTAAACATAACCCTAATCCCCTCGATATTTTTAGACTTCAGCGGTAAAGGATTGCACATTGGCCATTCCCAGAGTATTCATCAGCTCCACCTGTTACGACTTAAAACACATCAGAGAAAATCTGAAATACTTTGTTAAAACTATAGGTTACGAGCCTGTTCTATCTGACGATGGCGATGTTTACTACAGTGTAGATGCGCATACACATGATGCTTGTCTTAGTGAAGTAGCCACTTGCCAATTGTTTATCTTGATCATTGGCGGCCGCTACGGTGGTGAACATAAAGACAAAGAAGGCTCTATCACCAACAATGAATATCGAGAAGCAGTCAAAAATAAGATCCCAATTTTCGCTTTAGTCGAGAGTGCAGTCTACTCAGACCATCACACCTATCTTTCAAACAAAAAAAGTAACCCTGATTTTTACGAAAAGATCGCATACACAAGTATCGATAACATCAAAATTTTTGGTTTCATCGATGAAGTAAGAAAAAACAGTCTTAACAATGCATTAGTTGCATTCAATAATTTTTCTGATATGGAAAGTTACCTAAAAAAACAATGGGCTGGAATGATGTATGACTTGCTTGCCGAAAGAAAGAGAGCTGATAATGCAAGAATAACAAACAGATTAATTGATGATCTTAGTATTGCGGCAAAGAAAACTGAAGAACTAACGAAATTATTAGTTCGCTCAACTAATATTGACCATATTGAAGAAAAAATTAGTGAAATTGACTTAAAAGCCAAAGCAGAAAGCTTTATGGGGTGGCTATATGATTACTTTGGGACCGCTCAAATAATAATTGAACTGAGTAAAATTCCAGATATTCGTAAGTATGATAGATGGTTTGATTATTTAGCTGCAACTAAAGCGTTTGAGATTGAGTTCTATAAGGACGATGAAGGTGAAAATGTATTTATAACCAATCGAAGCACCTGTAAAACGATAGAAATATGGGAAACTGAGCGAGAAAATACAACTCTTGCAAATCATCAAGGTATACAAGAAGCATTCGAGGCACTAAAACAAGTTGATGACTTTACAAGGGATCATATCTTTCAGAACTTATTTTTCATTGTTTAAATGATGATTTTAACTACTCGATTGAAACTCAAAATTAAACTGTAGTTGCATTACAAACAGCACTTTGATTGACGGTACTGTGTTTGACAGTTCGGTTGATCGCGGCGAACCCATCGCATTTCCGCTTAATAGGGTGATTAAAGGTTGGACTGAGTGCGTACAGCTTATGGTTGTTGGCGATAAAATGCGGTTTTTTATTCCCAGTGAACTCGCCTACGGTAACCGTAGCACGGGCAAGATTGGTGGTGGTTCTGTGTTAATTTTTGATGTGGAACTGCTTAAGATTGATTAAATCAGTCTTCAATGAGTCTGTCTTAACGCATTCGGCTGTATTCATAAAAAAACCTAACGCTTAATAAAGAAAAAAGCCCTGAATCTTCGCAGGGCTTTATTTTTTAACCAATAATATCAAAATTTTGGATAATTACTGGCAGGTTGCCGCGCCAATATCAACCCATACTGCTGCAACACCCGGTACATCACCTTTAGTCCAGTAACTCGCCTTCCAAACACGACCGTTATAGCGAGTAGTTTGACCGCCGTTATACACCACACCCGCATCCCAACCGAGATCAACTTGGCTGAGTAGCTGCCATTGGTCTGCGGTGCGAGATGGCGTATTGCCCTGAGTCCAATACTTTGCTTTCCATACCAACTGACTATGACTCACAGTATTACCCGTGTTGTATACCACACTGGTTTGCCAAGCAGGATAGTTACCGGCATTGGGATCGGTTGCATCGCATCCACCGCCGACCACTTTTGGCGTCACGGTCAGATTCGTCGATGCACTTGCATCTAAGGCACCATCGGAAACCAGCACGCTCAAACCATAGCGAGTCGCTTCGGTAACATTGGGGCCAGTAACGACTAACGTGGCACTATTTTGCCCGGCTGCCGACACGCCTGCGGGCACAGTCCAAGCGTAGGTTAAGGCATCACCATCTGCATCGGAGGCATTCGCCACTATACTGACGGTTTTACCCGCTTCAACTGTCGCAGTCGGAGCCAGAGTCACTACAGGTGCTTGATTAGGCGTATCAGCCTTGTTCGTCACCAGCACAGTATCGCTGGCAAATAGCCCTTCAGGATCGGTGACTTTAAGGCTAAAACCATAGGCGACATCGGTTTGGGTTGCTCCCAGTTGAATAGTCGCATTCGCCATATCTGCGTTTGCGATGGTAATAGTTGGGCCAGACACTTGCGTCCAAAGATACGTCAGCGCGTTATTCTCAGGATCGCGCGAACCGCTACCATTGAGCGTCACATCGGCGGGACCGGTGACATTCACATCCGCGCCCGCATTGGCAATGGGCGCTTTATTCACTGGCGGAGTGGTGCCTTCACCATGGCCTAAACCTTCGTGCATGGCATTCAGAATGTCACCATTATCGGCATCAAGTTCCCACGCAAAAAGCCCACCAAGTTGATTAGAAAGCACATATTGCCCCTTGGCTTTAACTGAACGAGCATCATCGAAAGTGATTAAATCGCCAGTAGATGCCTTGAACAAAGATGGCGCCTCGGCCGTTTCGTCGTAGCTGTAAGTCCAACCACTTCCCATGTAATCGTTCGCTATCTGACGATAATCCACCACACCAGCTTCCCAAGTACCTTTCACTTTGCCCGTTGCCGTCCCCGTGAAAGGATTATTACCACTGTAGCCATTCACACCTGTCCAGCCGCGGCCATACATAGCGGCACCGACCACAATTTTCCCTGGGGTCACACCTTGGCCTAACAGCGCATTAACGCCATTAGCTGTGGTGTAACGGGTATTGGGATCCCAACTCGCTTCATACAGATTGGTTTGATGGCCGAGTTCAGTATTAGTCCAACCACCATTAAAGTCGTAACTCATCAAGAAGATGTAATCCATGTACTGCTGAGCAGCCTGATAATCGACTTTTTGAATTTTATCGTCACCAGCGCTAATAGCTGAGGTCAGCTCATAGGTACGACCCGTTTCGGCGCTTAGTTCATCAAGCATAGCCCGTAGTTCACGCATCAGAGTCACATAGGTTTCACCGTCATTGGCATTACCTAAATTTGGGTTAGCGCCATTCCCCCCTGGAAATTCCCAGTCGATATCCACGCCATCGAAGAATTTCCATGTCTGTAGAAACTCTTTCACCGAAGCGACAAAGATATCGCGCTTGGTTTTATCACCGAAGAAAAAGAAGGGATCCGAGAGGGTCCAACCACCGACCGAAGGTAAAATCTTCAAATCTGGATGTGCTTGCTTAAGTGCCATCAATTGACCGAAGTTCCCTTTGTAAGGATCTGAATGCTCACTCACTCCCGCCTGCGGTATTTGAATCGCTGCCCAAGGATCGTGAATCGCAACTTTAAAATCACCACGACCACTACAGGCACGTTGCAACGCTTCGAAACTGCCTTCGATTTCTTTCAAGCTATCATTGATGCCATCACCACCACAAATTGGGGTAAAGCCATATAAAATATGGGTTAAGTTTTGCGCAGGTATCTTATCGACCGGGAATTTACGACCGTATACGCCCCATTCGACAAAGTAACCGCCCACCACTTTGCTTGATTTATTAGCATAGGGACGGTTGTTTTCTTTTAGGGGAGCATTGAGTGGCACTAAATGGCTGCCGTCGGTATCAGCCACGAGGATTTGTTTAGCATCACTCGCCGTACAGCCATCGCTGTTACACAGTTGTACTTGCATCTGATAACGGCCGCCCTTGTTCACCTTAAAGTTAGCGGTTCCCGACGCGCCAGATGGGCCTTCCCAAACTACATTGCCGTTGAGTAACACTTGGGCTCTATTGCCCACATCGCCACTCCAAAGGTTCCAACTGACGGAGACATCGGCGGCATCTTTCACCGTAACTAATTGATTGTAAGCGGTAGCCGCTTGATTCACTTCAATAATAGCGAACTTAGTTTCGCCCCAACCTAAAGTCGGTTTACCGGGCGCCGCTGCAAAAACGCTGGCACTGATGGTAGATGCCAGCGCTGATGCCACTAGCAAGGCTGATGTTGAAATTTGAGTCTTGAACATGAGATATCCCTATTGAATTTTTATATGAATCAATAAGGCAAACAAAGCGTAGACAGGAAACAGCACTCTCTTAAAACCATGCAAAACGACTGACAACTGCACGAAGAAAAACCTGTGGTATCCCCGCTATCATAGGTACAGACGAACCCTTAGACCGGAGGCTTTGCGTCCCAGTTTTTCAACTGGTTTGCCTTTTACACACAATGACAACGTTGTCATTGCAAATATCAGCATAAGCGTAAGCGCAATAAAATTGCAACAAAATATTATCAACTGTGTTATTGGCTAAAATCGTAAATAGAACTAGGCATCTGATAAGAAAGGAATTATGCAAATTAAACTATCGCTAATATTTACTTTGGATAATGAGGATTATCTGAATACTTTAAGAATAAAAAAACAGGACTCGATATGCCAAAGGCATCATAAGTCCTGCTTTATATTTCACAATTTACGTCGCTTATGCAGCTAAACCTCAATCACTAAACATTCATAGCGCAAACCATAGTCGAGCAATATTTATTATCTTTATGCGCGGGGTATTTATGATCCTTATGCGCGGGGATAGTCCCTTGCGAGCATCACAGATAAACCGCGGCAAACCAAGGTCTCCATATCATCGACACGATTGATTTTCATCTCAGCTAAGGGCGCGCTTAATGCCATTTGCTTTAAGCTTTCGAGACAGCCTTTGTAGTAAGGAGCGCTATTCATCATACCGCCAGCGAGCCAAATTCGATTGGGATTAAATAAATTAACCGCCCACGCTAATCCCATGCCGAGATAACTGCCAGCGCGATATAAATCATCCTGAGTGGAGATTTTGCGGCTGCGCACTGAATCGCCACTGGCCAGTTGCTCTAAACTAAACTCGCCAGATTCTGTCATCACGCGACAAGGCCCCAACTCCCCCGCCACGCCCGTCGCTCCCGTAAAGACTTGTCCATTAAAGGCAATAGACATACCGATCCCAGTGCCGCACATGACCAATAACTCACAGGCATATTTAGCATCACAAGTCGCTTGCATACCCGCATCGATATCGTTGCAGATAAACTTAAGCTCACCTTGGGTTTTGACTGTATCGAAGCTCAATCCATTGAGTCCAGGTAAAGATTTACAAGAAACCAAACGATTATTTTGTACCAGTCCAGGTACGGCAATCGCTAGTTGGTAATGCTGTAAATCATAATCACGTTCAAACGCCGCGATTTGATTATTTAACTCTTCAATTTTAAAACCTTCACCTGTGGGGATTTTATATTGTTCTGTATGTCCCGCGAGCTGAAGTTCGAACAGGGCTTTAGTACCGCCCACATCTATTGTTAGTATTTGCATCGCTTACTCCACTGATACATGTGCCCCACTCTGACCCCGAGTGGAGATGGCAAATGTTAGCATAGGGTCCAAATGTTAGCGATTGAATAAAACTTAAGTTGCTAATTTGTAAGGAACAAGTCCTAATTAAAACATGACCAACCTTTTATTTAATTCACTTTTCATGCTCAAAATCACATAAATAAATTAACAACAAACCCCATAACCTCAAGCGTCTTACCTGCACAAATTCACGATTGTATACAAAATCCTTTATTCGCTACCCTTGCATCTAGCGCGCTAGACTTGCGATAATCCGAGCCGGTTAAAACTCAAATCAACATAAACCTACTCATCCTTAGGCGATCTTCGCCTACCGACTCGCATAGCATGCCAGTCTTAATTGGAGCCCTTATGTCACAATCAATCGCTAACCGTCTCGGTGCTATTCGTAACGAATTAACATCTGCTAATCTCGATGCTTTTATTATTCCCCGTGCCGACGAATATCTGGGCGAATATGTGCCAGCACATAACGAACGTTTGTACTGGGCAACCAACTTTACCGGTTCGGCGGGTATGGCTATCGTATTGAAAGATAAAGCCGCAATATTTACCGATGGCCGCTATACGGTTCAAGTTCGTTTGCAAGTCGATGCCACACTTTTCAGTTATGAAAGCCTAACTGATACACCACAAATTGAGTGGTTATGTGACACGTTACCAGCGGGGTCTCGCGTTGGCTTCGATGCGCGCTTACACACCTTAGCTTGGTATGAAAATGCCAAAGCAACCTTAAATAAATCCCAAATCGAATTAGTTGCAGTTGAACAAAACCCCATCGATTTGCATTGGCAGAATCGGCCAGCACCGTCGAACGCTCCTATCACTTTGTTTAGCAACGAGAGTGCTGGTAAAACCAGCCTGCAAAAACGCATTGAAATTGGTGCATTAGTAAAAAAAGCCGGTGGTGATGTCGCCTTAATCGCCGCCTTAGATTCTTTCTGCTGGCTACTCAACATTCGCGGCAATGATGTACCGCGCCTGCCCGTTGTACTCGGCAGTGCCCTGCTCCACGCCAATGGCGATATGCAGCTTTTCACCGATTTAAGCAAACTCCCAGAGGGCATTGAGGAGCATGTTGGTGCTGGCGTAAGCTTTAAGGGCGAGGCATCTCTTGCCGATACACTCGCCAGCATGCAGGACGTAAAACTACTGGCCGATCCGAATTCTGCAAACGCTTGGGCACAAAACATTGCCCGTGAGGCAGGAGCAAAATTGATAGCTGGAATCGATCCTGTCGCTTTACCTAAAGCGCAGAAAAACGCCGCAGAACTGGCCGGCATGCGTGCCTGTCATATCCGCGATGGCGTCGCCGTGAGTCGATTCCTTGCATGGCTCGATGCCGAAGTGGCAGCCAATCGTATGCACGATGAAGGCACCCTTGCGGATAAATTGGAAAGCTTTCGCCTAGAAGATGAGCGTTACCGCGAGCCAAGTTTCGACACGATTTCAGCTGCCGGTCCTAATGCCGCTATGTGCCATTACAATCACAACAATGGCACACCAGCCATGATGACAATGGACAGCATCTACTTAGTGGATTCTGGCGCTCAGTATATTGATGGCACGACAGATGTGACCCGTACCATTGCGATAGGTGAAGTGACCGATGAGCATAAAAAAATGGTTACGCTGGTGCTAAAAGGTCATATTGCCCTCGACCAAGCACGCTTCCCAAAAGGCACCTCAGGTCAGCAGCTCGACGCTTTCGCCCGCCAATATTTATGGCAACATGGTTTTGATTACGATCACGGTACAGGCCATGGTGTGGGTCATTTTTTAAGTGTGCACGAGGGTCCGCAGCGCATAGGTAAAAATGTCAACGGTATCGCATTGATGCCCGGCATGGTGCTTTCCAACGAGCCGGGTTACTACCGCGCTGAGAGTTTTGGCATTCGCTTAGAAAACCTCGTCGTAGTGCAACACTGTGAAGCACTTAAAGGGGCTGAGCGTGAAATGTATGAATTCGATGCGTTGACTATGATCCCTATGGATGCGCGCCTTATTGATAAGAGCCTGTTAACGCAAGGGGAAATAGACTGGTTTAATGCTTATCATCAGCAAGTATTCAATACACTTTCTCCGTTGATGTCAGGGGATGAATTGGCTTGGTTAACTCAAGTGACTAAAGCAATTTAGCACTCCGCTGATAAATAGCGATTTAAGTCGTTATTTTAGTCACTTACGCGCTATAAAATAGAACGCCCAAGGCAATTAGCATTGGGCGTTTTTTTAGCGCTATCAGTGTGTTTTAAAACCCACGCCTTATTTCAAAACCATGATTTCAAAACACGATTTAAAAACATGAGTCGCTAAACCATAGTAGGTTGTGCCATCGGCTGATAAGCATCATCCAGCGATGCTTTAGACAACACTTCAAAGTCCTGATGAATTTCAATAAAACAATCGACTAATTCAGGGTCGAAATGCTGACCTTTGCCTTCAATAATTAAGTCGATAGCCTCTTGGTGGCTAAAGGGCCGCTTATAACATCGGGGAGAAGTCAGCGCGTCATAAACATCAACTAGGGCCACTATCCTCGCCGAAAGCGGAATATCTTCACCTTTCAAACCAAGGGGATAACCACTACCATCCCACTTTTCATGGTGACCCGAAGCAATATCGCGGCCCATCTGAATAAAAGTACATTGGGGCGCATATTCCAACAAACTGCGTAGCACTTGTCCCCCGATCACAGGATGAGCTTTAATTTGTTCAAACTCCTGCGGCGTTAGTTTACCCGGTTTAAGCAAAATCGCATCGGCAATACCGACCTTACCTATATCGTGCAAAATGGCCGACAAACTAATGTCTTGAATATAATCTTCGTTCAATTCTGCAGGAGGATTGGCGGCCAGTAGTCGCTGCGACGCGAGCATTTTCGAATACTGCCGCATACGTAGCAAATGCGCGCCCGTTTCGTTATCTCTGTATTCGGCGAGTTTAGCTAAGCCTAATACGGTAGCTTGGCGTGATGCTAAGGTTGAATCGAGTGCGTCAGCCAACTTACCTAATAAATAAGTAATAGTTAACGTCAACATGGCATTGGTCACGATAAAATTGACCACCACAACGGCCCAAATACCGACGCTATAACCTTGGGTTTCAGGCCAATTGAGCCAATTAAAATGATAGGCAAAACCAATCAATACCAAACTTAGCCCATTCAAACACTGGGCATATAAGCTGGCTCGATTTCCTAAAAATATACCGACTAACGGCGGGAAAATAAATAACCAGAAAAAACCTGCTCCCGAAGGGCCAATCGCAATTAAAAAACCGATGCCAATTGCATAACCCAGCAAGCAGCCACAGCCAAAACGCGTACTATCAGCAAGCTTAGGAAAATACAGTAAAAGCAGTAAAAACAGATAAGCCAGCGTATCAAATACCACCATAAACCAGAGATCGGCGATGACGCATAAATACACACTAGTGATGTATACAGGCACGCAGAGAATCGCTAGAAAGCCAAATAAACGTTCAAAAATCAAACGTCGCCAATGTGGCAGTGCCGCCGCTGTTCCCAAGGACGCTGTGGCTAATTTAGTTACACCACGCCTAAGTGATATCGCCATGGGAAGTTCCTCTTATGTAGCATTCCCGCTGTGAGCTAATAAACTAGAAGAGCAAAATCAAGATACACCACTGAAGCAAGGAAAAATAAACCATCTTTTGTTGCCCATTAAAGAATAGACTAAGGCCAATAAAGCGCTCCATGAATACTGCGATATCAAGCCGAATCAACGACATTAGTCCAATATCATCGAACATAATTTATATTTAAGATGAATGACAAATACCCACTCAAGACATAAAAGAATAACCCTATACAAAATACTAGAATTAACGATTTAACAGGATAAACGCTCGTTTAACTCCACATTCTCGCTACTTAAAAACTTTATATATTGCAATAGCTTATAAATACGACGAACGATTGATTTTCACCAGTCAGCCATGAGAAACCGCTCTCCTATACCCACACAAAAATGATACTCTTATCACATAACAAGCTTACTCCGATGAGAGTCAGCACAAGAAAATTCGCGCCTAACACCGCGCCCTGAACCCTAATGAACCACATCGGCCCTGAATGGACACACTAAATGAGCCAGAGTAACGCCTCAGCGAATAAAATAGTTAATACACAGAGATCAGATCAAGAAATCTGCTTAACACCACAAGATGAACTCATTTCCACCACTGATACTCGCGGTATCATCACTTACGTTAACGCCCGTTTTGCCGAAGTCTCAGGCTATAGCGATCAAGAATTGATTGGCAGTGCACACAATATGGTGCGCCATCCGGATATGCCGAGCGCCGCCTTTAAAGAAATGTGGGGAAAACTTAAGTCGGGCCAATCTTGGCGCGGCATAGTCAAGAACCGCTGTAAAAATGGTGGCTTCTATTGGGTTGATGCCTTTGTTTCGCCCTTGTTTGAAAACGGCACTATTATTGGTTACCAATCGGTGCGCATTCAGCCTCAAGCCGCCTACGTCACGAAAGCTAATGAGATTTACCAAAGACTCAAATTAGACAAATCCATTCCTAAACCCTTAAGTTTAATGCAAAAACGTATCGTATCTGCGGTTGTAGCCTCCACAGGTTTACTGATCGCTGGCTACTTTTGGGGCTGGGGCGTAATTATCGCAGGGGCGATTCTGATGAGTTTAAACCTCGCCATTTTCTACGATGAGGCTTTTCGTATTCCCGCTAAACTGATTGAAATGCAAAACAAATATGACTCTATCAGTCGTTACATTTACTCGGGTGCAGATACCTCTTCTATCCTCGATTTCCAGCTCATCATGCTACAGGCCAAAATGAATGGCGT
Source organism: Shewanella sp. NKUCC01_JLK (assembly GCF_019345615.1). NCBI lineage: Bacteria > Pseudomonadati > Pseudomonadota > Gammaproteobacteria > Alteromonadales > Shewanellaceae > Shewanella > Shewanella sp. NKUCC01_JLK. The sequence continues at coordinate 28,112 of NZ_JAHKRD010000003.1, read as the reverse complement.
ACTTGGGCGTACCCAAGATCAAGCCAATCAATTACATGCCATTGCCGATCAATTAGTGGTCGCGACCGAGCAAACCTATGTCAGCCTAGATCAAGAGAAAAGTCAGCTAGAACAGCTCTCTGGCGCGATGGAAGAAATGAGTTCAACCATCACAGAAGTGGCGCAGAATACCCATCTCACCTCTACCAGCATCAATACCGCCTATGCTCTCTGCCTTAAAAGCAGTGCCAACATGAAGGCCAACACTCAAAAAATGGAGCAACTGGCAAAGTCTGTTGCCGATGCCACCAACAATGCCCATCAATTAAATAAAGAAGCCGAGCAAGTCGCTAATGCGATGGGCGAAATTGACTCTATTGCCGAGCAAACTAATCTCCTCGCCCTCAATGCCGCGATTGAAGCTGCCCGTGCGGGTGAACAAGGCCGTGGGTTTGCCGTGGTCGCCGATGAAGTACGCGCCCTATCGAGCAGAACCCAGCTATCGACCAACAGTATTTCTAAGAGTGTCGATAAGATGTTCACTATGCTCAACGCATGGGCCAAAGAAATGGAACAAAGCCGTCAACATGCGGAGCGTTGTGCCAGCGATATTCAGCTGTCAGCCGACAATGTAAACACCATTTACCAAGAAGTGAGTGATATCCACACCTTTGCCCAACAAAATGCAGTGGCAGCCGATCAACAGCGTCAAGTGGTCAATGAGATCGCCAGTAATATTCACTCCATCACCCATGCCAGCGCCGAGAACTTAGCTGCAACCCATCTGATTGGTGATGCAGCCCATCTTCTAAAACACAATGCCGAAAAAGCCCTCGGCCTGAGGCGCACCTTCGGTTAAACATAAGTACAAGATCCAAAATACCGCAGCCTAGGTTGCGGTATTTTCTAATGTAGCGAGCTTTAATCCATATTGTTGAGTCCATATTTTACTCAACCCTTGTATAGATCAATAAGACCTAGCCCACCTGAACCAGTGCCAAGCCTTTTATCCCCTCCTGATGAAATGATGCAGATAAAATGCCAAAACACTAAAAAGTACAGGTTTTAACCGAAATTTTTGCTATACTCCGCGCCCGCCATTTTTCTTATAAAATCTGTGTGGAAGAATGAGCCAGCCGGTACACCTCTCTCCTTTAGACGAGTGATAAAGAGGCTAGTGGCGCTTGAATGTTTGAATAAGTGAATGATAGGAATCCAAAATGAGATTTGAATCTTTTAGTTTTTCCCCCGAGATTTTGCGCGCTATCTCAGATTGCGGTTATCAACAAATGACGCCTATTCAGCAGCAAGCGATACCTGCTATCCGCCGCGGCCAAGATGTCTTAGCCAGTGCCCAAACTGGTACGGGTAAAACCGCCGCTTTCGCGCTGCCGATCCTGCAAAAGATGGTTGAAAAGCCAAGCGAAACGCTAAAGTCGAATGCCCGCGTATTAATTCTTACGCCGACCCGTGAGCTTGCAGCTCAAGTGGCTGACAACGTCACGGCTTACTGTAAATATTTAAATTTCAGCGTATTAACCATTTACGGTGGCGTAAAGATTGAGACTCAAGCGCAAAAGCTGAAACGCGGCGCCGATGTGATTGTTGCCACCCCTGGTCGTTTACTTGAGCACCTTACCGCCTGTAACTTAAGCCTGTCGAACGTCGACTTTTTAGTGCTAGATGAAGCCGATCGAATGCTCGATATGGGCTTTAGCGCCGATATCCAAAAGATCCTTCAAGCGGTAAATAAGAAGCGTCAAAACCTGTTGTTCTCGGCCACTTTCTCAAGTGCGGTGAAAAAACTCGCCAACGACATGATGGTTAAACCGCAAGTGATCAGCGTTGATAAACAAAACACTACAGCCGACACCGTCAGCCAAGTAGTTTATCCGGTTGAACAACGCCGTAAACGCGAACTGCTTTCTGAGCTTATCGGCAAGAAAAACTGGCAACAAGTGTTGGTATTTACTGCGACCCGTGAAGCCGCCGATACGCTAGTCAAAGAATTAAACTTAGATGGTATCCCATCTGAAGTGGTCCACGGTGAAAAAGGCCAAGGCAGTCGTCGCCGAGCACTGCGTGAGTTTGTGGCGGGTGATGTACGGGTGCTAGTTGCCACCGAAGTCGCCGCCCGTGGTCTGGATATTCCAAGCCTTGAATACGTAGTCAACTATGACTTACCTTTCCTCGCAGAAGATTATGTACACCGTATCGGTCGTACAGGCCGTGCAGGAAAAACAGGCGTAGCCATTTCATTTGTGAGCCGCGAAGAAGAGCGCACGTTAGCTGATATCGAAAAATTGATTGGCCAACAGATTCGCCGCGTCACTGTGCCAGGTTATGAAGTTGGCAGCCGCGAATTGCTATTAAAGCAATTGCAAACCCGCCGCAGTTTTGCCAAAAAGCAACAAAGAACCGACAACGTCGGTGCTCAAGTTGCTGCTGAGAAAAACATGCAGGGCCGCCGTGTAAAAATGAAAGTTGGTCAAGCACCGAGCAAGACCAAAAAACTTAAGTAATTATCCGTTGATTGATATTATCAGTGTTTGTTAATATTGATAAAACAGCGATTTTAAAGCGTCCATAACCGGACGCTTTTTTATACTCACTCAATAATAACCTTGGTAACCTTTATCTCACCGTATTATGTTACCCAATAACGCTTGAAGCCTTGTTTCATTTATACTATTTTCGCCTCGCCACCCCGCGAGAGGAAGCATAATATCCGATCGAGTACTTCCAGGGTATTTCACACTACAGATATCGGTAAAATAGGTGAATCCATCATATAAAGGTTTTACATACGGATTTGGCATAATTCCCAATTCAGCCAATACCATTAATTGTCCGCGAAAACTATACTTCTCATAGTTAGGAATAATTTTAGCTTTCTTGATGCGCTGTTCTAATTTTCCGGGTGTTTCATCTTGAGGAGCTTGACGGATCATATCGATTAACGATATCAATATACTGATATCCTCTGGTGTAGGAGTACAAGGTGAAATGGCAGTAAACTCTTCTAATTCAACAAGATTACCACACCACCTTTCATTCCATACACTCCCGGCATAGCAACTGAATATTTTATGTCCTTTTTCTATCCAAACATTTCTTCTTATTGAGCAAACGGTGCAAACATCCCCTTCGCTGACCATTTTATGTTCGGGAACCGCTTGAGCGAACAAATAACTTAATATGGGTTGTCTTCCTCTTGGAAAACTTGAAAAGCCACATATATATGCCGAAATCAAATTCTCAATCGATAAGTGAGGATGCTCAAGCAACGTTTTATAAGAGTTAATACATTCATCATGACTATATTTGATTATCTGATTAACAGGATAACCACTCTGTTCAAGTGTTAGTATTTCTGCATTAGATAAACCGTCATTAGAATAGTGTGTAGTCCCAGACTCGCAATCAAACTGGTCTCCATTATCTATTCTTTGCATATATCCATTTTCGTCTTTGATATAAGACTTTTTAAAATAGATTTTCTTTAATATTTTAAATAATCCCTTATCCATTTACAGCTCCCGTGATTGAATATTGAAGTGCAATACAATTTATCGATGACCATGTTGAACGCCACCATAGCGCTCCAAATACTTCACCATTTTTTGACTCGTGGCGGTATAACTCCCTATATGAAACTCGCCATGCCAATGGGCCAGCTCAACAGGAAGGTGACCTAAGTTATTGGCATGATGGACATCGGCCCCAGCTTCAACCAGTAACATGAGAATATCGAGTAATTGCAGTTGGCAGCAATGCAATAAAGCCGTCATATTTTGTGAGTCGATATATTCGACATCAACACCCTGTTTGACCAACTGTTTTACGGTAATGATATCGTGTTTTACCACGGCATCAATTAAGGCTTGCCCCATCAGCTTGTCGTTCACTCGTTTTAACCACTCCAACACTACGCTGTAATCGCGATAAAATCCAAATGGTTACCGTTATAAATACCTCACCAACCAACCCAATTGGTATCACATTGGTGCAATCATCTGCATTGGCTTGTAAGAATGTTCGGCAATTGCCGCTCTTTTAATGCTCATACCCGTTTAGTGCTAACTCGAACCACTCTTAAGCAAGTTAGACATAACAAATAGAGATTTACGCAATATCTCTTTGTCTAAAACGAGGGAAATATTAACAACAACGACTTAAAAAACGAAGAAAACAAAACCAAATTAAGGACTTTATATGCAAACCGCTTCGATGTTACACAGGTTTTACTTCACAACCATCTTACTACTAACAAGTCTAACGGCTATGGCGCAACCCATTGCTAAGGATGAATTTTCCATCAGTCCGCTACTTAATGGTCAGCAAATCCCTAAGGTAAAGTTGCAAGATATCAATGACAAAACGGTCGATTTAGCAGAATTAACCCAGAAAAAACCAACCATTTTCTTCTTTTACCGTGGTGGCTGGTGCCCATTTTGTAACAATCAAATGGGGCAACTAAAAGCCATTGAGCCTGAGTTATTAAAAATGGGCTTTCAGTTAGTGGGAATTTCACCCGATACGCCAGCTCAACTTAAGGCTTCGGCGGCAAAAAATGAACTTAAATATCTGCTGCTTTCCGATGAAAAAATGCTGGCATCCCAAGCCTTTGGTTTAGCTTTTTACACTAGCGAAAAGGTGACTGAAACCTATACCGCACGCCTTAAGCTCGAGAATCCTTTATGGATCACCCCAGAAGGTGCCAAACGTTTAGTCTTACCTGTACCCGCCATTTATATCAGCGACGACAAGGGATTAATTCATTTTCAATATATCAACCCTAACTACAAAGTGAGGCCCGCGCCAAAGCTGATTTTAACCGCCGCGAGTTTGGTGGGATCGCAAGAATAAATATCGGTTTAACGACCGCTTTGCTAAACTAGCTCCGCCGCAATCAATATCGTCCAAGTTCAAATAGATAACATCACTTCAGCCCGCGGCGGAGTCATAATGAATTCTCAAACCTATAACCAAGCTGTGCTCGAACTCGCCCTTGCGGGTCTTGCCGATTTAACCGCTTCAGCACAGACCAAGAAAGCCCAGCGCACCTCTGCGCAGGAAAGTCATTTTTTGTGTAATTGGATGGTCGAGTCCTTAAAGGAAAAACGCTTTTCTAAATTGGTAGCCGACGATCTCACGGCTTGGATACGTTTGGCTCGCAGCCAAGGTGCGGGCGCCGAACTCAAGCGTTTACTAGAAAGGATAGTGTATCAATATCAATCAGTTGAGACATCGGAGCCCGCTTTAGGCACGGCATTAAATGCCATGATTGAGACCTTAAAACAAGCCGATTGGTTAGTCTTTACTGACACTGAAATCAGTGCCAAGCTGAAACTCGATGGTGATGGTCAATCTAGCTTAGTGATTGATGCCAAAGAATTTAATCAACATATTAAAGACAATCAGCTGATCAAGCCAATCAACTTATATGTCCGCGCCGATGAACAGACACTAACGCGTATCGCCCTGTCCCATGGGTTATTGCTCAGCCAAGGCAACAAGAAAACCAGTTTGATTAAGCACCATAAAACCTATCAAATTTTCCCTAATAATCAGCAGCCAGCTTTGTGTCAGCTATTGGCTTAAGGTAATACCAATCGTATTAAATATCTGTTCATTCAGCGGGAGTTCAACGCGCTTTAGATAAGGCGAAGGCTTGAAGGCATAGTGGTGCTCTGCCGAAAGCCTTAAACGCAGTATAAAGCGCGTTGCCATGTAGTGAACATCAGCCGCCCTTCGGGAGCCACACAGGCATCCCACTCCGGTGTTGCATTGACTTAAAAGGGAATAACCATTTCTGCGTCAATGCGCCTTGGATTGAGATGCCTGTGAGGCTCTGAACTGATTAGATATTTAATGTGATTGGTATAACAGCGAAAAGCAGAAAATAGCTTAAATATGGCGGATGTGACTGATTGTGATCCAATAAACAATTCATTCACACAGTTTAGATAGAATGACCATCGGATAGGTCTTAGCTAAAGCAGAGATAACAAGGATAAAAGCAATATGGTTAAGCGATGTTTGCAGTATAAACACTTAGTTCGATTTGCCTTGTTCACCCTTTACTTGACTCAACAGTACGCCTTTGCGGAACAGCTCAAATACAATATCACTGGCTCCTATTCTTGGTATCCGTATTTTATCGGTGATCAAGCCGAGGCGCCGGGGATGATCACTGAGCTTATTCCGATCATTTTATCTATGGCTGCAATCCAAGGTGAAATCCTCGCCCTGCCGCCAAAGCGCACCAATAATGCACTAGAAACCGGTCAACTCGACTTTGATATCGTCAGCCCCAGTTGGTTTGAAAAGCAGGATTTAGGGCCGCTGTTTGTCAAATCGGCCCCCATAATGCAAATCACTGAATATGTAGTCACATTACCAGAGAATGTCAGTAAATATAAAGATATCAGCCAGATAAAAGGCCAAGAAATAGGTACAGTGCGCGGTTATTTATATCACGACGATAAAGATTTTATCCGCGCAGACTTTACCTCAGAGCAGGAGCTGATCAAAGCCTTAGATAAACACAGAGTCAATGCCGTTATTGCTGGTAATTACCCAGCCTTGTATTGGTCGACTCAGTTGCGGATCCCTGTCGCACTGGCGGCAGTGCATTCTGATGGTGACTTAGTGTTTAGGTTGCGAAAAGAACATGCCGATTTGCTTCCTGCCATCAATCAAGCCATAGCGACACTGAAGGCCAATGGTAAAATTGACGAAATCATCAAAAAGTACACTCAAACGCTGGCAAGCTAATTTCACGCTAGCTATATGAGATATTTGCGATAAAAAAGCGCCCGAAGGCGCTTAATCAATATCAATGAGGTCGCAGAATCTCAGTTTGACCATTCACAAGGATCATAATTAGCGAGGACGGCCGCATAACTGTGACTCAATCCCAGAGTCGAGTAGTAATAACCTTTCCCCTGATTGTCCACTGCATAATGGATATCCTCAGCCCCAAGCTGTTGCGGTAATTGCTCACGCACATTGGCTAATGTAGGCTCATCATAAAGATAGGGGGCAAACGTCAGTACACTCTCCAGATAGACCTCAGTATGGCGGCAACTATTGCGACGGATCTGGGTAATAATCGCCTCAAACGCTTCACCCCGCTCCAATGCTAACCATTGCTCAGCGTAACGTTCAACTATGCTTCTGTCGGAATAGAAGAAATACCGCTTATCCGACAAACGCATCTGCACATCCTTGTAAGCCTCATTGAGGATTAGGCGAATATAACTGTTAACCGTTTGCTCACTATCCCACTCGAGCCCTGCCACGGCGGCGATTTGCTCCGCCGTGACTAAGCGTCCGTGTTGGCTAAATACCCTGATATAACCGACAAGTTCAATCATAGTGTCCAACTATAGTGTTCAACTGGGTAACAGGCCTCTAGCCGCCAATCTATCGGCAACAAAACCTAGGCTAAACTTGTCGAGCGTGGCCCGAGTTGGCGCACCGGTTTGAATATCCCAACCAAAGGCTTCATAGAACATGTCCAGCGCCGTTTGCATGTCAGCGCGGTCCATCTTGATGGTGCCCTCTTGACCGAAGTTTTTATCTGGATTCAAATCATAAACCCAGTCACTGAGCACATCATGCTCTTCGCGCATATTGCTTTCATTCATTTGCAATACGGTTAAGGCACGGTGTAAATGCAGCACTCTTTCCGCCTTAAAGTCCAATTCAGTTTCTGTGGTTTCAATCCCAGTCACTAAACTGAACATCTGCGATTCAATGGTGCTATCGCCTTCATAGTTGCGATTTTTATCCGGTGATGCCAGCAGTGGGAACATCCAATTACACAGTGTCAGAGAGTCATGTAATACGTTTTTCACCAGCGACCATTTTGCAAAACGGATCTTAGCCGCATTGATTGGGGTATACCAATTCACCTTATCGAATGCACCTTCACCCCATTTTTTCTCGGCAATCGCCACTGTCATATCATGTGGCAACCCACTGTTAACTATGTTGATGTGGGAATGACACTGAGCATCACGGTTAAAGACGACGTTGATTAACGTACCCACCTGACCCGCGGTTTCACTGGCATGGTGCACGGCAGCATTGGTTTTCTTGTTGAATACCTTAGTTGCACTTTCTTTGTGAATATCCCAATTACCTAACTTGGGATTGGTTCCATCTAACCCCCAACGCTTGATCAAATCATATAAGCCGTCGGCCATATGGGAAATTTCACCTTCTTTAAACGCCACTCGGCGATAAAAATCAAGTAAGAAAGCGGGATCTTGGTTATCCCAGAGCGCCCAAGGAATGCTGTTAAATTCATCTTCAGGTAATAAATGCTTAAACATATCCTTTGTTTTTAGGAATTTAAATAGATGAGAAATGGAGCCATAGTTACACCAAATACCATAGTCATCGAGAATATGAGCCCCTAAAGCGCCCGCCATCGCATGTGCTTCTGTACCATTTTTGGTGCCCATTAAATACTGTGGTACGAGGAATCCCATACAGACGTTAGATATATGTTCGGTTTTACGACCGTATTTGCTTTTCAATTCAGGGACTTTTAGCTCGCAGAAGCAACGTATTGGGCATGAATGACAGCCTCCCGTACGCTTCATCCACTTATTGGCATATTCCACACCAATGTAGCTTTCTGCCATCGAAGTTCGAAACCCAATACGATTGCGTTCATTCCATGGCACTTCGCCTAAATCGATTTCTTGATCGGCAGCGCCCCACTTCAAACCGGGCCGAGATTTCCAGCGGCTGATGGGGGCTGAGTACTCAGCCCAAGATTGCGGCGTTGAAGGAACGACACCATTATTGTTGGCACCGATAATACCTAAAATATGGTCATCTAAGGCACGCATCTTTTCATTATTGGCGGCGATTTTAACGGCGCCAGTGCCGATAATGCCGATCCCTTTACAATTTTTTGACCCCATTACCGAGCCATGACCACCTGCTGAGTGCCCGCCCTGAGTCATAATGACAGAAAGAGGCACTTGGTTTTCACCCGCTTGGCCAATGGCCGCCACTTGTGCATTGGGTCCCATCATTTGCGCGATCATAGCGTGGGTATCAAATATACCTTTACCCCATAGGGCATCGGCAGGTTCAATCGTGACCTTATCATCCACAATTTTAAGCCACACAGGACTGCTCGCTTTGCCTTCTATCGCAATCGCATCGAAGCCCGCAAATTTCATTGCGGGTGAAAAATGCCCACCAAAGTGACCATCGGCAATCAGATGTTTTTCAATTACGGGACTACGGGAAGTAATGGTTGTTCGTCCAGTACAAATAACGCCTGAACCCGTTAATGGTCCGGCAGAAAAGACAATAATATTATCTGGGTCGATTGCTGTAATATTATCCTTATGATCATCCCACAATATTTTATAACCAATCCCCATACCACCGATATAGTCATAATATTTATTGATTGGCTCATACCATATATGATTAGTTGTTAAATTAACTCTGAGGACTTTACCCGCCCAACCACCTATTTTATCACTCATATTATTTCTCCTGAATTTAAGAAACTAAGCCGGTATATTTTTCGTATTGTTCTAATGCAGCTTCAGCCTCTTCCCAGTTATAAAATTTAATTGCACCTGTAGGACAAACTTGCGCGCAGGCAGGTTTACCGTTACATAAATCACATTTGACGGCTTTCATTTTACTGCGAACAACTTTAATGACTTGCTGAGGACACTTATCTGCACAATAACCACATCCGACACAACGTTCTTCATCAATCACTTTGGCGCCAGTTTGTTCGTTCGTTGAAATAGCTTGCTGTGGACAAACTTCAGTGCAGACTTCGCAGTGGCGACAAGTGGAAGGAACAACGGTTTTATCGCCGCATTCTCCTCGTTGTATTTCATAATCAAATTGCACACCATGTGGGCCATAGTTCATATTTCTTTCTACTTTGACGCGGGCAAGTGTCGGACTGCTATCCCCTTCATGGTTCCAACCACAGGCAATTTCACAGCGTCTGCAGCTAACACAAACCGTAGGGTTCACCACCATGAGTCCACCAGGCATGACTTCTACTATCTCTTGGCTATTACTGTCACTGCCACAACCGGTCAGAAAACTTATTAATGTTCCGCTATAAACTGTACCGACAGCAACGCCCATACCGCCTTTAAGCATTCCTCTTCTGGTAATCATATTTGATCCTTTATTAGTCAAAGCAATATAATTAAAATATGCATACACTTTGATTCCCGACAATTTATGCTAAAGTAATTATGTCTTTGATTTTTAACCTGCGTCACAATTACCCATATTGGGGCATTATTAGATCAAGTTACACGACATGCATCAGAGTAACGTTTTCAAGAATTAACAATTCAACATCTAGAAAATTTAAATAATGCCTCACTTCAAATTACCTTGATATAATTAACAAATAACTTTTAAATTTGGTTAATTAAGTGCAACTCAACTCATAACTAAGTTAATATCTATACCGCATACATTCCGATTAGAGTCCCGACAGAATCTAATTAAAAAGGAATGGAAAATGATGAAAACGAATACCCGTTCTCAATGGAAAATCTTTACGCCAATGGCAGTCGCAGTCTGTCTGATGACAGCCTGTTCCGATGGTGACGATGGGAAAGAAGGTCCACCAGGGATTGTGAGTATCAGCATTGAACAAGCGGATACACTCAAAGCGACAATAGAAAATGTGGTTATCGATGCACAAACTCATGTGCAGGTCGATTTCTTCCTCAGCAATGCCAATGGTATTGCGGTCACAGGGCTAGAAAACCTGAAGGAGCTAGATACCTTAGGTGTCGGTATTGCCAAATTAGCACCGCCGCAGGAGCACTATCAAATCACCCAAGCCGCGGCGAATGCTATGGCAACAACTGGCACAGAAGTCACTAACTCTGCAGCAAGCGCGACAGATGCTGCGTTGCAATGGACCAGTTACATCAATAATCAAGTAGAACCTGCAACAAATGCCCAAGCGAATGCACAGACTCAGTGGCAAGCAGGCATTGAAAGCAACTGTAAAACGGCGTGTCTAACCTCCTTAGGCGCGGGCCAATACCGTTACACTTTGAGTAAACCACTCACGGGTTACTCACAATTTACGGGGATAGATACCCAGTACTCGCCTGAGCTCACCCACAGAATTTACCTAGAGTTAAAACCGTTCGCAAATAGCCCAATCGACACTCAGTTGATCAACAGCGTGTACGATTTTGTGCCCGCCACAGGACAGACAGTCGCGGCGGATATGGGCCGTAAAGTGATCGCGCCAGAACAAGCCTGTTTTCGATGCCATAACCCAGACTTAGCCAATACCGACACTCGCCTTTTGATGCACGGCAATAAACGTTTTGCCTTTGAGGGCTGCGTTGTCTGTCACACGACTTACTCTGGCGATCCTGAAACGGGTAATAGCCTTGATATGGCGACATTGACACACCAGATCCACCAAGCCAAATATCAAATTGTAGGTTACAAGGGACAGCTATATGACTACGCCAATGTGACCTTTCCCGGTGATATGGCCCAATGTCAGCAATGCCATATTCCCGGCGCAACGGCGCAAAGTGGCAATAGTAATATCCCCAGTAAAACCGCGTGTCTTGACTGTCACAAAGCGCAAATCCCCGCAGATTGGAATGGTACTGTAGCGGGTTTATTCCACAACAGGGAAATTTTTGCCACCCCATGGGCACTGGGTTGTAGCGGCTGCCACCCTGATAGCACTAATCCTGAAGGTGTCGGGCTTTTCCACAATGCCGCTGTGAAAACAGCCACTAAGCTGGTGAGCGATTACCAAGTTAAGTTACTGAGTTCGCAGCTAAGCGTTGAAGCTAAGACCCTTGCGGTGACATTGCAAGTGCAGCAAATGGAGCAACTGCCCGCCAGTCAACCTATGATAAAATCCTTCTGGTTGATTGCCACAGGTGAAACAAATAGCGCGAACATGCCAATCAATAACGGCCAGCGTAAAGTGTGGGATTTATTAGCAAACAGGAGCGACGTCGCCTTAAAAATTACCGCGCCCAATCAGCTAACAGTCACTATATCTAACCTGTCGGCTGCCGATTTTGGCGATCTGAGTCAGTCAAAACTCTACAGTAAACTGGTGCTCTGTGCCGATAAAAATACCGGCTTTGCCGTTAACTGTAATATCGCAAATCAAGAGGTGAGTCTCAGTGCCATTAATTCGCTAAGCCTGCAAGGTCAAGCTGTTACGGCAAAAGCTAAGGTCGATGAACAGGCCTGTCGCCAATGTCATGATCAAGGATTAGAAGATAGAGTTCTGTCAGCGCATCAAATGAAAGGAATTTTTGAACCCAATAGCAGCTGTGGCACCTGTCATGCACCGCAAACAGCAACCGCACTGACCGATGGGCAATGTCAAAGTTGCCACAGTAATGATGCGATTATGTATCTCAATGCCAATGTGATGCATACTCCTGGGGCCAGCCAAATCAAGCCCTATCGCACCATCAACAATACTTTGAGCTACAGGGAAATGGTGCATTCACTGCATGCGGGAACCCGCACTGTAGTGGGTTTTGATAACCCACGTCCCGAACTCACTTACCCTAATGCAAAAAATAACTGTAGTGTTTGCCATAGCGCAGGACAGCTCAGTCTCGAGGGGCTAAGTGCACAACAATCCCTGTTAGTTGCGACACCCGATGCAGCCAACATAGGGCAAATTGCCGAGTACTCACCAACCTTAGCAACCTGCACGGCATGTCACACGCTTATCGATAGTTTAGTCGTCCATGCACGTAGCTTTGGCGGGGTTTACCAAAGCGATGCCAGCGGTGGTCGAATTTACCAATCAGGACAGGAGTCATGCGCAACCTGTCATGCCGAAGGTCGCTCATCGGGGGTCGACAAGGTACACAAATAAGCCGTTAGATTTGATTTAATGCCAAAAAAAAACCGCTCACCATAATGGTGAGCGGTTTTATTTCATTCGTCCTATTTATCAATCTTTTGTCCGCACAAGGCTCAAAAGAGCAACGGCGAGCGCTTTACTTGATTTGACTTAGTTTAATGTCGTTGAGATTAAGGCTTGAGCACACTTTGGCTCTCTACTACCTGCGTTTGGCTATAGTCCTTAGGTCTAGAGTTCGACAAGGTCACACCACTTAAGGCTTCGGCGGTTAAGGTGTTATTGCCGTTCAATAAATCATTCAAAGTTCCAGAGTCGCCATTCACTAACCCTAACTCCCTGAGCATGGCATCGATAACAGGCGCATTGGCGCGATAGTTTAACGCTGCACTGGTCACTTGCTCTGCGATGCCACCTTGATGGTGAGCACCTTCGCCACCCGCAGCAAATTGATGACCTGCACCATAACCTTGAAGAATCTTAATACCTTCAATGTTTTCTAACGGCTTAACGGCTTGGGCCACAATTTCAGGCAAGGCCTTCAAAATGGCGAGGGATTTTTGCAGGGCAATCTGCTCATCACTCAAGACGTTTTCAGCTTCGTAAAGCGCTTGTTTACCTGCTGCTTCAACGGCATACACTTTTTCATCCGCTTCGGCCTGCAGTTTTTTCGCATCGGCACTGGCGCGCGCTTCAATCAGAATCGCACTCGATCTGTCTTCAGCGGCACGTTTCTCAGCTTCGGCCTGCACTGTTACGCCGACTGCATCACGCTCAGCTTCCTTACGGGCATCAATCACTTCAATCTCTTTGCGACGATTAGCTTCTGCCACTTGGCGCGCTGTGATTACCGCTTCTTCTTTTTCAACTTTCAGTTTTTCGGCTTCAGCTGCACGGGCACGAGCTGCTGATTCTTCTTCAGATTTGGCCGCTACCGCAATGCGTTTTTCCTGCTCAGAAACTTCGATATCCCTTTGCTGTTGAATGCGCGATTGCTCAATCGACTTATACTTTTCAATCTCACGGGTTTCGATATCTTTGGTCTTTTCGATTTCAGCGGTTTCAATGGCGCGCTCTTTGGCAATCTCGGCTTCGCGTTCTTCACGAGCCTTGTTTTCTTTCTGCTTAATAATCTCCGCTTTTTGATCGGCGCGTTTAAATTCTAACGACTGTTGCTGGATCAGGCGCGCTTCTTCTTCCGACTTTTCAATCTCTAGGGATTCCTTTTCAGCTTCGAGGTTACGCTGCTCGATCTTAATGCGGTTTTCCTGCTGAATATCGTTGGTTTCCTTGCGCTTCTCTTCGATAATTTTCGCCAGACGCGCACGACCTTCGGCGTCAAATGCGTTGTTTTCATTAAAAAACTGCAAATCAGTTTGATCGAAACCCGTTAATGAAACCGATTCGAGTTCGAGACCGTTTTTCTCCAGATCGTTGGCGACGTTATTTTGCACCCGTTGCACAAAATCGGCACGCTGCTCATGCATTTCTGTCATGGTCATTTCGGCGGCCACGGCACGCAGCACGTCAACAAACTTAGACTCCATCAGCTTTTTAAGCTCTTCAACGCGGTTTGTACGCGTGCCTAAGGTTTGTGCTGCCATTGAAATACCATCGGAATGTGGGGCTACACGCAAGTAGAAATCGGCCTTCACATCGACACGCATTCTGTCCTTAGTGATCAGCGCATCTTTCTGGGTTTTCTCCACTTCGATACGCAAAGTGTTCATGTTTACCGAGATGGTTTCATGTAATACAGGCAACACAATAGCGCCGCCATCTTTAATGATTTTCTCACCACCAAAGCCGGTACGCACAAAGGCCATTTCTTTGGTTGCACGTTTATATAACTTGGCGAAAATTAACCCGATCACAATGAGGCCGAGTAGCACCATACCCGCAACGAGCAAAATAAAACTACCGGATGAACCTATGTTTGTTAACACATCCATTTGATTTCCTTTCAATTGATTTATGGCTTGGGAAGATTAATTATCAAAACGCGTAGCAGACCAGACGCGGCCTTCTCGCTTAAGCAGCACGACTTGAGTGCCTGAGGCAAACTCGATATCCGAAGTTTCGGGCTCGACTAAAACGTAATGTTTTTGTTGATGTTTATCGCGAACGACAGCTTCAGAGGGCATGCCTTTAATTGCGCAACCTAAGGTGATAGTGCCGACATAGCCGCTAAGATCATCTAGCGAGATCGCACTCGATTCATTTTTAGGCAAATGATCTGCAAGCACTCGACCAAAATAACGGCAAGAAAATGCACTGGCGACAATAGCAATGGGTAAAGTGAACAGTTGCGGCAGTAAAAAATCGGCAACACTAACACTGATAAAATTGACGATATAACCCGCAATCGCAAAACTGGTCAGCGCAAGCACAAACCAAATAAGTAATGGGAGTCTATTTAGACACAGCCAACCGGCAATGCCCGTGAGTCCACCCGCACCCACATCAGCATCATATTCCACATCAGCAGGTACCCATTGGTCTAACGCACTTAACATGCTTAAACCTATGAATAATGCGAAGACTTCAAACACACCAAGGGCCAGTACGCAGGCAAAAGCTATGGTGTAAGGTAAATTAGGCTGTTCAACTAAAAACGCCCACATAGTCATCTCCTTGAACAATACAGCATTCCATTTATTTCACTGTAATTATCGACTTAACCACAACAGAATAGCAAGGCAAGCACAATTTCCAAACTAAAAATTGTCCCTAAAACAGATTTTGACTATGCTCTGCTGCGCCAAAATCGCGTGGCCATCTTCGCTACGAGTACCCTATCGAAAACCACTTTAACACTACAACTCCCTTTTTAGCTTAGCCCGCGAGAGCTGCAAATAGCCGTAATCGCCATATATGGCGTGGATGCCATTTATTCAAGAGCAATAAATGGCCTTGCCTCAAGTGCGTTACTATAGCGTTAATATCAGCCCACTGAGTCCTGCATCTTCAGGTTGTTTGAGTATACTGTTGACGTCATTGTATGATCATCCTGTTATTGTTATTTATTCGCGCAGGATTTGATGCGCCAGAAGGGAAATTCCATGGACTCACCCAAGAGCAAAGTACCAACACCAAGTTACGATAAACTGACAGCACATTTTCAAAAAATTTCTCACTTTGAACATTTCAGCGCTCTAGGTGACTGGGATCAAGCAGCTATGATGCCTATGGGCGGTAATAGCGATCGCGGCGATGCAATGGCTGAACTGGCGCGACATATCCACACACTCAAAACCTCAACCGTCTTAGCCGAACACTTACACGGCGCGACGGACGAATCTCTCACAACGGAACAACAAGCCAACCTGCGGGAAATGCAGTACCAATATCAACAGGCAAATTTAGTGCCCGGCGATCTCGTGCAAGCCAAAACTAAAATGGCCTATCAATGTGAGAATGCGTGGCGTGAACAACGTAAAAATAATGACTGGCAAGGCTTTAAACCAAACCTTAAAGCCGTAATTGCACTTGCTAAGGAAGAAGCGCAGATCCGCGGCGAAGCCCAGAATATTTCCCCCTATGATGCCCTGCTCAATAAATTTGAGCCGGGAATGACCTCGGCAAAGCTAGAGCAAACCTTTGGCGGACTGAAAGATTGGCTACCGACACTTATCCAAGAAGTGCTGGCTAAACAGGCAAACGAGCCTAAGTTAACGCTAAATGGTCCCTTCGATGTTAGCGCGCAGCAAGCCCTTGGCCGAGACGTAATGGATTTTCTGGGGTTTGACTTTAACCACGGTAGGCTGGATATCAGCAGCCATCCATTCTGTGGCGGCGTGCCAAGCGATGTGCGGATAACGACCCGCTACAATGAGGCTGATTTTAGCAGTGCTATCATGGGCATAGTTCATGAAACAGGCCATGCCAGATACGAGCAAGGTTTACCTCAAGCGTGGCGCGGACAACCTGCAGGACTGGCGCGTTCTATGGGTATCCACGAGAGCCAGAGTCTATTCTGCGAAATGCAACTCGGGGCAAATCCGGCATTTTTACGCCAATTGCAGCCTAAAATTGCGCAACATCTTCATTGTCATTTTAGCGCCCAAGAATTAGCACAGCATTACACCCGCGTAGCGCCCGGACTGATCCGCGTCGATGCCGATGAAGTCACCTATCCTTGCCACATTTTACTGCGCTTTGAGGCAGAAAAAGCCTTTATCGACGGCAGCTTAACCGTAGAGGATTTGCCTGATTTTTGGTCGACGCAGATGCAACAACTACTGGGGATTAATACCGATGGCAACTACCTAGACGGTTGCATGCAGGATATTCATTGGGCCGTTGGTGAACTAGGGTATTTCCCAAGTTACACCTTAGGCGCCATGTATGCCGCCCAATGCCGTTTTGCGATGGAAAAAGCCTTAGGGCCAATTGAAACCCTAATCGATACAGGCAAGTTGAACTCGGTATTCCAATGGCTGAGTGAACACATTTGGTCTAAGGGATCTTTGCTCACAACCGATGAACTGATACGCCAAGCAACGGGCGAAACCCTAAATGGTCAATATCTTGAGCGTCACCTGCGCCAACGATATCTGGGCATTTAACCGCTGCTAATGCTTAAAAGCGCTGAAAGCTCAGTTTATACGGGTTTTAAAGCGCTTTATATTGCCGCTGGAGCCTGCATTTTAACGCTGCTTGAGGTTATAATGCCGAGCTTATTTGAATCAGGACTCTTTCCACGGAGTTCCTTCAACAGAACTCTTGAAACAGGATAAATGTCGGCCATGTTACTGCGTGCAATCACCCCAGAGGATTGGGATGCCATTTTAGCGATCCAAGACGAGTGTTACTCACAACTGGATCCTGAGCCACTGCACGTACTGCAAAGTAAATGGCAGGTATCACCTCAGTCCTGTTTTGTGTTCGAAGTGGATAAGTCGGTTGTCGGTTATTGCTTGGCTCACCCTTGGACCGCCAATATGCCGCCCGCGCTATATCAGCCCATCACACATTTACCCAAGGCTGATACCTTATACCTACACGATATTGCGATTTCGGCCAAAGCCCAAGGTTTAGGCGCCGGCGCTAAGGCGCTGACCCGCCTAACACTATTGGCGGATCGCTATAATCTCAATTCCTTATCCCTCGTAGCCGTACAAGGTGCCGACAGCTATTGGCTTAAAATGGGTTTTAAACCTAAGGCAATCGATAAATGCCTTGGCAGCTATACTGACGATGCTATGTATATGATTTATAAATTTAATCATAGAGATGAAAAATGAATCCAACCCTAACCACTATCGGTTTACTTTGCTTAAGTAATATTTTTATGACCTTTGCTTGGTACGGGCATTTGAAAACGCTAGGCTCAAAACCTTGGATTATTGCGGCCTTAGTGAGCTGGGGTATCGCCCTATTTGAATACTTGCTGCAAGTGCCTGCTAACCGTATCGGCTACACAGTAATGAATGTCGGCCAGTTAAAAATTTTACAAGAAGTCATCACCTTAAGTTTGTTTGTCCCCTTTGCCTATTTCTATATGAAAGAACCATTGAAGCTCGATTATCTGTGGGCAGGACTGTGCATCTTAGGTGCTGTGTATTTTATTTTTAGAAGTGAATTTAATTAATTTCAGACTTATTTCAGGAGAGCTCCCCCCCATGGCCCGTCAAGTCACTTATACCTTCAAAGGTAAGACGAAAACTATCGCCTTTAGCTACGACAAACACCATGATTTATATGAAGCTGTGGCCGAAGCCGAAGGCATAGATCTGACCAAATTTTTGGCTATGGAACAACAAGTCGCCATGACATCTCGTAAAGGTGCCAAGGCTGAAAAAGAATTCAGGAAAGTAGAGTTTGCCCGCTTTGGTTTTAGCAATATCCACTTTGTCAGAGATGAAGAACCTGAAGCCTAGGCTAATGTATTAATTGTTTTTTGTATTAGCTTTAAGCACTTCAATAACAGGACACTGTAATGCTCAATACCGAACATGCTAATTTCCCCCGCGCAGGATTCTTCCGCCGCCTAGGCGCTGCAATTTACGATTCGATGTTAGCCGTGGCCGTCTATATGGTTGCGGGCGCAATGGGCTTTGGGATTTTCTACGGCCTCACCGCTTCAGGACTGGCTGGCATGAATGGCTTTGAACATGTCTCAGATGCACTCAATGGCACGCCGGTTTATCAGGGAATTTATCAACTCTGGCTTGCCTTGTGTGTCGGCACTTTCTACGCATTATTCTGGAGTAAGGGCGGTCAAACCTTAGGGATGCGCGCTTGGCGGCTTAAAATTCAACATCCTAATGGCCAAAACTTAAGTCTAATCACTGCCTACGCTCGCATCATTTGGTCACTGCTCGGCATTGGCAATTTATGGATTTTAATCAATGATGATAAGCGCGCACTGCAGGATATGATGACTCGCTCAGAAGTTGTCGTGCTGTCTAAAGAAGCCAACCAAATGCGTAACTGGCATGGGGCATAAGTTTATTCTTAAGTAAATCCGAAATACAAAAAACGACGCAAAAGCGTCGTTTTTTATGGACTATTTTTATGGACTATTCTTAATTGACAAAATCCGGAGTAAGAAGTAATAAGCTGCGTATCATCGCCGGATAAAGTAGAAGGCAACGCCAGTAAACAACAAGCTTGGCGCAACAGCCCCCACATAAGCGGGTAGCTCATACACTATACTCATGGGGCCAAAAATCTCATTACTGATATAAAAGCTAAAACCTGCTACGACCCCAAGTAATACGCGCGCGCCCATAGTCACTGTCCGCAGCGGACCAAATACAAACGACAGTGCCACTAACATCATCACTGCGACCGTCACGGGCTGCATCACCTTGCGCCATAAAGCAAGCTCATAACGGCTGGGATCTTGACTGTTAGTTTTAAGGTAATCAAGATAACCGACCAGACCACGTATAGATAACGCCTCGGGTTTAATCGACACTACGCTGAGCTTATCTGGCGTTAAACTTGATTGCCATTGGTCTTCTTCAAGATACTCAAGCACGACTTTTTCATAGCTTAAATCGGTACGTTTAACGTCAAATAAACGCCAGCGATCTTGGGAAAAGACCGCTCGGTCTGCGTGAACTACATTGGTGAGCTTAAGTTCGCTATTGAATTTATAAAGCGTGATATTGCTGAGTTTATTGATGTTTTCAACTTCACCAATATTAACGAACAAATCACCATCCTTTGCCCAAATTCCACGATGGGACTTAATTAAACTCCCACCAGAGAGTTTAACAGCTTGCAACTCATTGGCTTTTTGCTCAGCAATCGGTGCGCCCCACTCTCCTAAAACCATCACCAATAACATCAAAGGCACAGCAGTTTTCATCGCCGACATAGTGATCTGCAAACGTGACATGCCAGAAGCTTGCATCACCACAAGTTCGGAATTCGATGCCAACATTCCCATACCAATCAAAGCGCCTAGCAAGACGGCCATAGGGAAAAACATTTCAATATCCCGTGGCACTAAAAATAAAACATAGATGCCAGCATCCATCATGCTGTAGGTGCCACGGCCAACTAAACGCAGCTGATCAACCCATTTGATGATGCCCGACAAACCAGTCAACACCAGCAAACAAAGCGCTGAAGTGCTTAACAATATTCTGGCGATATAAAGGTCTAATATCTTCATGCTGCCACCTTCTTATTGGCAAACAAGGACGATATACGACTGAAAATAGGCCTATCTTTGCCGAGCAAGAATAACCCCATCAAGAGCGCAGAAACATGGATCCACCACATACCTAAATACAGTGGAATAATCCCATCTTGCAATGCCTTACGTCCCGCGACCATTAGCCCAAAATAGCCAAGATATAAAAGTACTGCTGGGAACATCTTAGCAAACTTACCTTGGCGCACATTCACCCGCGCCAACGGCACAGCAATTAGTGTCATAATTGGAATCGCGAGCGGGATAGCAAGACGCCAGTGGAATTCAGCAGCGGCTTCAGCACCTTCAATTTTCACGAGTTCATCAACGGGCAATGCAGATAACTTACGGCGACGCTCATCAACTTGCTGCTCTTTAATTTGCATTTTATAACCACCAAATTCGATCATTTGGTAGTCCTTCGCCTTCGGGCTGCCTTGATAACGCACGCCGTCATTCAAGTTCAATTGTTGAGCACCTGAACTATCTTCCTGTACTCGTCCACCTTTAGCCACCACGACATTGGTCACGCCAGTTTCATCATCAGGATCTGGCAACTGTGCTACAAACACTTTATCTAACTCGTTATCTTTACCAATACGCTCAACAAATAATACCGCGCGACCATTGGGACTCGCCTGAAAACGCCCTTGGATTAAGGCGGCAAGACCCGCTTCAGACTGGGCTTTTTCGAGCACTTGGTTTTGCTGTTCTTCTGCCCAAGGAGCAACATAAAGGGATAAATAGCCAGTAAACAGCATATTGATCACGGCGAGGATCAGCGTTACGCGGGTGACATACCACTCACTGACCCCAACACCGTGGAGAATGACCATTTCATTTTCGGAATACATACGGCCGTGGGCCAGTAAAATACCCAAGAACAAACTTAACGGCAGCACTAAGATCACCAGATAAGGCAAGTTAAGCCCAATCAGAGTCATGATTAAAGAGGCGGGAAAATCGCCGTCGGAGGCATCGGCCAGTATACGCACGAAATGCTGGCTAATAAAAATAGTTAACAGCACTAAAAGTACCGCAATTTGTGCCTTTAAAACTTCTCGAATAAGGTATTTAAATACAATCACAGGCAGGATCCGGTCTCTAAACTTATCTTTTTGCTGGTAACAGACTAACTTTCATGTAAACTGTTTACTTTTGATAGTTTTCTGACCAGCTTCAGGGGTTCTAGGTAAACTTAACGTCACGAAATGCGTGACTCAAGCGCCGAGAATAAATCACCTTTGGAGTAATAACTTAGGCCCTTTTCGGGACAAGCAGACATTATCCAATAAATATAAAAATTTGTCTTTAAGAATCTAGGAGTGCTCATGGAGTTTAGCGTAAAGAGCGGTAGCCCCGAAAAACAACGCTCAGCCTGTATCGTGGTCGGTGTTTATGAACCCCGTCGTCTGTCGGGTATCGCGGAGCAATTAGATAAAATTAGCGAAGGTTATATCAGTAACCTACTGCGTCGCGGCGATCTGGAAGGTAAACCTGGCCAGATGTTATTGCTGCACCATGTTCCTAACGTATTGAGTGAACGTGTATTATTAGTGGGTTGTGGCAAAGAACGAGAACTAGACGAACGCCAATACAAACAAATCATCACTAAGACAATCAACACCCTTAACGAAACGGGTTCAATGGAAGCGGTTTGCTTCTTAACTGAACTGCACGTGAAAGGACGCGATACGTATTGGAAAGTACGTCAAGCGGTTGAAACCACTAATAGCAGTCTTTATAGCTTTGATGCCCTGAAGACCCGCAAAGGTGAAACTCGCCGTCCACTGCGTAAATTAGTGTTTAATGTCCCGACTCGCCGTGAATTAACTTTAGGTGAGCGCGCCATCGAGCATGGTATGGCAGTATCTGCTGGCATGCATTTATGTCGCGATGTAGCCAACATGCCACCGAACATCTGTAATCCAGCCTATTTAGCTTCTCAAGCTCGCCAAATGGCTGAAATACACGACACTCTGCATGTCACCACTATTGGTGAAGAGCAAATGGCCAAACTGGGCATGAACTCATACCTTGCAGTCGGTCGCGCCAGTGCCAATGAATCCATCATGACTGTGATGGAATACAAGGGCGCTGTCGATAGCACAGAAAAACCAATCGTATTAGTCGGTAAAGGGTTAACCTTCGACTCGGGTGGTATTTCATTGAAACCTGGCGAAGCCATGGACGAAATGAAGTACGACATGGGTGGCGCAGCAGGTGTTATCGGCACCATGAAAGCCATCTGTGATATGAAGTTACCTATCAACGTTGTGGGTATTCTGGCTGGCTGTGAAAACATGCCATCGGGTAATGCTTACCGTCCAGGTGACATTCTGACCACTATGTCAGGTCAAACCGTTGAAGTGTTAAATACCGATGCAGAAGGCCGTTTAGTCCTATGTGACGTATTAACCTATGTTGAGCGTTTCGATCCTGAATTGGTTATCGATACTGCAACCCTGACTGGTGCGTGTGTGATTGCCCTTGGTAAACACGCATCGGGTCTGTTCTCATCGCATAACCCTCTAGCACACGAGCTATTAAGTGCCGGTGAGCAAAGTGGTGACCGCGCATGGCGTATGCCATTGTGGGATGAGTATCAAGATATGCTCGACAGCCCATTTGCTGACATGACCAACTTAGGTGGCCGTCCTGCTGGAGCTATCACAGCAGCATGTTTCCTTTCGCGCTTTGCTAAAAAGTACAACTGGGCTCACTTAGACGTTGCGGGTACAGCTTGGAATAGCGGTGCTAACAAAGGTTCTACGGGTCGTCCAGTGCCACTATTGACTCAGTTCCTGATCAATCGTGCTGGTGTTGAACTCGGCGAATAACCGACTATCCGGCCTTAGTGTGTTAAAGGCTCGATAAATGAAAGGCGAAGATTTCATCTTCGCCTTTTTTATTTTCTTAATTTAATCAGAAAATCGATTTCCTGAATAAGAACTTGAATAAAAAACTGAACAACTAATGGTTTTAGAATAATTTTTCAAAGAGTTATAGCTCTACCCTCTTCATCTCCAACGGTTTGAAAGCATCCCATTAAGTCCAGCCAGACAGTGATAGATAAAACCTCACCGTAAGGTTTGCCCTAAGCATTAACCCATACTGACTTTTAGTGTAAACTGCTGCTCTCGTTCGCCACTAAAACAAGTGAAGCAAGGCATTGAAATCATGACTCAAGTGCTGTTTTATCTTATGCCGCTAGTGGCATCGCCTGCCAAAGCCAAGGCTGATTCACCTGTTGAAACCGCGAATGCGAACCCTGCACTTTGCGAGATGCATCTTCTGGCATGCCAACTGGCGCAACAGGCTTTTGTGAAGCAACAATGGGTCTATATCCATTGCCAAGATAAACAGCAAGCCCATGCAATTGATGAACTTTTATGGCAGTTTGAGCCAAGTGCCTTTGTACCTCATAACCTCAAAGGTGAAGGCCCGATGACGGGATCGCCGGTAGAAATTGGTTTTGATCGCCTCGGCGCCAACAAAAGTCGCCAAGTTCTGATTAATCTTGCAGACCAAGCGCCCCCATTTGCGGTAAACTTTGGCCACATTATCGATTTTGTTGCCAATGACGATCAGCATAAAGCGGTCGCTCGCGAACGTTATCGACAGTATCGCGGCTTAGGGGTCAATTTACAGACCCAAGACTTAGCAACACATCCACTTAATTAGTTTGAGACAGACACGTTCCCATGGAAAAAACATACGATCCGCAGTCCATCGAGCAAACGCTTTACCAAAACTGGGAAGAGCAAGGTTACTTCAAGCCACACGGCGATGAATCCAAAGGCAATTATTGCATCATGATCCCGCCACCTAACGTGACGGGCAGCTTGCACATGGGCCACGCCTTCCAAGACACCATTATGGATACCTTGACCCGTTACCAACGGATGAAAGGCAAAAATACCCTATGGCAAGTCGGTACTGACCATGCGGGTATCGCCACCCAAATGTTGGTTGAGCGTAAGCTTGAAGCCGAAGAAGGTAAAAATCGCCATGACCTAGGTCGCGATGCCTTTATGGATAAAGTGTGGGAATGGAAAGCGCAATCGGGCGGCACTATCACTAAGCAGCTACGTCGTATGGGCGCTTCTGTAGATTGGGACCGCGAGCGTTTCACTATGGACGAAGGCTTGTCCAAGGCAGTGCAGGAAGTGTTTGTACGTCTGTACGAAGACGAGTTGATTTATCGCGGTAAGCGTTTGGTCAACTGGGATCCAAAGCTGCACACAGCTATCTCTGATTTAGAAGTGGAAAGCAAAGAAAAACAGGGCCACATGTGGCATCTGCGTTATCCACTGGCCGACGGTGAACTGACAGCCGATGGTAAAGACTATTTAGAAGTCGCTACCACGCGCCCAGAAACCATGCTCGGCGACAGTGCGGTTGCAGTGCATCCCGATGATGAACGCTATCAAGCGCTGGTCGGTAAGTTTATTCTGTTGCCGATTGTTAACCGCCGCATTCCTATCGTGGCCGACGATTACGTCGACATGGCCTTTGGTACTGGCTGCGTGAAGATCACCCCGGCCCATGACTTTAACGACTATGAAGTCGGTAAACGTCACAACCTACCCATGTTCAACGTGCTGACCTTAGATGCCGCCATTCGCGTGAGCGCCGAAGTGGTGAACTCTGACGGTACCTTTAACAAAACGCTCGATGGCAGCCTGCCTGAACGCTTTGCCGGACTTGACCGTTTTAAAGCGCGCGATGCTATCGTCGCTGAATTTGACACTTTAGGGCTGCTCGAAAAAATCGCGCCGCACACCTTGAAAGTGCCTTACGGCGATCGCTCCGGTGTGGTTATCGAGCCAATGCTGACCGACCAATGGTATGTAGCTGTTGCGCCAATGGCGAAAACCGCTATCGAAGCCGTTGAAAATGGCAGCATTAAATTTGTACCACAACAATACGAGAACATGTACTTCTCGTGGATGCGTGACATTCAAGACTGGTGTATTTCGCGTCAATTATGGTGGGGGCACCGCATCCCAGCATGGTACGACGAAAATGGCAAAGTCTATGTCGGCCGCAACGAAGCCGATGTACGTGCTAAGCACAATATCGCCGACTCGATGACATTACGCCAAGACGAAGACGTACTGGACACTTGGTTCAGCTCAGCCCTGTGGACTTTCTCGACCTTAGGTTGGCCTGACAATTTAGAAGATTTAAAAACCTTCCACCCAACCGACGTGTTGGTGACAGGTTTTGACATCATCTTCTTCTGGGTTGCCCGTATGATCATGATGACCATGCACTTCATCAAAGATGAAGACGGCAAACCACAAGTCCCGTTCAAAACCGTGTACGTAACCGGTCTTATCCGCGATGAAGCGGGTAACAAAATGTCAAAATCTAAAGGTAACGTACTCGATCCATTAGACATGATCGACGGTATCGGACTTGAAGATTTAGTTGAAAAACGTACCGGCAACATGATGCAGCCACAACTGGCCGCCAAGATTGAAAAGAGCACTCGCAAAGAGTTTGCTGACGGTATAGAAGCCCACGGCACTGATGCACTGCGCTTTACGCTTGCGGCAATGGCATCAACGGGTCGTGACATCAACTGGGACATGAAGCGCTTAGACGGTTACCGTAGCTTCTGTAACAAGTTATGGAACGCCTCACGCTACGTGCTGATGAACACAGAAGATCAAGATTGCGGCCCAGGCTCACCAGAGCACAAAGGCGGCGAGATGGAACTCTCGTTGGCAGATCGCTGGATTATTGGCTTGTTCAATCAAACCGTTAAGACCTTTGACGATCACATGACAGCCTACCGTTTCGACTTAGCGGCCAATACCCTGTATGAGTTCACTTGGAACCAGTTCTGTGACTGGTACTTAGAGTTAACCAAACCGGTATTGCAAAACGGCAGCGAAACGCAAATGCGCGGCACCCGTCACACCTTAGTGACAGTGCTCGAAGCGATGCAACGCCTGATGCACCCTATGATGCCGTATATCACTGAAACCATTTGGCAGCGCGTTAAACCGTTAACCGGTGTCACTGGTGATACCATTATGCTTGCGCCGTTCCCAACATTTGATGCCGCTAAAGTCGATAGCGCAGCAATGGCCGATTTAGAATGGGTTAAGCAAGTGATCGTCGCGGTGCGTAACATTCGCGCCGAACTGAACATTGCCCCATCTAAACCGCTAAATGCCCTACTTCGTGGTGTTAGCGCGCAGGATAAAGCCCGTGTAGAAGCGAACCAAACCTTCTTCACTACGCTTGCCCGCTTAGAAAGCATGACCATTTTAGCCGATGGCGAAACTGCGCCTATGTCGACCACAGGTTTGATTGGCGAAATGGAGCTGCTGATCCCTATGGCAGGCTTAATCGATGTCGCCGCCGAAATGGCCCGTATCGACAAACAGCTTGAAAAGCTCGGCCAAGAGATCGCTCGCATCGAAGGCAAATTGTCGAACCAAGGCTTCGTGGCAAAAGCCCCTGCCGAGGTTATCGACAAAGAGCGCGCTAAGATGGCCGATCTCAAGCGTGACATGGACAAGCTCAACGAACAAAAATCTGAGTTTGCTAAGTTAGAAGCTTAAGCTTCTCATTTACTCTGATTCACTTGTTATGATTGGTTCTAACTGAATGAAGGGCAGCCACTTGGCTGCCCTTCTTGTATCTATATCACTGCAATCTATGAGCAATTATGAGCCTTAATCTACGCTCTTGGGCCAGATGCCGCATTGAACCCGAGTCAATTCTAAACACTGCCATTTAACCTACGGCACAGTATTGAAACCACCTCACCATTCATCCTCATCACTCCCCGTGGTCTATCGCTCACGAGCTCACACGTAGCCCATCACTGCCGACATAAGTAAACACCACACATGTAGACTAAAGAACAGCTAATACCTCCAGAGGCAGCACTGAGAGACTGACATTGAGTGCAGACATGAATATCCAATGTCGTCATAGACTCTCAACACAGGCAAAAGCAGATTCTTCAGTGAGTTGAACCTAAGAAAGAGAAGTGTTTAAAACGAAATGGCTAAAGATAGCAACACCGAAGATAGCTAAGGTAAAGCAAAAGATGATGATGCAAAGTTAAGGTTAAACCTAAGCGGGTAAAAATATAATGAGTTAAACCTTACAGATTAAAAAATAAAAAAGCCCTGCAATTGCTTGCAGGGCTTATCTATATGGTGCGCGTGGAAGGAGTCGAACCTCCGACCGCCTGGTTCGTAGCCAGGTACTCTATCCAGCTGAGCTACACGCGCAAACTCGTTTTTGTACTTCTAAGATTCAATTAAGATTGAGTCTAGGATAAGCACTTTTATCTAGCAAATTTATTCTATTCTTCTCGACTAAAAGAATAGAATGGCGGAGAAGGAGGGATTCGAACCCTCGATGGGAGTTAAAGCCCATACTCCCTTAGCAGGGGAGCGCCTTCGGCCACTCGGCCACCTCTCCGCGTTTAACGCTTTAAATCAACAAGACGTATCTCGTTAACTATATTGGTGCGCGTGGAAGGAGTCGAACCTCCGACCGCCTGGTTCGTAGCCAGGTACTCTATCCAGCTGAGCTACACGCGCATGTTAAACG